>DASSOH010000132.1:0-8654 GCA_035700865.1 Candidatus Limnocylindria bacterium | reverse complement strand
GCGGCTTCGGCCGAACGGACCGGGCGGGTACGGTGGCTTCGGCCATCGGCACTCGAGGCGGTTGTTCCTTCGGGATTTCCCGTTGCGTGGCGGCCTGCTGCGGTGGCCCTGCGCCTCCGTCTCGCAACCTGCGCGCCTGGCGGCACATCTTGCGAGTCGCGGGGCTCCGTCTCGCACAATGCGCGCGGATCGGCACATCGTGCGAGTCGAGCGCCTCCGTCTCGCACAATGCGCGCGTGGCGGTGCATTAGCCGGCCGAATCGCGTCCCCGGGCCGCATTCCACGCTCAGCGTCGCTCTCCGCGGCCTCCCCGAGGTCCCTAATGCGCGCCTGGCGGCACATCTTGCGAGTCGAGCGCCTCCGACTCGCACAATGCGCGCGTGGCGGCGCATCTTGCGAGTCGCGCCACGGGCCCGCCCCGCCCCACGTGACACCGTACCGTTCCGTCCGCCCCGCCCGGCCCCGCCCCGCCACGAAATTCAGTCGAGGAGCCGGATGCGGACCTGGTCGACCTCGGCAACGGAACCGAGGCGATGGACCGCCGAGAATCCTTCGTGCGGCAGCTCGGCCAGCGTCCCATGGAGCCACCGATGCTGGCGGCGGATGGCGGCGGCGGGCGGGCGAGGGGCCGGGCGCTGGAGGTTCTGTCGCAGCACCTCGGGGAGTGGCAGATCCAGGACGATCGCCACGGCCGGCCGACGGTGGCGACGGGCGACGGCGACCAGCTCGCCGCGCGCCCAGGCCTCGACGTTCGTGGCGTCGACCACCGTCAGGCGCCCGCGGCGGAGCCGCATCGCCAGGATCCGGTGCAGCAGGTCGAAGGCGTCGTCGGTGGCGGCCTGGGCAGCCGGGTCATCGGTGATCAGGGCGCGCAGCTGATCCGACGAGAGGACCTGGGTCGGGCTGAAGTGGCGCCGCGCGAAGGTGGACTTGCCGCTGCCGGCCACGCCGACCAGGACGACCAGGGCGTCGCGCGGGATGGGGAGGAAAACGAACCGACCGCCGGCATCGTCGGCGGTCGGTAGGGGTGCCATCGTGGCGCCGAAGGGACGCGTCAGCCCTGCGCGTCGCAGTCCGGGCACATCTCCGAGTCGGGGATCGGGGCCTTCGGCTGGCCGGTGGCGCGCGGAAGGGCGCGGCCGCAGACCGTGGACCCGGGCTCGCCGATGAGATGGACCTTGCTGAAGTGGCGATCGGGCAGCCGCCACGTCACGTATCGGCGCTCACGAGTAGGGGTCGAGGACAAGGGCGGAACTCCGTTTGCGGATCGTAATTGTGCCAGAAATCCGCCTTTTCCACAAACCCCGGATGGTGTGCGAGCATGACCAAAACGGCTGTGAGAGCGAGCACGAAGCGAGCATGAAGCGCATCGGCATCCTGACCGGTGGCGGCGACGTCCCGGGCCTCAATTCGGTGATCAAGAGCGTCGTCTATCGGTCCAGCGAATTCGGCTGGGAGAGCGTCGGCTTCCGGCGGGGCTGGAAGGGGCTGACGCACGTCGACACGGCCCGCGAGGACGGCGGCGGCTACCTCCGACCACTCGACCGGGTCAGCACCCGGGCCATCGATCGGACCGGTGGCACCATCCTGCACACCTCGCGGACCAACCCGTCGTCGATGACCCGGGCGACCCTCCCGCCGGGACTGGCGGAGGAGCGCATCGGGGGCATGCAGACCGGCGAGGACCGATACGACATCACCCCGTACGTCCTCGAGAACCTCGAGAAGCTCGGCATCACGGCCCTGGTCGCCATCGGTGGTGACGACACGCTGAGCTACGCGGCGCGGCTGGGCCGCGAGGGCTTCCCGGTCATCGCCATCCCCAAGACGATGGACAACGACGTCCACGGCACCGAGTACTGCATCGGCTTCTCGACCGCGGTGACGCGTGCCAAGGAGCTGATCAACCGGCAGCGCACCACGCTGGGCAGCCACGAGCGCATCGGCGTCTTCCGCATCTTCGGCCGCAATGCCGGCTACACGGCCTGGTACTCCGCCTACGTCACCAGTGCCCGCTGCGTGATCCCCGAGGCACCGTTCGACCTGGACGCGCTCGCCGACGTGCTGGCCGAGGACTGGCGGCTCAACCCCTCGAACTACGCGTTCGTGATCGCCAGCGAGGGCGCCATGTGGCAGGGCGGCACGCTGGGCGAGGTCGGTGAGGCGGACATGTTCGGACACCGCCACAAGGCCGATGTCGGCGAGTCGCTGGCCGCGGAGCTCAAGAAGCGGACGGGGATCGAGACGGTGAACTCCGACCTGACCTACGACCTGCGATCGGGCGATCCCGATGCGCTGGACCAGCTGGTCGCCATCACCTTCGCCAACATCGCCGTCGACCTGCTGCACGACGGCACCTTCGGACGCATGGTCGCCGTGCGCGACGGGAACTACGCCCACGCCCCGCTGCCGGAGCGATCGCTCGGCGCCCGTCAGCTGGACGTCGCCACCATGTACAACGTCGAGCGCTTCCGCCCGCGATACGAGGCGAAGCTGGGCGCGCCGCTGCTCCTCGGTCCGGCGGTCATCGAGTGACCCCGTCGGGCAGCCCGTGGTCCCCGGACCGCCGGCTGCTCACCGTCGGGCTGATCGGCCTCGTCACCGCCGGCGCCTTCGAGGGCATGGCGGTCCCGACGGTCCTTCCCGCCCTGGTCGACGACCTCGGCGGGCTCGACCTGTACGGGTGGGCGTTCAGCGCCTTCTGGCTGACCAACATCATCGGCATCACGCTCGGCGGAGCCGATGCGGACCGCCACGGGCCGCGCCGCGCGCTGCTCGTGGGCTCGCTGCTCTTTGCGGCGGGCATGACGGTCGCCGGACTGGCGGGCTCGATGCCCGTCGTGATCGGCGGCCGTGCCATCCAGGGGTTCGGGTCGGGCGCGATCGCGTCGGTGGTCTACGCGGTCATCGCTCGGGCCTACGCCCCGTCGGCCGCGCCGCGCATGATCGCGCTCACCTCGAGCGCCTGGATCGTGCCCGGCCTGATCGGGCCGGCGCTGGCGGGCGCGGTGTCCGACGCGATCGGGTGGCGCTGGGTCTTCCTGGGCATCGTGCCCGCCGTCGTGGCGATGGGCGTGGCCGTCTCCCCGCAGCTGCGGCAGCTCGGCCCCGTCGTGCGTGAGACCGAGCCGCTGCGCGGCTACGGCCGGCGTGCGCTCGACGCGGTGCGCCTCGCCATCGGCTCCACGCTGGTGCTGGCCGCCCTCCAGGTGGCGAGCGGCGGGGACGAGGCGCGCCTTGGCGCCATCCCCAGCTGGGCCGTCGCCATCGCGCTGGGCGCCGGCGGCCTGTGGCTGGTGGTCGGCGCGCTCGTCCACCTGCTGCCGGCCGGCAGCCTGCGGCTCGCGCGCGGTCGCCCGGCGATCTTCGGGGCCGTCTTCGCCATCACCTTCGCCTTCTTCGGCACGGAGGCGTACATCCCGCTCATGATCGTCGGGGTCCGTGGCGAGACGGTGACCGTGGGTGGGATCGCGCTGTCGGCGGCGGCGGTCACCTGGTCGGTCGGAGCGTGGGTCCAGGCGCGCGCGGCCGGGGCCGGCACGCGCGGCACCCTGGTCGCGATCGGCTCGGCGCTCATCGCCGCGGGCATCGGGCTGGCGGCGCTGGTGCTCCTGCCCGACCTGCCGATCCTGGCGGCGACGGCGGGCTGGGCCGTCGGCGGGTTGGGGATGGGCCTGGCCTACTCGATGCTGGCCTTCCTCACGCTGGAGACCGCGCCGCGCGGGGAGGAGGGCGCGAGCTCCGCCTCGCTGCAGCTCATGTTCACCCTGGGCACGGCGTTCGGTGCCGGTGCCGGCGGCGCCGTCGTGGCCCTGGCCGACCGCGGGGCGCTCGAGCTGGTCCAGGCCCTCGGCGCGGTGGACGCCGTCATGGTCGCCGTGGCCATCGGCGCCATGCTCGCCGCGCTCCGGGTTCCACGCCGTCCCGCTCCCAGGACCGATGCGCAGGCCGCGTCCGCACCGTCGGTGCCGGCCGTCGAGCCCGGCTGAGCGACGGCGCGATCGCGACCGACCGCTGTCACGAGCGTGGGGGAGGATGGCTGCATGACACGCCGGCGCAGGATCCTCACCATCGACGGCGGCGGCATCCGTGGCGTGATTCCCGCCGCCCTGCTCGCCTCGATGGAGCGCGCGACCGGACGCGCGACCCGCGAGACGTTCGACTTCGTGGCGGGAACCTCGACCGGGGCGGTGCTGACCGCCGGCATCGTGGCCGGCATCCCGGCCGAGCGCCTGGTCTCGCTGTACGTGGATCGCGCCGCGGAGGTGTTCGCCAGCGTGCCGGTCGTCTCGTTCCTGCGTCGCCTGGTCGCCGGCCACCAGTACGACACCCGCGTGCTGTACCGGGTCATCCGCGAGGAGCTCGGCCCGCAGGCCGCCGACTGGTGCCTCAACGACGCGCCGGTCGACCTGCTGGTCACCGCCAAGCGGCTGTCGGACGGCATGCCGTGGTACTTCGTCCGGGACGACCCGGCGAACGCGCAGCGCGCCGGCCGCATCCCGCTGGCCGATGCCGTCACCGCCTCCGCGGCCGCACCGACCTACTTCGCGCCGTGGACCATGGCGGGCATCGGTGAGCTGGTGGACGGCGGCGTGGGCGTGGCCGGCAACCCGGTGTACCAGGCCTGCGTGGAGGCCTTCGAGTACACCGATCGGTACCTGCCGGCGGAGACCGTGGTCGTCAGCCTCGGAACCGGGCGGGTGCTGCAGCGCGACCGGCCGACATGGCTCGGGAGCTGGCTCGGCTGGCTGCTCTCCGAGCTGCTGCGCTCTCCGGCCGAGCAGCAGACGGAGCTGGTGCACCGCCACTACCCGGCCACCGCGCTGTCCCGGATCGACGTGGAGCTTCCGGGAGCCATCGGGATGGACGCGGCCGACCGCGTCGACGAGCTGCGGGCGGTCGGGGAGCGGCTCGCGGCGAGCATCGACTGGACGGCGCTGCTCGACGGGGGCGACGATCGGTTCCGGGTGACCGAGCGGCGGACGCTGCCGCGGGAGTACGTGCGGCCCGTCGACTAGACGACGTTGAGCTCCCGGATGGGGGCGTTGCGCTCGATGCGCTCGTAGCCGAGCGGCGAGAGATCGAGGCGCTCGTAGCGACCGAGCGTGATCCACTCGGCCAGGCCGCGGCCGACCGCCGGCGCCTGCTGCAGGCCGTGGCCGCTGAAGCCGTTGGCGAACAGCAGGTTCGTGATGCGCGGATGCGGGCCGACCACGGCGTTGTGGTCGAGCGTGTTGACCTCGTAGTGCCCGGCCCAGCCGTCGAGCAGGCGGAGGCGGTCGAAGCCGGGGACGCGGTTCGCGATGGTCGGCCACACGAACGATTCGAATGGCCCGTAGTCGACGGCGAGGTCGAGCGTGTCCGGGTCGGGGTCGTCGCCATGCGGTGAGAAGCCGGCCAGGTACGCGGGCCCCTCGGGGCGGAAGTAGATGCCGGACGGGTCGATGGTGAGCGGCGCCGCGCCCAGGACGGCGGGCGACTCGAAGTGGTACACGAGCCGCTTGCGCGGTCGCACCGGCAGCTCGACGCCGGCCATGGCCGCCACGTCGGCCGCGCGTGGACCCGCGGCGTTGACGACCCAATCGGCCTCGATCCGCGAGCCGTCGGCCAGGCGCACGGCGGTCACGGCGTCGCCGTCGGTCTCCAGGCCCGTCACCTCGCCCACCACCTCCGCCACCCCGAGCGACCGGGCCTTGCGTCGGAATCCCTGGAGGAGGGCGTACGCGTCGAACCAGCCCTCGTCCGACAGCCCGAGCGAGGCCCCGGCGAGGTCATCGACATTCATCCACCCGAACCGCTGCGTGACCTCCGACGGCGTCAGCAGGATGACCGGCACGTCGAGCGAACGCTGGACGGCGTGGTTGTGCTCGAGGGTGGCGACGCCGGCATCGGTCGCCAGGAACAGGTAGCCGTTCTCGACGAAGTCGAGGTCGGGAGCCTCGCCGTCCACGGCGAGGTATCGGTCCGGGTGCTTGACGACGTCCAGGCCGAACCGGCTGATCTCGATGTTCAGCGGCGTGCTGAACTGGAGCCGGATGCTGGCCGCCGAGAGCGTGGTCGAGCTGGTCCGGAAGGTCGGGTCGCGCTCGACCACGACGATCCGGCCGTCGAAGTCGTCTCGCGCCGCGAGGAAGGTGGCCACGGCGGATCCGACGATGGCGCCACCGACGATGACGACGTCGGCGCGCTCCGGGCTGCTCATCCGCCGATGCTAGCCGCTCCGCGGACGGGCAGGCTCCCGGTCTCGGGATCGGACGGTGCCTGCGAGCCACGGGAGGCGGGCTCGCCGCCGGCGCGCCGACCCGGACCATCGTTCGATTGGCGAGTGGTGGAGCACGCGCGACGATCGGTCCATGCTCTCCGCCTCGTGGCCGAGCCCGGTTCGGCTGCCCAGGCCCGTGCCGCCGCCCCACGTCCGCCGCCGCGTCAACGCCGCCGAGCGGCGGGCGATCCGCGCGTCGATCGTCCTGGCCTCGCCCCTGGTCGCCGTCTTCTTCCTGGTCGACGTCCTGCTGCGCGTGTCGTCGCAGTCACCGGGTGCGCTGACCTTCGCGCCGTGGGAGCTGCTGGGCGGAGCGTTCGCGCTGGCGATGGCGGTGGTCGCCAGGCGCAGCCTGGTGCGGCCCGAGGCCGCCGCCCTGGCCGTCCTGGCGGTGAGCGTCGCCGTCGCCCTGCTCGGCATCGAGCTGCTGCCGGACGGCCGGATGCTCAGCACCGCGCAGCTGGCCATCCTGATCGTCGGCACCGGGCTCTTCATCCCGTGGTCCCATTGGTGGCACGTCAGCGCCATGGCGCTCAGCGTGGGCATGAGCGCCGCGTTCGTCGTCGCCCCGTGGACGACCGGTCTGCCGCCGCACCGCGGCATGAACCTGGTCGTCGCGGTGATCAGCGCCGCCGTGATCAGCCTCATCGGCCACGCCACCTGGCAGCGGCGGCTTCGCGCCCTGCTGGTGCAGCAGTTCGCGCTCCGCCACCTGAGCCGATACGCGCAGCGCCAGGAGGCGCACGTGACGGAGCTGAACCGTGAGCTCAATCTCGTTGCGCGCCGGGACGCCCTGACCGGGGTCGGCAACCGCCTGGCACTGGACGAGGCCCTGAACCGCCTCCTCGCTCGCAAGGACCGGCTGCGACCGATGCCGTTCGCGCTGGCCCTCTTCGACATCGACCACTTCAAGGCCTTCAACGACGAGCACGGCCACCTCGCCGGCGATGCGGCCCTCGAACGGCTCGGCGCCATCCTGCGGCGCGCGACGCGCAGCGACGACCTCGCCTTCCGCTACGGGGGCGAGGAGTTCCTGGTCCTGCTCCCCGACGTCGACCTCGCCGGGGCGATCGCCGTCGCGGAGCGGATCCGCGTCGCCGTCGAGGAGGACGAGACGCGCGCGCTGCCGCCGTTCACCATCTCGGGTGGGGTGGCGCTGTGCGATCCCGCTGACGGCCACGACGCGGAGCCGCTGCTGCGGCGAGCCGACGCGGCGCTGTACCTCGCCAAGCGCGCCGGGCGCAACCGGATCGCGACGGACGACCTGTCGGTGGCCATGCAGCGCGCGGATCTGGCCTCCGCCTAGCGACCACTGCGCCTCAGTAGGTGGGGTGGTCGAGGAGCCATCGGCCGTCCACCAGGATCAGCTGCCAGTAGCCGATGAACTGGCGGCTGGCCCCCGAGTCGTAGGTCTCGATGAAGTTGGCCTGCACCGTGGCCGTCGTCGCCGTTCGGTCGGCCACGAACAGATCCGTGAACTCGATGGATGCCGTGTCGGCGAAACGCTGGTCGAGGTTCTCCTGGCGGGGATAGTCGGCCTTCATGCGGTCGCTCCACCGGGCGTAGGCCGCGTCGAAGTCGCCGGCGGCCACCGCGCCGTAGAAGGCCGCGACCGCATCGGCCGGATCGCCGGCGGCCGCCACCACGGGCGTCGGCGGGGGCGTCGGCGCCGGGGTCGGCGGCGGGACCGCGACCGGGGCGGGTGTCGGCGCCGGGGTCACCGCGGCCGGCGTGGCCGGCACCGTGGCCGTCGGCGCGGCGGATGGCGCGGCGGCCGTCGGCCTCGGGGTCGCCGCGGGAGTCGGCGTCGAGATCACGAATCCGGCCGGCGTGCCGACGACCACCGTGGGAGGCGCCTCGTCGTCGGGCGACCCGAGCTCGGTCGGGCCGGCCCAGGCCACGGCGAGGATGGCCACCATGACCAGCCCGAGCAGGGCGACGAGGAGCAGGGCCGCGCGGCGGCGCGACCGCCGCGCGGCCGCGGTCGGCGGGGGAGCGAGGACCGCCGGCGACGCCGGATGCACATCGGTCGCGTCGGCTCGCGGCGCCGTCACGGGGACGGCGCCGGATCGGTCTGAATTGCTCGCGCGACGGGCGGTCCGGCGCTTCTGCTTCCTGCTGGGCACGCGGCCCGGAGAGCACGGCGCGTACCACGCTGCCAAGATGGCCACGTGAAGTTCGGACTCCAGATCAACCAGTTCACCTGGCCGGGCGGCGCGACGAACATCGGGCCCACCCTCGCCCGCCTGACGCGCACGGCCGACGACGCGGGCTACGACTCCATCTGGGTGATGGACCACTTCTTCCAGATTCGCGGCCTCGGTCCGCCGGAGGCACCGATGCTGGAGGGCACGACGGCCCTGGGCTTCATGGCCGCGCACTCGCAACGCGC
>DASSOH010000131.1:0-3618 GCA_035700865.1 Candidatus Limnocylindria bacterium | reverse complement strand
GCTAGCCCCTCACTAATCTGTGCCGGGCCCCTCCAGTTGTATCTCGACGTGCTCGACGCCCTCTCCGATGACATCCTGGCCGAGGGCGACGTCCGACGGGCGCTCCAGCGGTTGATGCAGCGCGGCCTGCGCGGGACGCGTGGCGGCGACATCCCCGGCCTGCGGCGGATCCTCGAGCGGCTGCGTGCGCAGCGTCAGGAGGAGCTCGAGCACAGCAACCTGGACGGCGTCCTCGACGACCTCAACCAGCGCCTCCAGGAGATCCTGGAGCAGGAGCGACGCGGAATCGGAGAGCGCACGAAGGCCGCCGAGCAGCGCGCCCTGGACGCGCCGCCAGGGCCTGAGCAGGAGCAGGCACGGATGGCGGAGCAGGTCGTGCGCCGCACCGCCCGCCAGCGCGAGAACCGGCTGGACGCGCTGCCGCCGAACCTCGCCGGCCGCCTCCACGGGTTGCGCGACTACGAGTTCATGGACGACGGCGCGCGCGAGGCCTTCAACGCGCTGACCGACGAGCTGCGCCAGCAGATGCTGCAGACCTACTTCCAGGGCCTCAAGGAGGGGGTCGAGCGCATCACGCCGGAGGACCTGGCCGGCGTGCGCGAGATGGTCCGCGACCTCAACCAGCTGCTGGAGAAGCACGCCACCGGCGCCGATACGACCGACGACTTCAGCGCCTTCATGGCCAAGCACGGCAGCTACTTCCCGCCGGGCCTCGCCGACACCGATGCACTGATCGAGCACCTCCACCGGCAGGCGTCGCAGATGGCCTCGCTGCTCAATTCGATGAGCCCGCAGATGCGCGAGGAGCTGCGCGACCTGATGGACGACCTGCTGCGCGACGATCGGCTGAAGATCGACATGGCCCGGCTGGCGGGGAACCTCCAGGCCGCCCGTCCCGACCTGCCGTTCGGCGAGCCCTACCCGTTCGAGGGCGACGAGCCGATGGGCCTGGCCGATGCGCTCGCCGCCATCGACCGCCAGCAGCAGTACGACGCGATGGAGGAGGCGCTCGGGGCGGCTCGCGACCCGGACGGGCTCGAGAAGGTCGATGCCGAGGCGCTTCGCGACCTGGCCGGCGACGATGCGCTGGAGGACCTCGAGCAGTTGCGGGAGCTGACGAAGGCGCTCGAGGAGGCCGGCTACCTCGACCGCGAGGGCGGCCGGCTCGAGCTCACGCCACGGGCGGCGCGCAAGCTCGGCATGCGCGCGCTGACCGACATCTTCAGCCGCCTGCGACGCGAGGGCTTCGGCGGCCATCCGCTGCCGGCGGCGGGGCGTGGCGGCGAACCGACCGACGAGACGAAGGCCTATGAGTTCGGCGACCCCTTTGCGCTCGACATCAACCGCACCCTGTTCAACGCCATGGCGCGCGGCGGCCCGGGGACGCCGGTCCGCATCGCGCCGGCCGACTTCGAGGTGGCGCGCACCGAGGAGACCACCACCTCCTCCACCGTCCTGTTGCTCGACATGAGCCGCTCGATGCTGCTGCGCGGCTGCTCATCGGCCGCCAAGCGGGTGGCGATGGCGCTCCACACGCTGATCCACACCAAGTACCCGCGCGACCGGCTGTACGTGGTCGGGTTCGCGTACTACGCGCGCCAGCTCAAGCCGGAGTCGATCCCCACGCTGAGCCCCTACGAGTTCGAGTACGGCACGAACCTGCAGCACGCGCTGATCATCGCCCGGCAGCTGCTGGGCCGATCCAGCGGCGGCAACAAGGAGATCGTCGTCATCACCGATGGCGAGCCGACCGCCCACATCGAGGGCGGCCAGGTCGAGTTCGCCTATCCGCCGACGCTGCGCACGGTGCAGTCCACCCTGCGCGAGGTGGGCCGATGCACGCGCGAGGGCATCGTCATCAACACCTTCATGCTGGAGCGGTCGCGCTACCTGTCGGACTTCGTGGACCTGATGAGCCGCATCAATCGCGGCCGCGCCTTCTACGTGGAGCCCGAGCACCTGGGCGAGTACGTGCTCGTCGACTACGTGAGCAAGAAGACCAAGCGCGTCGCCTGAGCGCGCGCGGGCCGCCCGATGGCCATTCGAATGGCCGCATCACCACGCGATGCCGCGGCCGCGTGGCGTTCGACCACCAGGATGACCACCTCGCCGCGCGAACGGCGCGGCAGGGCATCACTGACGCACCCACGTGGTCACTCGAGTGGTCAGATGGCACGCGTCGAGGGTGCCGCGTGAAGCATCGGTCACGCTGATGAACGACGACGCGGGTGGCGCCGGCGACGTCATCCGCCGGTCTCGGCTAGGGTGTCCGGCGTGCCTGAGTGGGATCCGGAGCGCCACGTCGACGTCCAGCTGGCGCGCACGCTGATCGAGGCGCGCGTGCCGGAGTTGCGTGGGGCGCCGATCGAGCGCCTCGCCGAGGGCTGGGACAACGTGGTCTACCTCGTCGACGGACGCTGGGTGTTCCGCTTCCCGCGGCGCGAGATCGCCGTGCCCGGCGTGCGTCGCGAGATCGCGACGCTGGAGCGGATCGGACCCCACCTGCCGCTGCCGGTTCCCGTGCCGCGCTGGGTCGGCGGCGAGGACGAGACCTATCCGTGGCCCTGGTTCGGCACCGAGCACCTGGCTGGCGTGGAGCTGGCCGCGTCGGATCTGCCGGACGAACGTCGGGTCAGCATCGGGCGGGCCGTCGGTCGCTTCCTGCGGGCCCTGCACGGACCGATGCTCCGCTCGCGCATCGGTCCGACCCTGCCCATCGATCCGATGCGGCGCACCGACATGGCGCACCGCGTGCCCATGACGCGCGACCGGCTGGCTCGCGCGGCGAGCGCCGGACTCTGGCAGCCGACGACGGCGGTCGAGGCACTGCTGCGTGACGCGCGGGACCTCCCGCCGTCACCGCGGATCGTCGTCCTGCACGGCGACCTCCACGTCCGTCACGTGCTCGTCGACGGCGAGCAGGCCAGCGGCGTCATCGACTGGGGCGACGTGTGTGCCGGCGATCCGTCGGCTGACCTGTCGTTCGCCTACGGCGCCCTCGTCGGGCCGGCCCGCGCGGCCTTCGTGGACGCGTACGGGCCCGTCGACGGGCTCACGGAGCTGCGGGCCCGCGTCATCGCGGTCTTCCTGGCGGCCGCGCTGCTCGAGTACGCCGCGGACACCGGCCTGGCGCCGCTCCGCGCCGAGGCGACCCGCGCGCTGGCACGGGCCGTCGCCTGATCGCCGCCGCTGGCACAATCGACGCCGATGACGAGACCACTGAAGGTTGGCGTGCAGCTGCCGGAGGTCGAGCGCGTGGTGCGCTGGCCCGAGATGCGGGAGATGATCCTGACGGCCGAGCGCATCGGCCTCGACTCGATCTGGGTCGGCGACCACCTTCTCTACCGCGACGACGGGCTCCCGCCGCGCGGGCCGTGGGAGGCGTGGTCCACGCTGGCGGCCATCGCCGCGATCACCGAGCGCGTGGAGCTCGGCCCGCTGGTCGCGGCGACCAGCTTCCACAACCCGGCCATGCTGGCCAAGAAGGCCGCGACCGTCGACGAGATCAGCGGTGGACGGCTGATCCTGGGCCTGGGCGCCGGCTGGAACGAGCCGGAGTACCGCGCCTACGGCTTCCCGTTCGACCACCGCGTCTCCCGCTTCGAGGAGGCGTTCGAG
>DASSOH010000130.1:0-14853 GCA_035700865.1 Candidatus Limnocylindria bacterium | reverse complement strand
GGTCGCATCGACGAGATCGAGCGATCGCTGCGCGCCACGGCGCTGCTGCGGATCGACCTCCTGGCCGACGAGGCCGGGGTGACGGCCGCGCGCGACTGGCTGGGAACCGATCCACGCGTCGGCGACGTCCTGCACGTCGAGAGCGAGGTGGACGGACCCGTGCGGCTGGAGGTCGCCTTCGACGGCGGGCCCGACGCGCAGGGCGACCTCCTGCGGGCCATGGTCGGCGCGGGCCACCGGGTCGTGGCCTTCTCACCCGCGACGAGCGACCTGGAGGAGATCTTCCTCAAAGTGACGGGACAGGACGAACCGGAGGTGGCGGCATGACGGCAACGGCGGTCCCGGTCCGTCCTTCACGGCGCTCGGCGCTGCGCGAGTTCGGCGGCTCCGTCGCCACCATTGCGGTCAAGGAGCTGCGGTCCCGGATGCGCGGCCGTCGGGCGTTCGTCGTCCTGACCATCTACCTCGGCCTGCTCGCCCTGCTGACCTACGGCATCTACGTGGTCGTCGCGCCCAACGCGCGATCGATGAGCGTGTTCGGCGGCTCGACCCCGAACGCATCGGCCCTGATCGGGCAGGCCATCTTCACCTTCATGTCGATCTTCCAGCTGATCCTGGTCGCGTTCATCGCGCCGGCCTTCACGGCCGGTCAGATCAGCCTGGAGCGGGAGAAGCAGACGCTGGACCTGCTGGTCAGCACACCGATGCGTCCGGCGGCCATCGTGATCGGCAAGCTCGCGGCCGCCCTCGCCTTCGTGGTGCTGATGATCGTGGCCGCCATCCCGATCACCGCGATCGTGCTGATGTACGGCGGCGCGTCGATCGACGACATCGTCCGGCAGCAGCTCGTCCTGCTGGCCAGCGCCACGGCGCTGGGGTCGGTGGGGCTCTTCTTCTCGGCGCTGCTGAAGCGGACGCAGGCCGCGACGGTGCTCACCTACATCACCATGCTGTTCCTCACCCTCGGTACCGCCCTCCTCTTCGCGTTCTGGACGATCGTGCTCATCCAGTCGAACGCCGGGAACCCATTGGCCGGCTCGCAGCGCGCGCCGGAGCAGGTGCTGTACGTCAACCCGGGCGTCGCCATGCTGGACGTGGTCGCCAACACGGAGCCCGGTGGCGGCGCCGGCGTCGCCTCGTTCCTGAACCAGCTGCGCGGCGAGACCCCGTCCTTCACCGGCGGGCGGGTCGATTGCATCGGGCCTGACTGCGTCGCCGTTGATGACTTCGGCAACCCGGTCGGCCAGCCGTTCGACATCGCGTCTACGGGCTACTGGTGGCCGCGGATCGCCCTCACCCTGCTCGGTCTGTCGGTGATCCTCACCTTCGCGGCGACCCGGCTCGTGGTCCCCGCCGGGATGCGGTGGGCCTTCCGCCGTCGCACACCGCGGCGCGCAGCGACGTCCGGCGCCACGCCGGTGGCGACGGCGACGGCCACCGCGACCGACGAGATCGAGGAGCTCCAGCCGTGACCGATCGGGACGTGGCGCGCGCCGTCACCGAGGGCCTCGGGCCGGAGAGCCTGGGCCGCCTGCGCCAGCTCAGGCGCCGGCTGTGGTGGCGGCGATCGGCGCGCATCGGCCTGGTGGTCGCCGCCGGCAGCGTGCTCGGCGTCGCCCTGGTGCAGCTGGCGTCGCGCGCGATCCCCTTCGAGGCCGCGCCCCTGGTCCAGCTCGGCATCGGGCTGGTCGGGCTGCTGACCTGGATCGCCGCCTCCGTCGGACGCCGACCGAGCCTGGTCCAGACCGCATGGCTGGCCGACGAGGAGCTGGGACTGCGACAGCGCCTGGGCACGGCCCTCGAGCTGGCGTCGCGCGAGTCACAGGATGTCCTCGAGCACCGGCAGCTGGCGGACGCCCGGTCCCGCCTCGCCGCCGTGGAGATTCGCCGAGCGTTCCGGCCGCGCCTCGCGCGACGGCCCGCCGTCGTCGCCGGCGTCGGCCTCGCCATGACGCTGCTGCTGGTCGCCTGGCCGAACCCGCAGGACGCGGTGATCGAGCAGCGACGCGCCTCGCGGGAGGCGGCCGAGCAGGTGGCGGAGCGCGTCGAGGAGGTTGCCGACGAGGTCGGCGAGGAGAACGTGGAGAACCCCGACCCGCGCCGCGAGGAGCTCGAGCGCCAGCTTCGCGAACTTGCCCGACAGCTGCGGGAGGGCGGGGACGACCGCGAGGAGACGCTGGCGCGCATCGGCTCCGTGCAGGAGGAGCTGTCCAGGCAGACCGATCCGCGAGCCGCGGAGCGGGATGCCGGGCTGAGCCAGCTGGCGCGGGCGGCCTCACGAGCCGCGACCGGCGACGAGGAGGCGAACCCGGAGGGCGACCCCGAGGAGGCCGCCTCCGACCTCGAGGAGCTCGCCGAGCGCACCGCTGCACTGTCGCAGGATGAGATGGGCGAACGGGCCGATGCCCTTCGGCAAGCGGCCCAGAGCGGCGCGGCATCGCAGCCCGCGGCCGCCGCGGCCCTCACGGAGGCCGCCGACGCGCTGGAGCGGGCCGCGCGGACCGGGAGCGAGCAGGATCGGCAGGCCGCCGACGAGGCCCTTCAGCGTGCCGCCGACGCGCTCCGGCGCGCCGAGTCCGACCGGCAGCTGCAGCGCGACATCGCGCAGGCCCAGTCGGCGCTCCAGGAAGGTGCGCGGCAGGTCGCGCGAGCCGGCCAGCAGACCGGCGGCACCGGCCAGCCTGGCGCCTCGGGCCAGCCCGGTGCGTCCGGACAGCCCGGTGGCTCGGGGCAGCCCGGAGCGTCTGGCCAGCCCGGAGGATCCGGCCAGCCCGGCGGTTCGGGGCAGCCCGGAGCGTCTGGCCAGCCCGGTGGCTCGGGGCAGCCCGGAGCGTCTGGCCAACCCGGCGGCTCGGGGCAGCCCGGCGACGGCCAGCAGCCCGGTGGTGGCCAGCAGCCAGGTGGCGGGCAGCAACCCGGTGGCGGGCAGCAGCCCGGGAGTGGACAGCAGCCGGGCGGCGGTGGTCAGCCCGGGGGCGGCGGCGGCACCAACGTGCGGCGGATCCCCGGCGGTGGGATCCGGACCGGCCAGTTCGGCGGCCCGACGCAGGGCAACCAGGACTACGAGGTCGACTCCGACACCGGCGTCCTCTCCGACGTCGACCGATTCGGCCAGCCCGGCGACCCCGACTTCATCGCCGGCAGCGGCGGCAACGGCGGCTCGGAGCAGAGCGGCTCGGGATCGGGCGCCGGCTTCGACAACGATAGCGTCGTCCCGTATCGGTCCGTCTTCGACCTCTTCCGCAACTACGCGCAGTCCGCACTCGATCGGCAGCAGGTGCCGATCACCCTGAAGGACTTCGTCCGCGACTACTTCTCTCGCCTCGAACCCACGGAGTGACCTCCCGACCATGACCGAGCAGACCGCATCCCCCGATACCGCCATCGCGCCCGAGCGCTTCAGCGAGCTGGCCACGGCCATCGAGGGCGAGGTCGGCCGGTTCATCGTCGGCCAACGTGACCTGGTGCGGCAGACGCTGATCAGCCTGATCGCCGGGTCCCACGCCCTGCTGGAAGGTGTGCCGGGGCTCGGCAAGACGATGCTGGTGCGCACCATGTCGGAGGCCCTCGACCTGGGCTTCAGCCGCATCCAGTTCACGCCGGACCTGATGCCGGCGGACATCGTGGGGACGAACATCATCGTGGAGGAGGGTGGCGAGCGACGGTTCCGCTTCCAGCCGGGCCCGATCTTCTCCAACCTGGTCCTGGCCGACGAGATCAACCGCGCGACGCCCAAGACCCAGTCCGCCCTGCTCGAGGCCATGCAGGAGCACCGTGTCACGGTCGCCAAGCAGCAGTACACGCTGACCGAGCCGTTCTTCGTGCTGGCCACCCAGAACCCGCTCGAGATGGAGGGCACCTATCCCCTGCCCGAGGCGCAGCTCGACCGGTTCTTCTTCAAGATCGACGTGCCGTTCCCGTCCGAGGAGGACCTCGTGGCGATCATGGAGCGGACCACCGGCGCCGAGCAGCCGGTCGTGGGCAAGGCGGCGACGGGCGCGGACGTGCTCGCCATGCAGCGGCTGGCCCGCGACGTCCCGATCGCCTCGCACGTGATGGCCTACGCCGTCCGGCTGCTGCGCGGCACCCATCCGGAGACGGAGTCGGTGCCGCAGATCGTGCGCCAGTACGTGCGCTACGGTGCCTCCCCGCGCGGCGCCCAGGCCATGGTGCTCGGCGCCAAGATCCACGCGCTGCTGGACGGCCGCTTCAACGTCGCCTACGCGGACGTGCAGGCGGTCGCGGCGCCGGCGCTGCGGCATCGGATCATCCTCAACTTCGAGGGCGAGGCCGAGGGCATCAGCACCGATTCGGTGGTGCGGGCGATCATCGGCGAGACGCCGACCGAGCCGGCCGAATAGGGTGACGGCAGTCGATCGTATATCGAGATATACGGTCGGACGAGACCGATGACCACCAGCGCCCGGGCCCCGCTCTTCGACGAGACCTTCCTGCGCCGGCTCGAGCAGCTGGAGCTCGCGTCGCGGCGCCTGACGGCGGGACGGATGAAGGGCGAGCGGCGCAGCGTGCGACGCGGCCAGAGCGTCGAGTTCGCCGACTACCGCAACTACTCCGCCGGCGACGACCTGCGACAGCTCGACTGGAACGCGTATGCGCGGCTGGAGAAGCTCTTCGTCAAGCTCTTCGTGGAGGAGGAGGACGTCACCGTCCACGTGCTGGTCGACGCGTCGCGCAGCATGGACTACGGCGAGCCCAACAAGCTCGACGCAGCGCGTCGGGCGGCCGCGGCCCTCGCCTACCTGGGGCTGGCGAGCATGGACCGGGTGAGCGTCGCCTTCCTGGGTGACGGCACGGCGACCGCCATGCGCCCGATGCGCGGCAAGGCCCGCGCCCTGGAGCTGTTCGGGTTCCTCTCCGAGCCCCGTCCGGAACGGCTCACGGGCCTGGCCTCGGCGGCGCGCGCCTATGCCGCCCGCATGCGCGGCACCGGTCCGCTCCTGCTCATCAGCGACCTCATGGACCCCGGGTACCTCGACGCGCTGCGCGACCTGGCCGGCACGCGATGCCAGCTGTCCGTGCTGCACCTGCTGGCGCCGGACGAGCTGGAGCCCGATGTCGCCCCCGACGCACGACTGGTGGACAACGAGACCG
Organism: Candidatus Limnocylindria bacterium; assembly: GCA_035700865.1. Lineage (GTDB taxonomy): Bacteria > Chloroflexota > Limnocylindria > QHBO01 > QHBO01 > JACDBZ01. The sequence goes on along the minus strand of DASSOH010000130.1, from coordinate 9,741 downwards.
GCCATGGGATCGACGTGAGCGGCGACGACGACCTGCTCGATCGGTACCGGGCGCGGCTCACCGATTGGCAGGCGGAGATCGGCGCCTTCGTCAGCCGGCGGGGCGGTGCGTACGTGGTGGTGCCGTCGGACCTGGACCTGGCCGACCTGCTCTTCGACGTCCTGCGACGCCGCCGCGTGGTGGAGTGATGATCGCTCCCCTGGCGCTCATCGGCCTGCTCGCGCTGCCGATCATCGTGGCGTTCTACATGCTGCGCCTCCGCCGGCGCGACGTGCCGGTCGGCTCCACCTTCCTGTGGCAGCAGCTCATCCGCGACGTGGAAGCCAACGCCCCGTGGCAGCGGCTGCGGTTCAGCTGGCTGCTGCTGGTGCAGCTGCTGATCGCGGCGATCGTGGTGCTGGCCGCGGCCCGCCCCTTCACGACGACCCGCTCGGAGCTGGCCGCGAACGTCGTGCTGGTGGTCGACACCAGCGCCTCCATGGGCGTCGAGACGCCGGACGAGGACCGCATGGCGCTCGCCCGGGCCGCGGCCCGTGGCGTCGTCGCCGACGTGCCGGTCGGTGGGCGCATCACGGTGGTGGCAGCGTCCGACACGGCGCAGGTGCTGGTCAGCGAGACCGACGACCGCGAGGCGGCCCTCAACGCGATCGACGGCATCTCCGCCACCCAGGTGCCCGGCGACCTGACCGATGCCTTCGCTCTCTCCTCGGCCCTGGCCGCGCGCGACGCGGACTCGACCATCGTGGTCGTCACGGACGCGGGAGCCGGCGACCTGCCCGAGGTGGGCGTCGGCGCCCCGGTGCGCGTCGAGCGCGTGGGCGCGACCGATGCGAACCAGGCCATCAGCGCCCTCTCGGCCCTGCGCCGCTCCGGTGGCGCGCAGCTGGACCTGTTCGTGGCGGTCACCAACCCCTCGTCCACGGATGCGGTGCGCATCCTGGAGATCTACGCCGATGGCGAGCTGGTCGACGCGCGCGAGCTGCGCATCCCGGCCGGCCAGCGCTCCGAGGCGCTGATCAGCACCGTCCCCGCCGGCGCGCACCTGGTCGAAGCTCGGCTGGACGGCACCGATGCGCTCGCCGCGGATGACCGCGCCTACGCCATCGTGCCGGCCGCGGACGCGACCCGCGCCCTGCTCGTCTCCGACGGCAACGCGTACCTCGAGAATGCGCTGGCCCTGCTCCCCCGCCTCGAGCTGTACGCCGTGGGCGAGAGCGGCTACGCCGACGCGCTCGACGCGGCCGCGGAGGCGGGCACGCCGTACGGGCTCGTCGTCTTCGACGGGATGGTGCCGGCGGACGCCCCGGACGTCCCGGCGCTGTACGTGGACCCGGGCGAGGACGGCTCCTTCGGGACGCTGGATGGGAGGGTCGACGCCCCGATCATCGACCGCACCGATCCGAACGAGCCGCTGCTGCGCTTCGTGGACCTGACCAGCGTCCACATCGGACGCGCTCGCGACCTGGCATTGGCCGACGGCATGGACGCCGTCGTCTCGAGCACGCGCGGCACGCCGCTGGTGGCCGCCGGCGAGGTCGGTGGCCGGCGGCTGGCCGTCATCGGCTTCGCCCTGGCGGAGTCCGACCTGCCGCTGCAGATCGCCTTCCCGCTCCTGACGAGCAACCTGGTCGACTTCCTGCTGCCGGCGTCGGAGGGCATCCTGCCGTCCTCCATGCGGCTGGGCGAATCGCTGTCGGTCCCGGTGGATCCGTCCATCACCCGCGTCTCGGTGAGCTCCGGCGGCGATGCGACCGCCACGACCGAGGTGAGCGTCAGCGGCGGGCTCCTGTCCCTGCCCGCCGCGGACGTCGTGGGTCCGCGCGAGGTTCGCGTGGTCAGCGAGGACGCCACGGTGGATGGGTCGCTGCTCGGCGAGACCGCGGTGAACCTCTTCAGCGCCGACGAGTCCGCGGTGGCGCCGGGCGACCCGACGAGCATCGTCGACATGGGCCGCTTCCCGGCGCCCGGCGAGGAGCCGGCGGAGGATGCGCGCGCGGAGTGGTGGTGGCCGCTGGCCCTCGCGGCGCTCGCCCTGCTGGCGGTCGAGTGGCTGCTGTTCCACCGGCCCACGCGCCGCGCGCTCGGACGTGCCGTGGGGCGGCGGCCGCAGCCGCTGGGCGGACGTGCGCGATGAGCTGGCCACTCAACTTCACCGACCCGGTCTGGCTGTGGCTGGCCGTCCCGGCGGTGCTCGTCGTGGTCATCGGCTGGCTGGGAGCGACCCGCACGCTGACCCCCGGGCGGCGGATCGCGTCGCTGGTGATCCGGCTGGGGCTGGTCGCCTGCCTGGTGCTGGCACTGGCCGGGACCAGGGTGGCGCTGGCGTCGGATCGGCTCAGCGTGGTCTTCCTGCTGGACGCCTCGGCCTCGATGCTCGACGCGGCGCGCGAGGACCTGGTGGACTGGGCGCGTGCCTCGGTCAAGGAGATGCCCGAGGGCGACACGGCCGGGATCGTGGTGTTCGGCGCGAACGCGCTGGTCGATCGACTGCCGTCGGAGTTCGACGAGCTGGCGGATCCGGCCTCCGAGCCGGTGGTCGGCGCGACGGACGTGGCGGCAGCGGTCCGGCTGGCGGCGGCGATCTTCCCGGCCGGGACCCAGCAGCGGATCGTGTTGCTCTCCGACGGCAACGACACGTCGGGCGAGGCGGAGGAGGCGATCGCCGCGGCCGCGGCGCGTGGCATCCGGCTGGACGTGGTCCTGCCGGCGGACGAATCGGCGGCCGAGGTGCTGGTGGACGCGGTCGACGCGCCACCGGGGGCCCGCGTCGGCGAGACGATCGACCTGTCGGTGCGCCTGCGCTCGACGATCACCACCGCGGCCACGCTCCGGCTGCTGGCCGACGGCGCGACGGTGGCGACGCGCGACCTGGACATCGAGCCGGGCATCACCACCATTCCCTTCTCGGTCAGTGCCGATCAGCCGGGCTTCCACGTGTTCCGGGCGGTGATCGAGCCCCGTGACGATCGGTTCGTCGAGAACAACGCCGCGGAGGCGTACGTGCTCGTCACCGGCGAGCCGCAGGTCCTGGTGGCGACCGACGACGCCGCGCGCGCCGCGGACCTCGTCGCCTCCCTCGAGGAGGGCAGCCTGGACGTGACGGTGGTCGGTGCCACCGGGGTGCCGTCCTCGCTGGCGACGCTGGCCGGCTACGACGCCGTGGTCCTCGACGACGTCGAGGCCGCGGAGCTCGGCGACGCCACCATGGCGACGCTGCAGGTCTACGTGCGCGACCTGGGCAAGGGGCTCGTCATGCTCGGCGGACGCGACAGCTTCGGCGCGGGCGGGTACCTGAACACGCCGATGGAGGAGACGCTGCCGGTCTACATGACCGTGCGCGACCGCGAGCGCTCCCCCGAGGTGGCGATGGTGGCGGTGGTCGACAAGTCGGGCAGCATGGCCGACTGCCACTGCACCGGCGACTCGCGCGACACGGCGAACCCGTCCGGGCAACGCGGCTTCGAGAAGGTCGACATCGCCAAGGAGGCGATCCTGCGAGCCGCCGAGGCGCTCGCCCCGACCGACCAGCTGGGGGTCGTGGCCTTCGACCAGAACGCGCACTGGGCGGTCCGCACGGCGCCCATCGACATCGGTGCGCTGGACGGCGGACTCGGCTTCCCCGCGGATGGCAACACGAACATCTACGCCGGGCTGAAGGCCGCCTACGACGACCTGGTGAACAACCCCGCCAGCCTGCGCCACATCATCCTCATCACCGATGGCTGGTCCACGCACGGCGCCTACGACGACCTGATCCAGGACATGAAGGCCGCGGGCATCACGCTATCGACCATCGGGACCGGTGGCGGATCGGCCCACCTGCTGCAGCAGCTGGCGGAGGAGGCCGGCGGACGCTACTACGACGCCGCCGATGCGACCACCATCCCCGACATCTTCCTGCGCGAGACCATCCGCACCGCCGGCGAGCAGGTGGTCGAGGAGACGTTCCAGCCGATCCCGTCGTCGCCGTCGGAGATCCTGGACGGCCTGGACGCCGGGCGGCTGCCGCAGCTGCTCGGCTACAACGCCACGACCGCGAAGGCCAGCGCCACCGTCTCGTTGCTGACCGCGCGCGAGGACCCGCTGCTGGCGCAGTGGCAGTACGGCCTGGGCCGGGCCGCCGCGTGGACCTCCGACGCGCGCCAGCAGTGGGCGACGCCCTGGATCGGCACGCCCGAGTTCGGGACGCTGACCGCGCAGCTGGTGGCGTGGACATTGCCGCCCCAGGACGCGGAGGGCATCGACGTCCGGTTCACGCCAGGCGACCACGGCGACATGGACGTGGAGGTGACCTCGTTCGAGGACGACGGCACGCCCCGCAACTTCTACCGCACCGTCCTGCGGCTGGTGTCGCCGGATCTCGAGCCCGCCCAGACGGTGCTCGAACAGGTCGGACCCGGCCGGTACGCGGGCTCCATCCGTGCCCAGGACCCCGGCGCCTACCTGGTGCGGGTGGCGCAGACCTTCGAGAGCGAGGACACGACGGATGCGGCCAGCCGCACGCTGGGACTCGTCTCGCCGGCCGCCGAGGAGTACCGCCGGCTGGGCGTCGATGCCGATGCCCTCGCCGCCTACGCCGCGGCCGGCGCAGGCCGGGAGCTCGACCTGGGCGGCGAGGAGGCGCCGGCCGAGGTGTGGCGGCACGACATCGCCGCCGACGCCTTCCCGACCCCGATCTGGCCGTGGCTGCTGCTGCTGGCCATCGTGCTCGTCCCGCTGGACGTGGGGGTGCGTCGCGTGGCGCTCGCCCGGTCCGACGTCGTGCGGGCCCGCGCCTGGGTGGCCCGGCGCCTGGGCCTGGCCCGCGAGGAGCCGGCGGTCGTGCCCGGCCTGGCCGAGCTGCGGGCCGCCCGCGATCGCACCGCGCGACGGGCGGTGCGTCCCCCGGCCGCGGCCGCCACGCCCCCGGTCGAGGAACCCACGCCGGCGGCCGCACCGCGGCCAATCCCAACCTCGCGGACCGAACCCGCTCCCCGGGTGGCGCCGCCGGCGCCGGCCCCGTCACGGACTGCGGCCGCGGACGCTCCGGCCGTGGAGGCCGGCCCCGCCACGGAGACCCTGGCCGAGCGGCTGGCGCGGCGTCGCCGCGGCGGCTAGTCCGGCTCCATCTCCTCGAAGGTGGCATCGTCGTCACGGCGGCGCGGCGGTCGTCGCGGCCCGCGCGGAATGCGCAGGAACAGCACCACCGCCGCGATGCCCAGCAGGCCGAGCGTGATGGCAGCCCATGGCAGACCTCGGTAGTCGACGAATCCCACGCCCGTCACGGTGACGGTCGTCTCGTTCCCGACCGGGTCGCGCGCGGTGACGGCGATCCCCGTCGGCCACGGCGGGGCCGGGACCCGGGCCTCGAACCTGCCGACCGCGTCGGGTTCCAGGGCCTGGTCCCCCACGCGGACCGTCGCGTACCGGCTGGTGACGCCGGTGACGACGACGTCGGCCGATCCGAGGGGCGTCGAGACGCTCGCGTCCAGCTCGGGCGGCTCGCTGAAGACGCGGACACCCCAGCTGGCCGTGTAGGTGCCGCCGGATGGCGTGGTGACGCTCACGACCGCGCGGTACGCCGGATTCGGGGTCGTGGCCGCCGGCGGCGCCACGGGGACCGCGAGCCGGCCGCTCGGGCCGACCACCCGGATGAGGCCGATGGTGGAGGGATCTGCCGCCGCGACCGTGACGCGCGAGCCCGGCGGCGCGTCGATCGTGGCCGCAAAGCCGCCGGTGTCCACCGCCAGCACGCCGCCGTCGAGCGCCTGCGCCCCCTCCGTCGCCGGGATGAGTTGACCGTCGTCGACCTCCGGGGCCTCGAGGGACGAGGCCGGCACGATAGCCACGCCGCTGCCCGGTTGCACGACCGGCGGGTCGAGCCGGCCGCCACGCGGGTCCATCGGCGGGAGGCGGAGCGGCGCCGTCAGCGTGGCGAGCCACGAACGGTCGGGGCCCAGCAGGCCCAGCGGCTGCATCCCGCCAAAGGCGGCCGCCGGGACGATCCCCGATCCGTCCAGTGACGGCACGAGCTTGCCCGCGGCGAGGAGCCGGGGCGCGTCGTCAGGTCCGCCGCGCGGCAGCCAGCCGGTGAACGGGCTCAGCGGACCGCTGCGCGCGAGCTCGGCGGCAGCGGATGGGCCGATCGGCTCGGCGGCAAGCGGCTCCAGCGCGTCGAGGGCGAGGAGCTCGGTCGTCGCGCCCGGGCCCAGGCGGATCGCCAGGGCCGGCCGCCCATCCACGGTCAGGAACCCGCCGAGCGCGAGGTCCGGACCCGGGCGCTCCGCCACCGGATCACCGACTGGCCCGCCGGCCGGCCATGGCGCCACGCGCAGCCCGAACGCCGGGCCCACCACCGCCACGCCACCGCCCGTGCCCAGCGGTACGGCCGCCGCACCGGTGGCGACCAACCCGGCCGCGTCGACGCGCAGGCGGTCGCCGGCCTCCAGCGAGATCCGGTAGAGACCCGGCCCGCCGAGCGTCGAGACGATGGCGGCCTCCTCGCCCGGCAGGCCGTCACTGTCCCCCAGCACGAACGGGGAATCGCCCGATCCGATCGGAAGCTGCGTGCTCGTGGCCGCGAAGCCACCGTCGGTCCAGCGCAGGAGGCGCGCATCGGTCGGGTAGGCGATGTCGCCGGCCGGCGGGAGCGAGCGGGTGGCGAGCAGCTCATCGGTCCCGTCGCCGTCGAAGTCGATGGCGGTGATGGCGTCCACCGCATCCGTGCGCGGCGCCACCGACCGCAGGCGCAATGCCCCGTCCTCCAGCAAGAGGTCGTCGAGGATGAGGCAGCACGCCTCGTCGATCCCCGGCTCGCCGATCCTCGGCTGGCGGACCAGGGTCAGCCGATCGACGCCCTCGATGCGCCGGACGAGCAGCCGCACCGGCGCGCCGGCGTACTCGACGTTGCCCTGCGCCCCGGTCGGTCGGGGCGGAACCACCTCCACCCCTGGCCCGGCACCTTCCCACCCGCCGCCGGCCCAGCGCCAGACCGAGGCGACGATGGAGCCGCGCTCGCCGGCCATCAACCGGGCCAGCTCACGCGTTCCGTCGCCGTCGACGTCAACCACGACCGCCTGGTACGTGCCGGCCTCCGGCAGCACGAACGCCTCGTCCTCGGGCGGTACCGTGGCTGTCGCGAGCGGCAGAGGTCCGGACGTGGGAGACCCGCCGGTGAGCAGGGCGGCGAGCAGGACGAGGACGAGCATCGGCGTCAGGAGGATACGTCCGGGCTTCTGGCATCATCGAGCGCATGGCCGAACCCGCCGTCCTGTGGCGCCCGGCGCCAGACGCCCGCGAGCGCACCCGCATCGGTGCCTACCTGGGCTGGCTCGAGCACCAGCGCGGCCTGCGCTTCGAGGGATACGACGACCTGCTGCGCTGGTCGATCGAGGACCTCGACGGCTTCTGGCGCTCGATCCACGACTTCTTCGGCGTGGACTCTGGAGCGGCTGCGGGGCCTGCGCTGGCTGACGGTCGCATGCCGGGCGCTCGCTGGTTCCCCGACGCGCGACTCAACTGGGCGGAGCACCTCCTGCGCCTCGACGAGCGGGCGGACGACGACGTCGTGATCGTCGGGCGGTCGCAGACGCGTGACCGGGTGACCATGACGAAGGCGCAGCTCCACGACCAGGTCGCGCGGGTTCGAGCTGGCCTGCAGCGGCTCGGCGTGGGCCGCGGCGACCGGGTCGCCGCGTACCTGCCGAACATCCCGGAGGCGGTGGTCGCGGCGCTGGCCACCGCGTCGCTGGGCGCCACCTGGTCCAGCTGCGCGCCGGAGTTCGGGACGCGGAGCGTGGTGGATCGGTTCGGACAGATCGAACCCTCGGTGCTGCTGGCGGTGGACGGCTACCGATACGGGACGCGTGACGTCGAGCGTGGGGAGGAGCTGGCGGCCATCCGCGCCTCCCTCCCGACGCTGCGCGCCACCGTCGTGCTTCCCTACCTCCACCCGGATCGGACGCCGGACGACGCGCGCTCCTGGACCGACCTCACCGCCGAGACCGATGCGCTCGCCTTCGAGCGCGTGCCCTTCGACCACCCGCTGTTCGTGCTCTACAGCTCGGGGACGACCGGGCTGCCGAAGCCGATCGTCCACGGCCACGGCGGCATCCTGCTCGAGCACCTCAAGCAGCTGGCCCTGCAGCACGACCTCGGGCCGGCGGATCGGTTCTTCTGGTTCAGCACCACCGGCTGGATGATGTGGAACTACCTGGTCTCCGGCCTGGGGGTCGGCTCGACCATCGTGCTGTACGACGGGTCGCCGGGCCATCCCGATCTCGGCGCGCTCTGGCGGCTGGCAGAGGAGGAGCGGCTGACCTTCTTCGGTACCTCCGCGCCGTACCTGATGGCCTGCCGCAAGGACGGCCTCCGTCCCGGCGAGCTTACCGACCTGTCGGCGCTGCGCGGCATCGGCTCGACCGGGGCGCCGCTGCCCGCCGAGGGGTTCCGCTACGTCTACGACGCCATCTCGCCCACCGTCCACCTGCAGTCGGTCTCCGGCGGCACGGACGTGTGCACCGCGTTCGTGGGCGGCGCGCCGCTGGTGCCGGTGTGGGAGGGCGAGATCAGCTGCCGCGCCCTCGGCTGCGCGGTCGAGGCCTTCGATCCCGCCGGGCGCCGGGTGGTCGGCGAGCAGGGCGAGCTGGTGCTGACCGCACCGATGCCCTCCATGCCGGTCGCCTTCTGGAACGACCCCGACGGGACGCGCTACCGCGACGCGTACTTCTCCGTCTGGCCGGGCGTCTGGCGCCACGGCGACTGGGTCACCTTCACCGAGCGCGGCTCGTGCGTGATCAGCGGCCGCTCGGACGCGACCCTGAACCGGGGCGGCGTTCGCATCGGCACCGCGGAGTTCTACAGCGTGGTCGAGAGCCTGCCCGAGGTCGCCGACTCGCTCGTGATCCACCTGGAGGACGACGACCGGCTGCTGCTGTTCGTCGCCCCGCGCGACGGCGTCGAGCTGACCGATGCGCTGCGCGCGCGCATTCGCGACGAGATCCGGCGCTCGCTGTCGCCGCGGCACGTGCCGGACGAGATCCTGGCCGTGCCCGGCGTCCCGCGCACCCTGTCGGGCAAGAAGCTCGAGGTGCCGGTGAAGCGCATCCTGACCGGTACGCCGGCCGACGAGGCGGCATCGCGCGGCTCGCTGGCCAACCCTGCGTCCCTCGACGCGTTCAGCGAACTCGCGCGCCGCGGCTGACGGCGGCCTACATGGCGCGCAGGCCGAGGAGGTTGCGGGCGATGACCATGCGCTGGATCTGGCTGGTCCCCTCCCCGATCTCGGTCAGCTTCGCGTCGCGCAGGTAGCGCTCGACCTTGTACTCGGTGATGTAGCCGTAGCCGCCGTGCACCTGGACCGCGGCGTTGGTCGCGCGCTGCGCGACCTCGGAGGCGAACAGCTTGGCCATCGCGGCCTCGGTCGAGTAGCTGCGGCCCTGGTCCTTGAGCCACGCCGCGCGGTAGGTCATCAGCCGGGCGGCATCGATCTCGGTCGCCATGTCGGCGATCATGAAGGCCACGCCCTGGAAGGCGCCGATGGGCCGTCCGAACTGCTCGCGCTCCTTGGCGTAGGCCGATGCGGCCTCGTAGGCCGCCTGTGCCAGCCCGAGCGCCATGGCCGCGATGCCGATGCGCCCGCCGTCGAGCGTCTTGAGGAACAGCTTGTCGCCCTCCCCCTCGGCGCCGAGCAGGTTCTCGAGCGGGATGCGGCACTCGTCGAAGAGCAGCTCGCCGGTGTTGCTGGCATGGAGGCCCATCTTC
>DASSOH010000129.1:0-8088 GCA_035700865.1 Candidatus Limnocylindria bacterium | reverse complement strand
GGCGACCAGGTGCAGCAGCTCGTGGTACGAGGCGACGAAGGTGCGCAGCGTCTTGCGCGTGGGGCCCCACGCATCGAACTCGTCCACCGCCAGGCCCGTGGGCTCGTACGCACGCCGAAAGTCCTCGAGCGTCTCGAGCTCGGCCAGGGCATCGGCAGGAACGGGGTCGTCGATCCGCGACCGGACCTCGACCGACGAGGCATTGAAGCGCTTCTGCCACGCCGACGGCAGGGTGACGATCAGGTCGCCGCCGATGAGCTCCGACCAGTGCAGGTGATGGCGGATGGCGGCGCCCAGCAGGCGGGCGCGGAAGCCGCGCGCCTGCCACTCGGCGTACGCGCGCTTGACCACGGCCACGCCGGCCCACGGCAGCGCGGTGGGATGGGGCGAGAGGGCCTCACGGTCGACCACCTCCCGCAGCCAGTCCTCCAGGCGACCCATCATGATCGTGATCACCGGGCCCATGCGGCTGACGTCGCGGCCCTCGGCCGCACGCCGCTCCAGCCCGCGCTCGACCGCCTCGGCGGCGGCGATCGCCTGGGCCACGGAGAACGAGACGGTGGCGTTGATGCTGATGCCGCGGTATGTCCCCTCCTCCATCGCCGCGATCCCGGCACGCGTCGCCGGCATCTTGACGATGACGTTGGGCGCCAGCCCGTCGAAGACGGTCGCCTGCTCGACGATGCCCGCGGCGTCGCGGTAGAGGGTGGGATCGGTCTGGATCGAGAGGCGCCCGCTGTGGCCGCCCGACGCGGCGAAGGCCGGCATCAGCAGCGGGGCGGCCCGCTGGCTCATCTCGGCCACGATCTGCCAGGCCAGCTCGCGCTCGGACCAGGTCGGGTGCTCGCCCGCCAGGACGCGGGCGCGCGTCGCCCAGTGGGCGGGGTCCTTGCGCCAGTTGTCGACGACGATCGTGGGGTTGGCGGTGGCGCCCACCGCGCCGAACTCGACCGCGTACGCCAGCTCGTCGATGGCGCAGCTGTCGTTCCAGATGTCGGTCGGCGTCTCGGCCACGGTGCGGCCGAGGGGCGTATCGGTCAGGGAGGTGGAAGTCGTGGACATGGTCCCCATGGACGTGATGTAATCGATTACATGGTATCGCAGCGACTGAGCGGCGCCGAGATCATCGTCGAGTACCTCGTCAAGCAGGGCGTGCGCCACGTCGCCGGGATCCCCGGCCACGGCTGCTGGACCCTCACGGACGCCCTGCTCGATCGGTCCGACGCCATCCGCACCGTCCAGGTCATGCACGAGCAATCCGCGGTCCACCTGGCGGACGGCTACTACCGCGCCGCGGGTGCGCCGATGCTGGCCTTCACCTCCATCGGTCCCGGCGCGACGAACACCGTCATCGGCATGGCCACCGCCTACGTCGATTCGACCGCCGTCGCCCTCTTCACCGGCTCCGCGCACACGACCATGCGCGGCCACGGGCTGCTGCAGGAGCTGGAGCGTCGGCACGTCGCGGACAACCCGCGCCTCTTCGAACCGGTCGTCAAGGAGTGGTGGCAGCCATCGCGCGTCGACGAGCTGCCGTTCGTCCTGCATCGCGCCTGGAACGCCATGCGCACCGGCCGACCCGGGCCTGTCCTCCTGGACGTGCCGATGGACGTGCAGGCCGAGGCGGCCGAGGTCACCATCCCCGACCCCGTGCAGCGCGAGGCCCGCGGCCGGCAGCGCCCCGACGCGGACGCGGTGGAGCGGGCGGCACGCCTCCTGGCCGAGGCGAAGCGTCCGGTCATCGTCGCCGGCGGCGGCGTGATCGGCGCCGAGGCGACGGACGAGCTCCGCGCCCTGGCCGAGCGGCTCGGCGCGCCGGTGGTCACCACCTGGAACGGCAAGGGCGCCATCGACGAGACGCATCCGCTGGCCGGGCAGACGATCGGCGACACCGGCTCCACCATCGGCAACGCGCTGGCCGCCAACGCGGACGTGCTGCTCAGCGTCGGCACTCGTTTCGTGGATTGGTCGGCCTCGTCCTGGCGCAAGGGCGTCACGTTCAGCATCCCGCCGACGAAGCTCATCCAGCTCGACATCGACGAGCGGGAGATCGGCAAGAACTACCCGGTCGAGGTGCCGCTGGTCGCCGACGCGAAGGCCGGCCTGAGCGATCTCCTCGGCGCACTCGGCGGCGGCGAACCGCGCACGACGTACGGCGACGAGATCGAGCGCCTGCGGGCGGCCTGGCACGACCAGCTCGAGGTGAAGTCCGGCTCCGGCGCGGTGCCCATGACCATGGCCCGCGCCGTCCGCGAGATCCAGGCGGGCGTGCGCCCCGACGCGATCGTCGTCACCGGCGCCGGCCTGCCGCAGGGCATGGTGAAGCAGCGTTGGGTCACCCGCGAGCCACGCACGCACATCACGTCGGGCGGCTTCTCGACCATGGGCTTCACGCTGCCGGCCGCCATCGGCGCGCAGCTGGCCCGGCCGGACGCGCAGGTGCTCGCCATCTGCGGCGACGGCGACTTCCTGCAGACCATGCAGGAGCTGGCCACCGCGGCCATGCTCGGGACGCCGGTCTGCACGGTGGTCCTGGACAACTCGGGCTGGATCAGTATCAAGGGCGGCCAGGAGGCGCATTTCGGGCGGACCGCCGCGACCGACTTCCTGCGCGACGGCGTGCCGTACTCGCCGGACTTCGCCGCCATCGGGCGGGCCTTCGGCATCCACGCCGAGCGCGTCAGCCAACCGGACGAGGTGGCCGCCGCGGTCGCCCGCGCCCTGGCCACCGGCGGCCCGTCGCTGGTCCACGTCCCGGTCGAGCGCTCCCTGGCGGTCGCCGGGCCCGACAAGACGGGCTGGTGGGACGTGCCGGTCCCCGAGGGGCGGCCGGTCTACGACGACCAGGCACAGGGACGACGGGAGCAGCAGCACCGATGAGCGGACTGACCGATGCACCGATCGGCTGCGTGCCGATCGTCTGGAACAACGCGGATCTCCCGGACCTCGCGCCGGAGACCGGTCCGGACGAGATCCTCGACACCCTGGCCCGGCTGGGCTACCAGGGCTGCCAGCACGGCCGCGGGTTCGAGGAGGGCGAGGCGCTGCGCGCGCAGCTGGCGCGCCGGGGCCTGCGGCTGGCCGAGTGGTACGCCCCGCTGCCGGCCACCGACCGGGGGCCGGCGCCCGGTGCGCTCGAGGTGGGACGTGGCTTCCTCGAGCGGCTGGTCGCCGGCGGCGGCGAGGTGCTCGTCGTGGCGATCGACGGGTCCCCGGAGCGCAACGCCTTCAGCGGCCGCGTTCCCGATGGCGCGCCGCGATGGCCGGAGACCGGCTTCGTCGCGCTGGCTGCGATCCTCGAGGAGCTCGCCGCTGCGGCCCCCGACGGCGTGCGCGTCGCGTTCCACCCGCACACCGCGACGTGGGTCGAGGCGCCCGACGAGGTCGACGCGCTGGCCGCCCGCCTCCGCGGCTCGGACGCCGGGCTGTGCCTGGACGTCGGGCACTACCTGGTCGGCGGCGGCGACCCGGTCGACGCGATCCGGCGCCACGGCTCGCTGATCACCCACGTGCACATGAAGGACGTCGACCCCGAGGTGCTCCGCCGCCTGCGCGCTCGGGAGCTGGACGGGTTCGGCGACGCCATCCGCGCGCGGCTCTTCACCGAGCTGAGCCGCGGCGCGCTGGACGTCGGCGGGGTGGTGGAGGCGCTGCATGACATCGAGTACGGCGGCTGGCTGATGGTCGAGCAGGACTCGTCGTGGCTGCCACCGACCGAGGCGGCCGAGGTCGGGCTGCGCGCCCTCCGATCGGCCCTCGCCGACGCGGGCGTCCCGCGATGAGGGTCGCCGTCCTGGGCGCCGGGAGCATGGGCGGCATGCACGCCCGGCTGCTCGGGCCGATGCCCGACGTCGACCGGGTGCTGGTGGTCGACGCCGATGCCGCCAGGGCGTCCGCCGTCGCACGGGCCTGTGGCGGCGTCGCGGCCACGCGTGATGAGGCGCTCGGCCAGGCGGACGCCGCCGTCATCGCGCTGCCGGCCGAGCTGCACGCGGCGGCCGTCGAGGAGGTGGTCGAACGCAGCCTCCCCGCGCTGTGCGAGAAGCCGCTGACCGAGGAGGTCGCGACCTCGCGGCGGCTGGTCGAGCTGATCGAGGCGCGTGGCGCGCACGTCGAGATGGGCTTCCAGCGGCGCCACGATCCGGCCTTCGCATCGGCTCGGGCGTCCATCGCCGACGGCCGTGCCGGCCGCGTTCACCTGCTGCGGCTGACCGCCCTCGACCCGCGCGGCGACCACCGACCGCCCGACAGCTGGCCGGTGACCGAGGCGGCGCCGATCTTCCTCCACTCGTCGGTCCACGACTTCGACGTCGTCCGCTGGCTGGCCGGGGCGGAGGTGGTCGAGGTGACGGCCGACGGCAGTACCCGCGAGGGGCAGCGGCCGAGCGACCCGCGCGGCATCGAGACGGCCACCGTCGCGATGCGGCTCTCGACCGGCACGCTGGCCACCCTGGACGCCTCGTGGCTGCACCCCGGCGGCTACGACATCCGCACCGAGGTCCTCGCGGACCGGCTGCACGCGACCATCGGGCTCGGGCCGCGCACGCCGGCGCGGCACCTCGACTGGACCGATGCGGACGCGAGCGCACCCGCCCGGTGGACGGGCTACCTCGAGCGTTTCGAGGCTGCCTACCGGCTCGAGCTCCAGGCGTTCCTGGCCGCGGTGCGCGGCGAGCGACCGCCATCGTCGAGCGTCCGCGACGGGCTGGAGGCGCTGCGGACGGCGGTCGCCGCGACGCGGTCCTTCGTGGAGCGGAGGACGGTGCCACTCGACGAGGTGGCGTGACGGCCACGATCGCGGAGGTGGCGGCGCGAGCCGGGGTCTCGACTGCCACCGTGAGTCGGGTCCTCTCCGGCAGCGTGGCCGCCCGGCCCGACACGCGCGACCGCGTGCTCGCCGCCGCCCGTGAGCTCGACTACCGGCCGTCGGCCATCGCGCGGGCGCTGAAGCGGCGTGAGACGCGGACGCTGGGCCTGCTGGTGACCGACGTCGGGAACCCCTTCTACCCACAGGTCGTCGCGGCCGTCGAGGCGGCGGCCCACGAGCTGGGCTACGGGATCGTGCTGGCCAACGGCGGGAACGAGGTCGCGCGCGAGCTGGAGCACCTCGACCTGCTGGCGGAGCGGCGCGTCGACGGCCTCATCGTCGCGTCCGGCCACGTGACCCACGAGCACCTCGGCCGCCTCGAGCGGGCGAGGCTGCCGGTCGTGCTCGTCAACGCGGACGTGCAGGCTGCCGGGATCGCCTCGGTGAGCACCGACCACCGGCTGGGCGCTCGGTTGGCCACCGCGCACCTGGTCGACCTCGGCCACCGCCGTATCGGCCACATCAGCGCCCCGGCATCGCACGCCGCGGCCCGGGCGCGACTGGCGGGCGTGCGCGACGGCACGGCCTCGGTCGACGACCCGGTCGTGGTGGAAGGGAACGCCGACATCGCCGGCGGCGCCACGGCGGTGGCGGCACTGCTGGGCGCCGGCGTCACCGCGATCGTCGCCTACAACGACCTGACCGCCATCGGCGCGCTGCGAGCCCTGCACGCCGCCGGACGGACCGTGCCCGACCAGGTCTCGGTGGTCGGCTTCGACGATATCGAGATGGCGGCCTGGACCGATCCTCCGCTCACCACGGTGCGGCAGCCGATCCCCGACCTCGGCCGCTGGGCCGTGGAGCGGCTCGTCGCCGGTCTGCGTGGGTCGCCGGCGGCGGCCAGGGCCGAGCACACGGTGCTGGCACCGTCGCTGGTGCTGCGCGACTCGACGCGCTCCGTGGCCCGCGGCTAGGGCGAGGCGCTGGGCTCGCGCCCCGGGACCAGGTAGCTCACCGGAGCCGCCCGACCGACCACGAAGCTCCCCTGGGTCGCCGTCCGGACCGCCTCCACCTCGAGCCGGTACGTCGTGCCGGCATGCAGCGCATCGGTCTCCAGCTCGGTGAGCGCCTGGTTCGGGATCACGGCGATCACCGACGTCGCGCCGCCGCTCGGCGTGGCGAGGACCCGGTAGCTGCTGAAGCACTCGGAGAAGCCGTCGAAGGCCGCCCAGCGCAGGCGGGTGCGGCCGCCGTCCATCGCCCGGACCAGCAGCCGGTCGAGCGAATCGAGCTGCTCCATCCGCGTGGAGCGGACCGGCGTTGCGGCGATGGGCCGATCGCCGGCGTCGTACGCCACGACCAGGTACGACCAGCGGGTGGCGGAGGGCAGGATGCTGGCGTCGACGGCGGAGGTCACGTACGGGTCGGTGATGTAGGTGTCGCCCCAGTCGACGGCCGGCGCGATGGGCGGCCAGTCGGTGGCGATCTCGCGGCTCGGACTGCGCAGGGCGGTGTAGTGGTGGAAGCCGGGAACGGCGAGCGGCGTCCAGTCCAGGACGACGCCACCGTTGCAGCCGAGGACCTCCAGGTCGAAGCCGGCGGCCGGCGGCACGGAGGACGACGCGTCAACGGTCGGTTCCGCGGACGCGGACGCGGTCGCCGTCGCGGAGGCCGATGCCGACGGCACGGACGGCGCCGCCGAGACCGTCGGCTGGGCCGAGCCGATGCCGGTGGAGGGCGTCGGCATGGCGACGGCACACCCGACCAGCAGCACGGCGAGCATGAGCAGCACGGGACCGGGACGCTCGGGCATCCGCGAGACGCTACCACCTCGGAGCGCGTGGAAGCGCTCCGTTCGAGGTGCGATACTGCCGGGAAGCCGGCTGTCCGCCCGACCGGACGATCGGCGAACGGAGGAACCATGGCCGACGCACCGGCGGTCATCGCCGTCGTGGACGACGATGCCGCCTTCGGGGAGCTCGTCCTGGACATCGTGGCCTCGGAGGGTCACGTCGGCACGACCGTTTCGCCCCGGGCCAACGTCGTGGACCGCCTCCGCGACCTCCGTCCCCGGCTGATCATCATGGACTGGCGGCTGGGCGAGGGGCAGGAGGGACCGACCGCGGAGCCGCTCCTGCGTGACATCGCCGACGACCCCGATCTGCGCGGCACGCCCGTGATCGTCTGCTCGGCGGACATGGGTGCGTTGCGCGAGCAGGTACCACGGCTTCCCCCGCAGCTCGCCGTCACGGTGCTCGAGAAGCCGTTCAGCGTCGACGCCTTCGTCGAGGTCTGCGACCGCGCTCTCGCGGGCTCGGACGTGCGCGCCTGACCGTCAGGGCGCCACGAACGTCAGCACATCCGTGCTCGCCGCCACGAATCGGCCCAGCGCCGTCGCGCGAACCGCCTCGACCCGGACGTAGTAGGTCGTCCCCGACACCAGGCCGTCGACCGTGAACGAGGTCGCCGCCTGGTCGCCGATGGCGGCCCAGTACGGATCCCCGTCCAGGTACGACGGGTTGGGGTCGGTGGTGGAGTAGACGAGCTTGTAGTACGTGAAGCATGCGGACGGGCCCCCGTACGAGGCCCAGCCGAAGGTCGCCTGGCCGGGAGCGCCCGGACTGGCTGAGACGGGACCAAGTGCCGTCACCGGCTTCGCCGTCGCGGCCTGTACCGCCGAAGTGCCGATGACCGATCCGGCGCCGTCCAGCGCCACGGTGCGGTAGTAGACGAGCGAGCCGGCGGGAGCGGTCGCATCGGTCGCGCTGGTCGACCAGCGGTCCTTGGTGGAGGTACCGCTGACCTCCGCGGCCGACTCCAGGCCCGGTGAGGAGGCGCGCACGGTCGTGTAGCGGAAGAACCGCGCGTCGTCGACCACCGACCACTCGAGCACCACGCCACCGTTGCAGCCGGTGGCGGTCAGGGTCATCGGCGCCGGGGTGGGGACGGGGGTCGGCGTCGGCGCCGGCGTGGGCTTCGGCGTGGCGACCGGTGTCGGGACCGGCGTGGGCGTCGGCGTTGGTGAGGGGGTCGGGGTCGGTGACGCCGTCGGCGACGGCGTCGGCGTGGGTGAGGGCGTCGGGGTCGGCGTCTCGACGACCGCGCCGCCCGGCGTGCCGACCACGACCGCCGGCAGGGACGGGGGTGGCGTCGAGCGCGGCGCCTCGGCGGGACGCAGGATCGCCCCGGCGACCGCACCCACGGCCAGCGCGAGCGTGGCCATGGCCAGGATCGGCGCCAGGCGTCGGCGACCAAGCAGGTCGCCGAGCGTCCAGCGGCGG
>DASSOH010000128.1:0-16427 GCA_035700865.1 Candidatus Limnocylindria bacterium | reverse complement strand
CGACGACCCGATCGATGACGACGTGGTCGTGCGACGCGATGGCCGGGTCCGCATCCGCCTCCAGCAGGCGCTCGACGAGGGCCACGAAGGCGTCGGTGACGCCGGCCTTCTCCTGGATCGCCACGCTCGCGGGCTCGGCGTAGGCTCCCTTGCACACGCGGATCGGGATCCTGGCCGCCGTCAGGCCAGCGACGTCGTCCGGTGACCGGTGCAGGTAGGCCTGGATGACCGCGCCGACCTGGCGGCCATCCGCCTTGAGCCGATGCACCACGTCCAGCGTCGCCTGCGTGTGCGCCGACGATTCCATGTCGATGCGGATGAAGACGCCATGGCGCTCCCCCGCCTCGACGACCGGCGCGATGACCTCCAGGCACGGCTCCACGCCCAGGTCGAGGCCCATCTGGGTGAGCTTGATGCTGACCCCGCTGCGCAGCCCCTCGGCCGCGATGCGCTCGATGGTCGTGACGTAGGCCTGCGCCGCCCGCTCGGCCGAGGCGCGGTCGTCGACCGCCTCGCCCAGCACGTCGAGCGTGGCCGTGGCACCGGTGGCGTTGAGCTCACGGACCGTGGCGACGGCGGCGTCCAGCGTGGTGCCGGCCACGAACCGGAGCGGCATGCGACGCAGCAACGGCGTCCCCATGGCCACCCGGCCCAGCCAGCGTCGGTTGCTCAGCCACAGGAAGAGGGCGCGCAGCGCGGCGGTGAGCATCGGATGCGAGTCTAGTCAGGCCGCGCGGTCGCCGGAGGGCCGTGCGGCACCGTCGGGGCCGGGTCGGACGTCACTCCCGGCGGCGCGGGATCGGGCCGTGGCTCCAGCCCCTGGCCCGCTCGACGGCGCGCCGGATCAGCGCCTTCGACGGCACCGGGCCGTCGCCGTAGTCGCGCGGCGCCAGGCCGACGGCGCCGTCCCAATCGGGTTGGATGTCCGCTCCGTCGATCCGGATCGTCGGCGTGCCGCGCATCGCCAGGAACGCCGCGTCCTCGTCGGACGCGACGGCGATCATCTGGATCGGCGTCTCGAACGCATCCTCGGTGAGCACCTCGACCAGGTGCTGCCGTGCCGGCATCGCGGCGGGGTCGCCGTCGGCGTACAGCAGCTCGACGCGCATCGATGCCGCCTCAGCTCGTGGCGAAGAAGGCGATGAGCGCCACGACCGCCAGGACCCCGAGCGCCGCGGCGACGTAGATGCGGCGTCGCTCCTCGCCGGTCATCCCCTCCCGCGTGGAACCGCCGGTGGGCCGCGCGGCGCGACCGCGCCATTGCAGGTAGCGATCGGTGTTCAGGTCCCGGGCCTCCCGCGCCCGGTAGGCACGCCACGCCGGCCAACCGACCAGGTACGCGCCGGCGGCGGCGGCAATCGCGATGACCAGCCACAGCAGGGGGGACACCGGCGCTCAGTCCTCCTCGGCCACCGGACGCATCGGCTCCGTGCCGTACGCGTCCTCCAGGATCGATTCGAGCTCGCGCTGGTCGCGCCGGCCGATGAAGTGCCACGCCAGGTACGCGCCGTTGAGCAGCGCCCAGCCGATGACCACCGGCGTGTAGAACGTCGACCACGGCTCGCCCACCCGCTGCACCGTCGCGTTGGCGAGCAGCACGCTCACCACGAACAGCGCGGCGCCGACGATGGTGAAGTGCCAGGTCTCGGCAGCCAGCATGGTCAGCGGCCGGCGCAGCGAGGCGGCGACCACGCGCGGGTCCCCCGGCGCGCCGAAGTAGGCCTCCTCCAGCCGGTGCGCGACCAGCAGCTCGTCCCCGAGCGCTCGATTGATGCGGCGCTCCAGCGCCGCGGCGTAGGTCCGCGCGAAGACCACGTAGCTGAACAGGTACGAGGCGTGGAAGCCGACGTACAGGATCACGAGCGGGAGCAGCAGCGAGCCCGCCTGGGTGGGTGCCCAGAAGGAGCCGACGAACAGCACGCCGACCGCCACCATCCCGCCCGCCACGAACCGGAAGAAGAGCTCGTAGTAGCGATACAGCATGCCGCGCATGCGGCCGAGCTGCGCCTCCAGGATCCGCAGCCCGTCGGGCGTCAACGGCTCGCTCACGATGGCCCCTCGCCCGCGGCGGCCGCGTCCACGAACCACTCGACGTTGTCACCGGCCACCCGCGACGCCGGGTCGCTGGAGGCGCCGGCCCGGATGTCGCGGAAGGCATCGGCCTTGTCCGCACCGGTCACCACGAAGAGCACGTCCCGCCCGGCGTTGAGCACCGGGAAGGTGAGCGTCATGCGCCACGCGGACGGACCGGGCGCCCAGTTCGCCACCACCCAGCGATCGGTGACGGTCAGCGCCTGCGACCCCGGGAAGAGGCTGGCGCAGTGGCCGTCCGGGCCCATCCCCAGCCAGATGAGGTCGAAGGCCGGTGGCTCGTCGCCGCGCGCGCCGAAGGCGAGCCGCAGCTCGGACTCGTAGGACAGCGCGGCGGCATCGCGATCGGGGGCCTCGGCCGGCATGCGGTGGATGCGGTCCGGACGAACGTCGGGCAGCTGGGAGATCAGCATGCCGTACGCGACGCCGAAATTCGACTCGGGATGGTCGGGCGGCACCGCTCGTTCGTCGCCCCAGAAGAACTCGACGCGGCTCCAGTCCACCGCGTCGCGGCGCGCCGGCTCGAGCAGCAGGGGGTAGACCTGCTTGGGCGTGCTTCCACCCGAGAGCGCCACCCGGAAGATGCCTCGCTCCTCGATGGCCGCGACCGCATCGGCCACGAGGCGGTCAGCGGTGGCCACGGCGACCGCCGACGGGTCGGGCAGGACGGTGAAGCGCGTCACGCCGGCACCGCGGTGGCGGACGAGAGCAGGATGGCGGCGCCGCGCAGCGCGTCCTCGTAGATCCGGTCCTCGGTGTCCAGGGCGAGCTGGGCGCTGAGCAGCTCGGGCTCGCGCGGGGACTCCATGCGCACCCGGCGCAGGAGCGCCGTCATGCCATCGGCGTTGGTTGCCACGGTTGCCTCCTCGGCGTCGCGATCGATGATGAACTCGGCTGCCCCGGTCTCCCCAAGCGAACGCATCCGCACCGAGATCAGCTCGCCGGGGCGGACCGTGTCGGTCTCGGCCGGCTCGATGATGAGGTCGACCATCTCGTGCCGCCCCTCGAGACGCATCACGGTCCGTCCGTCGGCCAGCCGCTCCACGGTCGCGTGACGGCGCCACCCGAGCCGGGTCGTCATCCAGCCCGCGTACAGCAGCGCCTCGGCCATGGGGGCCGATACGCCGGGGGCGACCTCCTCGTCCTCGTCGTGACGGTGCGATCCGGGCGGCGCGGTGGCGTACCGGATCCAGAGGCGGCTGAGGTTGGGGAGGTAGCGACGGAACCGCGGCGCATCGAAGAACTGCGCGGTGAGCTCCTGCCACCAGCTGAGCCGCTCCCAGGTCAGGTCGCCCACGCCGCTGCGGCGGCGGAGGCCCGCGAGCCGCCGCAGGCCACCCAGGAGATCGCTGAAGTCCGACGAGTCGACCACGACGCGATCGGCCATCTCGACCAGCTGCGCGAACACCGGGTCGGCAAAGGGTGGATCGCCCGGCCACCACACGTGGGTCGGCAGGTCGTGGATGAGCAGCGGCGCGACGACGCCGGAGAGGTGCGCGGCCGCCTCGCCACGCACGGTGAGGATGACCTCCTCGTAGCAGATGCGATCGCCGCCACCGCTCGTCTCGTGGCAGTGGGTGCTGATCCGCGCGTCCAGCGGCGCATCGGTCGGCGACCGCTCGGGCACCAGGATGATGGCCCGCGACGGATGGCGGACGCCCAGCCCCATCAGGGTCTGCACGGCGCGGTCGGCGGCCTCGGCGTCGACGACGGTGACGATCAGGTTGAGGACCGACGCCCGCGCGTGCGGGAGCCCCTTCTCGCGCACCAGGGGATCCCCGCCATCGTCCATCCCGGCCGGGAGGTCGAACAGGGTCGCCAGGTGGGACGCGATGGCACGGACCGACGTGTCCCGCTCCTCCCACATCGGCGTCACCAGCGTCTCGGCCTCGCCGAAGCGCATCAGGCGCCGATGGACCGCCTGCTCCTCGGTGGCGGCCTGCCCTCCGCTGGTCACGGCTTGCGCCACGACCGACCGTCGCGCTCGACCAGCTCGTCGGCGGCCGGCGGTCCCCACGTCCCGGCGCCGTAGAAGTGCAGCGGGCCTCCCTCCCCCGCCGCCCACGCGTCCAGGATCGGGGTCAGGATCTCCCACGCGCGCTCGACCTCGTCGTCGCGGGTGAAGAGGCTGGGGTCGCCGACCATGGCGTCCAGCAGGAGCGTCTCGTACGCGTCCGGCGAGTCGACCGCGAAGCTGGCGCCGTAGCGGAAGTCCATGTTCACGGTGCGAATCTGCAGCCCCTGGCCGGGCACCTTCGCGCCGAAGCGCAGCAGGATGCCCTCGTCGGGCTGAACGCGGATGGCCAGCACGTTGGCGTCGATCTGCGGGACGCCGGCCCGCGCGAAGAGCGCCAGCGGCGCGCGCTTGAACTGCACCGCGATCTCGGTCACGCGGCTGGGCATGGCCTTGCCGGTGCGGATGTAGAACGGCACGCCGGCCCAGCGCCAGGAGTCGATCGCCAGCTTGAGCGCCACGAACGTCTCCGTCTCCGAGTCGGGCGCGACCTCCGGCTCGTCGCGGTAGGACGGCACCTTCTCGCCCTCCACCCAGCCGGAGACGTACTGGCCGCGGACGGTGTTGGCGGCGACCTCCTCGGCCGTCATCGGCTTCACGCCGCGCAGCACCTTCAGCTTCTCGTCGCGCAGGTCCTCGGCCGCGAACTCGACCGGCGGCTCCATGGCGAACATGGCCATCAGCTGCAGGCCGTGGTTCTGGACGATGTCGCGCAGGGCGCCGGTCTGGTCGTAGAACTCGCCGCGGCCCTCGACCCCGACCGTCTCGGCCACGGTGATCTGGACCGAGTCGATGTAGCGGCGGTTCCAGATCGGTTCGAAGAGGCCGTTGCCGAAGCGGAAGACGGCCAGGTTCTGGACAGTCTCCTTCCCCAGGTAGTGGTCGATGCGGTAGACCTGCCCCTCGTCGAAGACCTCGGCGATCTCGTGGTTGAGCCGTCGTGCGCTCTCGAGGTCGTAGCCGAACGGCTTCTCCACGATGACGCGCGTCCATCCGCGCTTCGAGCCGCTGCGCCGATGCGCCCCGCTGGCCGCGAGCCCGGCGCGGTCGAGCTGATTGACGATCTCGGGGTAGAGGTTGGGCGGCACGGCGAGGTAGAAGAGCCGGTTGCCCTGCGTGCCACGGTCGCGATCGATCCGATCCAGCCGCTTGGCCAGCTCCACGAACGCCGCCGGATCGTCGAAGTCGCCGCGGTGGTACTCGATGCCCTTCGCGAACGAGTCCCAGATCGCCGGCTTCGCCGGGCGGTTGCGGCTGTACTTGTTGATCCCCTCCAGGAGGTGCTCGCGGAACTGCTCGTCGGTGAGGTCGCGACGCGCGAACCCGACGACCGTGAACTCCGGCGGGAGGAAGCCGCCGAGCAGCGTGTTGTAGAGCGCCGGACCCAGCTTGCGCTCGGTCAGGTCGCCGGTCGCGCCACAGATGACCATGGTGCACGGCTCCGCCATCCGCTCGAGCCGCAGGCCCTCCCGCAGCGGATTCGCCTTGACCGGCCGCACCGCCGTGATCGGCGTCGGCTCCTGGTCCGCGGCCCCTCGGTCGACCGTGCGTGTCGCCATCGGTGCCTACTCGCGCTCCTTGATGGCGTGGCCGCCGAACTCGTTGCGCAGGGCGGCGAGGACGCGGTCGGTGTAGGAGTCGGGGTCGCGGCGGCTGCGGAATCGCTGGAGCAGGCTCAGGGTGATGACGGGCGCCGGAACGTCGTGGTCGATCGCCTCGGCCACCGTCCAGCGGCCCTCGCCGGAGTCCGCCACCCAGCCGCGGATGTCGTCCAGGTCGTTGCCCTCGCGCTCGAAGGCGTTGCCCGCCAGCTCCAGCAGCCACGAGCGGATGACCGAGCCGTGGTTCCACATCCGCGCCACGGCGGCCAGGTCCAGGTCGTACTCGCTGGCGTGCAGGATGTCGAAGCCCTCGCCGTAGGCCTGCATGATCCCGTACTCGATCCCGTTGTGGACCATCTTCACGTAGTGGCCCGCACCCGCGTCACCGCAGTACAGGTAGCCGCCCTCGGGCGCCAGCGTCTTCACCACCGGCTCGAACCGATCGAAGACCTCGCGCTTCCCGCCGAGCATGGCGCAGAAGCCGACCTGGAGGCCCCAGACGCCGCCCGAGACGCCCATGTCCAGCCACTCGATCCCCTTCTCGGCCAGCTCCGCGGCGTGGCGCTTGGAGTCGTGGAAGCGACTGTTGCCGGCGTCGATGATGACGTCGCCCGGCTCGAGGAGGTCCGCCAGCTGCCCGATCATCGCGTCGGTCGCGGCCCCCGAGGGGACGCTGACGATCACGTGGCGCGGCGCCGGCATCATCTCGACCAGCCTGTCGAGCGGCTCGGCGACGCTGATGCGCCCCGCGTTCTCCGGCTCGGCCGCGACCTCCGAGGCCACGCTCTCGGTCCGGTTCCAGACCACCACGTCGTGGCCGCCCTGCGCCGCACGGCGCGCCATGCCGGCCCCCATCCTGCCCAGTCCGCAGATCGCGACCTGCATCAGATCTCCTTCGTTCCGGTTGCGCCGCCGGTGGCGGAACCCACGGCCAGCGCGTCGTGGACCATCGCCTCCAGCCGGTCGAGGCCGGCGTGGAGGTCGTCCATGTGCAGTCGCAGCGCCCGCCGATTGCGACGCTGCAGCGACTGGAGGTCGCCGAGGGCCTGCGCCGCGATCAGCGTCCCGAACGTCTCGTCCCAACCCGGGATCGGGAGGTCCTTCGACGGCTCGGCGGTGAGCTGCAGGAAGACGCCGCTGAGCGGCCCGCCCTTGTGCAGCTGCCCCGTCGAGTGCAGGAAGCGCGGCCCGAAGCCCAGCGTGGTGGCCACGCCGAGCGCGTCGCGCACGCGGGTCCGGATGCGCTGGAGCTGCGCCTCGACTTCGCGATCGGGTGGCACGTAGGCCAGGATCGCGACGTAGTCGTGCCCGGGTCGCGCCAGCGACAGCAGTTGCGCGACGGCTCCCTCGACGCTGACCGGCTCGTCGCCGATGGCGGACGGGTCGGCGGTGACCGCCAGCCCGGGCTCGCTCACCAGCGGCATCGGCTGCGGCAGCGCGCCCTTCGAGCGATACGCCTCCAGCAGCTCCTTCGTGGCGTCCTTGCTCTCCTGCACGTTGGGCTGGTCGAAGGGGTCGATGCCCAGCACGATCCCCGCCACCGCGGTCGCGACCTCCCAGCGCACGAACTCGCCGCCCACGTCGAGGGGATCGACCAGGACGAGCTCCTGGACCGGGTGGCCGAGGTCCGCCAGGCGGGCGCGCAGCTCGGCCTGCCGGTCGGGGTCGTCGGCCAGGCGCAGGAAGACGAAGGCGCGGTCGTCGGCGTAGGCCTCCGCGTCGGCCAGGGGCTCGCCCACGATGGGCACGATCCCGGTGCCGTTCTTCCCGGTGCTCTCGGCGATCAGCTGCTCCGCCCAGTCGCCGAACGAGGCGAGGCGGTCGGGCGTGACGATGGTCAGCTTGTCGCGGCCGTGGAGGGCGGTCTCGCCCAGGAAGGCACCCAGGCGCAGGCCGGGGTTGTCGGTGGCGTCGTCGGTGCGGCAGGCCCCGGCCATGGCCCGCGCCCGGTCGAGCAGGCCCCGAATGTCGACGCCCGCCAGGACCGCGGGCACCAGCCCGAAGACGGTGAGGGCCGAGTAGCGCCCGCCCACGTCGGGCGGCGCCTCGACGATGCCGCGGAACTCCTGAGCGCGGGCGAGTTCGGCCAGCGCGGTGCCGGGATCGGTGATGGCCAGGAAGTCGAGCGCCGGGGCGATCTCGGCCATGGCGGCCTGGAAGGCGTTCGGCTCCGTGGTGCTGCCCGACTTGGAGCTGACCACGAACAGCGTTCGCTGCTCCGATGCCCAGGAGCGGAATCCGCGCACCACGTCGGGGTGGGTCGAATCGAGGATGCGCAGCTCGAGCCCATCGGCCGATGCCGAGCCGGTGCCCGCCGGGCCGCCGGCCCAGCCGAAGACGCGGCTGAACAGCTCGGGCGCCAGGCTGGAGCCGCCCATGCCGAGGACGGCGGCACGCCGGTAGCCATCCTCGCGGACGTCGCGCGCGAGGTGCTCGAGCTCCGTGACGCGCTCCGACATGGCATCCGGCAACGCCAGCCAGCCGAGCCAGGCGGCCACCTCGTCCGGCTTCTTCTGCGACTCGGCCCACAGCGAGCCGTCGCGCGCCCAGAGGCGCTCGGCCACCCGCTCGCCGGTGAGGCGCTCGAGGCGGGCCTCGACGGCGTCCTCGACGCCGGTCATGCGGTCGCCAGCTCCGATCGCTTCGACTGGATCGACTCGATCAGCTCGTCGAAGCTCTTGCCGAAGGAGGCCATGCCCTCGGTGAGCAGCTCGGCCGTGACCTGCTCCATGCTGATGCCGCTCGCCTCGACCTCGCGCAGCGCCTGCCGGGCGTCGTCGATCCCGGTGTCCAGCGTGCGACGCACGTCGCCGTGGTCCAGGAAGGCCTTGATGGTCTCGAGCGGCATGGTGTTCACCGTCTCGGGGCCGATCAGCTCCTCGACGTAGATCACGTCGCGGTAGTCGGGGTTCTTGGTGCTGGTGCTGGCCCACAGGCAGCGCTGCACCCGCGCCCCGGCGGCGCGCAGCTCGGCGAACTCGTCGCCGCCGAAGATCTCGTTGAACGCCTCGTACGCCAGCTTTGCATTCGCGATGGCGGCGCGTCCGCGCGCCTCGAGGGCGGCACGCGTGCCGAGCTCGTTCAGCGCCTTGTCGACCTTGGTGTCGACGCGGCTGACGAAGAAGCTGGCGACGCTCGCCACGCGGCGCACGTCCTGGCCCGCCTCCAGGCGCCGACGCAGGCCGGCGACGTAGGCGCGGGCAACGCGGCGGTAGACCTCGACGCTGAACATCAGCGTCACGTTGACGTTGATGCCCTCCGCGATCGCGTCCTCGATGGCCGGGATGCCGGCCTCGGTCGCCGGGATCTTGATGAAGACATTGGGCCGATCCAGCAGGCGCCACAGCTCGCGAGCGCGGTTCAGCGTGGCGGCGGTGTCGTCGCCGAGGTCGGGCTCGACCTCGATGCTGGCGAATCCATCGGCGCCGTCGGACTCGTCGTAGACGCGCCGCAGGACGTCGGCCGCGTCGCCGACGTCGTTGACCGCGATCTGCTGGTAGATGCCGCGCGCGTCGTCGCCCGCCTCGATCTCGCGGAGGACGAGATCGTCGTACTGGCCGCTGGCGACCGCCTTGGCGAAGATGGTCGGGTTGCTGGTCAAGCCACGGATGCCGTCCCCGACCATCTCCTCGAGCTTGCCGCTCGTGATCAGCTCGCGGTCGATGAAGTCGATCCAGGGGCTCTGGTCCTGCTCGGCGTACAGCCGCTGCAGCGCGTTGGTCATCGGGTGATCTCCTCCTGCTGACGCTGACCGGCGCTGGCGCCGGCGCGCGTTCGGCCGACGAGCTCACGGGCCGCATCGGCGATGTGCTGTGCATCGATGCCGGCCGCGGCCAGCTGTTCGGCCGGCGTCGCCGATCCCGGCATGTGGTCCACCGCCAGCTTCACCACCACCGGGTGCGGCTGCGTCTCCGCCAGCGCGGCCAGGACCGCGTCGCCGATCCCGCCCTCCGGCCAATGATCCTCGACGGTGAGCATGGCGCCGGTGTCGGCCGCGGCGGCCCGCAGCGTCTCGGCGTCGATCGGCTTGATGCTGTACAGGTCGATGACCCGCGCGCGGATCCCCTCGTCGGCCAGCGCATCGGCTGCCTTCAGGGCTTCGTGGAGCGTGATGCCGGCACCGATCAGGGTGACCGCGTCGTCGTCACTGCGTCGCACGACGCGCGACCCGCCGATCGAGAACTCCTCGCCCGGCTGGTACAGGATGGGCGTCTTCTCACGCGTCGTGCGCATGTAGACGATGCCCTCGCGGTCGGCCATCTGCGGCACCAGGGCCGCCGCCTGGTTCGCGTCGCTGGGGTAGAGCACGGTGGAGCCGTGGACGGCGCGCAGCGACGCGATGTCCTCCAGCGCCATCTGCGAGGGGCCGTCCTCGCCGATGCTGACGCCGGCGTGTGACCCGTCCAGCGCGAAGTTCGCGCGGCTGATGGCCGCCATGCGCACGAAGTCGTACGCGCGCGACAGGAAGGCGGCGAAGGTGGCGGCGAACGGCTTCCAGCCGCGCACCTGCATGCCGACCGCCATGGCGATCATCTGCTGCTCGGCGATGTACGCCTGGAAGAACCGATCCGGCAGCGCGGCGGCGAACTCCTCGGTGTAGGTGCTGTTGCCGACCTCGCCGTCGATGGCGACGACGTCCGGCCGCGCCTTGCCCAGCGCGAGCAGCGCATCGGCGAACGCCTTGCGCGTGGCCTCCTTGGTGCCCGGCTCGTAGACCGGCAGCTGGAGGTCACCTGCGTCGAACCGATGCGGCTCCCCCTCGAACGCCGGCTTGGGCACGTCCACGTGGATGTCGCGGACGCCGCCGAGCTCGGCGATGGCGGCCGCCTCGTCGTCGATCGGCTTGCCGTGCTTGCCGTTCTGGTTCGCCACGCCGCTGTAGCCGTGGCCCTTCTCCGTCCTGGCGATGATCACGCTCGGACGACCCTCGGTCCCGATGGCGTCCGCGAACGCACGATCCACGGCGTCCACGTCGTGGCCGTCGACCTCGATGGCCCGCCAGCCGAAGGCCTCCGCCCGCCGCTGGTACGCGTCGAGATCCCAGCCGTGCATCGTCTCGCCCGTCTGTCCCAGGCGGTTCACGTCGATGATGGCGGTCAGGTTGTCGAGCCCGTGGAAGCCGGCGTTCTCGAACGCCTCCCACATGGAGCCCTCGGCCATCTCGGAGTCACCGGTCAGGACCCAGACGTGGTACGGGAGCCGATCCAGCTTCTTGCCGGCCAGCGCCACCCCCACGCCGATCGGCAGCCCCTGGCCGAGCGACCCGGTGGCGACGTCCACCCACGGCAGCACCGGTGTCGGGTGGCCCTCCATCCGCGAGCCCTGCTTGCGGAAGGTCAGCATCTCGTCGTCGCTGATCGCGCCGGCCGCCTTGTACATCGCGTACAGCAGCGGCGACGCGTGTCCCTTGCTGAAGATGAGGTGATCGTTGCGCGGATCCTCGGGTCGATCGAAGTCGTAGTGCAGGTACTTCGTCATCAGGACGGCCATGAGGTCGGCCGCGGACATGGAGGAGGTCGGGTGCCCGCTGCCGGCGGCGCTCGAGGATCGGATCGAGTCGACGCGCAGCTGCTGTCCGAGCTCGCGCCACTCGTCGTGCTGGGTGGTCATGCAGAACGCTCCGCAAGTTGTCTGCCGAATTCCGTGGTGAACACCCTCATGATAGGTCGGTATTCGCCAACGGTCGCTCGGCGGCCAAGCCACCGCGGTCCGTGGCTGCCTCCGGGTTGCGCGCGGAGCAACCAACCGCGGCCCGCACTGGTGCCCGACCCACTCCGTTGCACGGTGGGCAACCGGTGCGGCGGGGAGCGGCGTGTTTTCGGGTTCCGGTCTCAGATGGATGCGCCCGGCGCAACCGAGCCGTCGAGGCGGAACCGGTCCAGCGGGGACGGAATCACGTGACCCGCGGCGTGGATCGCCACCGGGTCCGCGCTCGGGCACGCAGAACGGGCGGCCCGGAGGCCGCCCGTATCGGCTGCGAAGGGAGAGGCGAGGACTAGCCGCGCATCATCCGGAAGCAGTCGGAGCAGTAGACCGGGCGCGCGCCCGTGGGACGGAACGGCACCTGGGTCTCGTTGCCGCAGCGTGCGCAGGTGGCGTCGTGCATCTCGCGCGGACCGCGGGAGAACCCGCCGCCGCCGCCACCATAGCCACCGCCGTTGCCGTAGCTGCTGGCACCGCCGCCGGAGGCCCGGCGCTGGGCGCGGCACGAGGAGCAGCGCTTCGGAGCGGACGCGAAGCCCTTCTCCGCGAAGAACTCCTGCTCCGATGCGGAGAACACGAAGTCGATCCCGCAGTCGGAACAGGTGATCACCTGATCGGTGTAGGTCACTGACGGACCCCTCCCAACAATGAGTTGAACCGCGTCGGTTCCGTCGCTCGACGCCGGCCGGGGATCTTGCCGCTGCCCCGGGCCGACGATTGGACGTGGTGGAGGGGAGGGAAGGAAGGGCTGGTGGCGCCGCTCGGTGCGGCCCGACGCGCGGAGTATTGCGAACGGCCCACAGGACCGCAAGTGCTTTTTTGCTTTTTGTGGGCCGCGCCCGTTCGCCGATGCATGGCACTGATCACAACGCACGCCAACGGCCGCTCGCGCGTCGGGTGAGTCACACCATGCATCAACCGACGCGGGACGGGGGTCTCGCGCGCCCTGTGATCAGTCGGGGTAATCAGCGCCGGCCATTCAGGCCGCGGCCGTTCGCCGATGCATGGCACTGATCACAGCGCACGCCAACGGCCGCTCGCGCGTCGGGTGAGTCACACCATGCATCAACCGACGCGGGACGGGGGCCTCGCGCGCACTGTGATCAGTCGGGGTGATCAGCGCCGGGTGATCGGGCCGGGGTGATCAGCGCCGGGTGATCGGCCCGCGTGACCAGCGCCGGGTGATCTGGCCGGGTGATCAGCGCCGGTTGATCAGCGCCGGGTGATGTGGCCCCGGCGCGGCTACGCGACGATCGCGACGCCGGCTTCCGCCATCTCGGCCATGGCCCGTTCGCCGTCCTCGGGCTGGAGGTTCACGGCCGCCACCGCCTCGCCCAGCAGCTCGACCCCAAAGCCGAGCCGGGCCGCGTCCAGCGCCGTGGCCCTGACGCAGTAGTCGGTCGCCAGGCCGCACACCACGATCCGCTCGATCCCCCGCTCCCGCAGCAGCGCCTCCAGCTCCGTCGGCAACTCCTCGCCGGTGACCGGATCGCGCATGGTGAAGCCGGAGTAACCGTCCTCGCCGTTGGCGCCCTTCCGGATGCGTGGCGCATCGGCTGGAAGGTGGAAGCCCGGCGACAGCTCGGCGCCCCAGGTGCCGGCGACGCAGTGAACCGGCCAGATCCCGCCGTCTTTCGCGAAGTGCGGCGTCGACTCGGGGTGCCAGTCCTGGGTGGCCACCACGATCGCGCCCGCCTCCAGCGCGGCAGCGACCTCCTCGTTGACGCGCGGGACGATCGCGTCGCCGCCGGCGACCGAGAGGCTCCCGGCGGGATCGGCGAAGTCGTTCTGGAGGTCGACGACCACCAGGGCCGTGCGCGAGTCGTATCGGGTCATGTCGCCGATGGTAGCCGCGCTATCGTCGCGCCGTGGACGACCGCCTCCTGACCGATGCCGACCGGGCGCTGCGGCCCGGTCGGGGGGAACGCTCTCCCTGGCTGCGCGAGGCCCTGGCCGACGAGGGCGATCCCCCGCCGGCGCCCTCTCTGGCCGGACGGACCGATGCGGACGTCGTCATCGTCGGCGGCGGCTACACCGGCCTGTGGACGGCATGGCACCTCCTCGAGCGCGACTCTGCGCTGCGCGTGGTGGTGCTGGAGGCCGACATCTGCGGTGGCGGGCCATCGGGCCGCAACGGCGGGTTCGTCAACAGCTGGTGGGACGAGGCGTCCGGCTTCGTCGAGCTCTTCGGGGAGGCCGGCGCTCGCGCCTGCCTGGAGGCCTCCGCCGGCAGCGTGCGGGCCATCGGCGAATGGTGTGAGGCAAACGGGGTCGACGCGCACTACCGCCATGGCGGCATGCTGGTGGTGTCGACCACGCCGTTCCACGACGGTCGCTGGGACCGCGACGTCGAGGTGGCCGCCGACCTGCGTGACCCGGACGCGTATCGAGCGCTCGACGCCGTCGAGGTCGCCGAACGGTGCCGGTCGCCGCGGTTCCGCGCCGGCGCCCTGATGCGCGACGGCGCCACGGTCCACCCGGCGCGCCTGGTCCGCGGCCTGCGGCGCCGGTGCCTGGAGCGAGGGGCCGTCATCCACGAGAACTCGCGCGTCACCGCGCTTCGACGGTCGGGCGACCGGGTGGTCCTCCGCACCGATGCCGGCGAGGTTCGGGCGCGGCACGCGGTCCTCGCCGTGAACGCGTGGGCCGCCGGCTGGTCGACGGCGCGGTCCAGGATCCTCGCCTGGGGCAGCTACATGGTGCGCTCCGAGCCGATCCCCGACCTCGTCGGCTCGGAGCTGGGCTGGACCGGCGGCGAGTCGATCGTCGACGCGCGCTTCAGCGTGCACTACCTGCACGTGACGCGCGAGGGCCGCATCGCCATCGGGGCGGGTGGTGGACGGCCGGGCTTCGGCGGCCGCATCGGTCGCTCGTTCACCGATGACGTCGACGCCGCCCGGCGTGCCGCCTTCGCCTTCCGCTGGCTGTTCCCGCAGCTCCGGGACGTGCGCCTGACCGATGCCTGGGGCGGACCGATCGACGTCAGCCCCGACCACCTGCCGCACGCCTGGTCGACGATGGGCGGGCGCGTCCACGTCGCGGCCGGGTACTCCGGCAACGGCGTCGCGCCATCGCACCTGATGGGTCGCGTGCTGGCGGCGCTGGCGCTCGAGTCCGATGAGCCGCTCACCCGCCTCCCGATCCTCGGCCGGCCGCGACCGCCGTTCCCACCCGAACCTTTCCGATACGTGGGGGCGCGGCTCCTGCGCGAGGCGATGGTTCGGCGCGAAGATGCCGAGGAGGCGGAGCGACGGCCGCGGTGGTGGTGGCGCCAGCTGAGCCGGTTGCCGCGACGCCTGGGATACCACCTCGGCCCGGGCGGCTGATCGTATCGCCGTCAGCAGTCAGATCGCGCGCAGTGCCTCGAACGCTGGGGCACCGGTGTTGAAGGCGAGGAGCAGGGGCGTCGGACCCGGTTCCAGGACCGCCGGTCGGCAGTTGCGCATGCGCATTGACTGTGAGAACGCTGGCGGAAGCCCGAGCGCCGTCACGATCATGATGCGCAGCATCCTTCCGTGCCCGGTCACGAGCGTCGTCCCGCCGGCGTCGGCGAGCGAGGCGAGGAAGCTCGCGGCTCGTGCGGCCACCTGCTCCGCGGGCTCGATGCCCGGGATCTCGACGCCATCGCGTCGCCGGGTCACGGCGACCGGGTCGGCGGCAAGCTCCGCCTCCGACCAACCCTCGTACGGGCCGAAGTCCATCTCGCGCAGCCGATCGTCGACGACGAGTGGTGGGGCATCGCTTCGTGCGTTGAGGATGGCCGCCGCGGTCGTACGTGCGCGGAGGCGGGGCGACGAGAACGCTCGATCCCATCGGACGTCCGCCAGGTCCTGTGCGAGCGTTGCCGCCTGCTGCTCGCCGCGGTCGTTGAGCGGCTGATCCGTGAAGGAGAGGAGCCGGCCCTGGGCGTTCCAGTCGGTCTCGCCGTGCCGGACCAGGTAGACCCGTGGCCGGGTCACGTCGCGCTCACTCGTCGCGGAGAGGGCACGCGCCTGACGTCGACCTCACGGCGCGCTCAGCCGGGGAAGATCCGCCGCAGCCGGCGGTAGGCCCGAGAGGCCGGACCGGTCGGCGTGGTGGCGTGCGGCGTCGCGGCCGTCGGTCGTTCGATGGGCGGCCGCCACGGCGCCGGCGAGGGGGGCGGCGGAGGCTCCACGCGCCGGTGCTCCTCGGCGGGTGCGAGTGGCACGGGACGCGACTCGCGGGCCAGCGTATCGAGGGCGGTGAGCGCCTCCCGCAGTTCGGACGAGCCGGGGAAGGCCGATCCCGACGCCGATCGGCTGCCCGCGACCTCCATCTCGACCGCGCCGTCCTCCGGCGGCCACTCGGGCTGCTCCGCGCGACCAGCGGAGCTCTCGGCGAGCTCGGCGGCGCGGGCCCCGAACCACAGCAGCTCCTCCTCATCGGATCGCGTCGACGGCGGCTCGACGGCTGGTGGCTCCTCGATCGGCTGCGGCAATGCCGGTTCGCGCACCGGCTCCGGCTCGACGGTGGCCGCCTGCGGCGCTGACTCGTCCGACGTCTGGTCCGCGGAAGCCGGCGCGACTTCGGATGGCTCGAAGGGCCGCTCGATCTCGGCGTACCAGTCGGGCTCCTCGATGGCGGTGCTGTAGCGGTCGCGATCCCAGGCGCCGTCGAGCGGCTCGGGCTCGGGTGCGGTTGGAACCTCGACGTCCCCGTCCGGCGGTTCCGCATCGGCTTGGACTGGTGG
The DNA here is from genome assembly GCA_035700865.1 of Candidatus Limnocylindria bacterium. Lineage (GTDB taxonomy): Bacteria > Chloroflexota > Limnocylindria > QHBO01 > QHBO01 > JACDBZ01. The sequence continues at coordinate 307 of DASSOH010000128.1, read as the reverse complement.
CTCCTCGGCGGGCTCGATCTCCTCGGCCGGCTCGATCTCCTCCGCCATTGCCGCGTCGCGCGGCAGCTCGGCGGCAGTGGCATCAACCTCCCCGCGCAGCGCGGCGAGTGCCGCGGCGGCATCCGCGGTACCGGGAAGCTCGGGCTCGGTGGGGTCCTCGGCGCGCGCCAGCGCCTCCGCAAAGGTCTCGGTCGTCCACCGGGCCGCACGGCGGCGAGACCGCGCCAGGTCGGCCTCGGTCCCGGGCTCGACCTCGGCTTCGGCTTCAGCCTCGGCCTCCGCTTCGACGCCTGCCTCGGCGTCCATG
>DASSOH010000127.1:0-3748 GCA_035700865.1 Candidatus Limnocylindria bacterium | reverse complement strand
TGGCGACCTGCCCCGAGCCGCATGCCGAGCTCCGCTCCCTTATCGGAGCCGATGCCGTCCTGGCGGCCGGCCTGGAGCCGATCGAGCCCAGCGCCGGGCTGCGCGATCGCCTGATGCGCTCCGCCGAGGCGGCGCCGCGCCACCAGCCGGCCCCTTCGGCCGGGCGTGCGCAGCCGTCGGCACGCCTCGGCTGGCTGGACTGGCTCTCGCCGCAGGTGGCGCGACCGTTGGCGCTGGCCGCGGTGGCCGCGTTCGTGGCGGTGGGCATCTGGGGCGTGATGCTCTCCGGACAGCTGGCCGATCGCGACCGTGCCCTGCGCGACGTGGCGGCCGCACTGTCTGGCGGCCAGGCCGCGTTCCGGGTGGAGGGCAATGCCGGACGCGGCTACGTGGTCGACACCCCGGGGAGCGGCGCCTCGTTCGTGGTGGCGGATGCGGGCGCGCTGCCGGCGGACCGCCTCTACGAGCTGTGGCTCATCGGCCCCTCTGGACCGGTGGACGTCGGGACCTTCCACCCCGGCGACGCTGCGGTGGCGGTGGTGCCGGTAGATCGCGACCTGTCCGGCTTCACGACCTTCGCGGTCACCGTGGAGTCGCACCGCGTCTCGGCGCCGACCACGGACCCAGTAATGGTGGGCACGATTGGCAGCTGAGTCGCATCAGCCGCTCATGAACACCGCGACGGCGTAGCCGGCGATCCCCGCGGCGAGGCAGAGCGCGAAGGAACGGCGGGGCGCGACCAGGACGGCGGCCGCCGTGGCGACCAGGATTGGCGTCTCCACCAGCTGACGCTCAGGCGTGGTCAGTGAGAGCGTCGCCAGGCTGGCGAAGATGGCGGCCGGGACGCGGGCAAGCACCGATTCCACGCTTCCCGACGGCCGCGGCAGGAGGACCATGGCGCTCAGCCGGCTGCCGTAGGTGATGGCCGCCAGCGCGATGACGAGCAACAGCGTCACGCGGCGCTCACCGCGCGCCGCGGAGCAGGGTCCGGCGGCAGCGCCACCAGCAGGCCGGCGACGGCAGGAGCCAGGGCGCGCCACTCCGGCGCCACCAGGCAGATCAGCGCAGTCAGTCCGGCCGCGGCCACTGCCCGCGCGGCGAGGCCCAGACGACGCGCCGTCAGCGCGGCGAGGCCGACGAACAGGACCGGGAAGAGCGCCTCGGCGACCCCGTCCAGGCCCTCGACCCCGGCGCCCAGGATGCCCAGGGCCGTGCCGGCCAGCCAGGCGACGTAGCAGCTGATGCCGCTGACCAGCAGCGTCCGCTCGGCGACTGCTTCGCGCGCCGGGCCGGCCGCCATCGGCTCAGCGGCGACGATCGTGAAGCCGAAGGTCTCGTCCAGCATGAACCAGGCGAGCAGGCCGCGCCGCAGCCGGGAGGGACCGAGCATCGGCCGCAGGACGGCGCCCAGCACCAGGTGGCGAACGTTCAGGATCGCGGCGGTGACGAGAAGGGCGGGCGCCGCGGCGCCGGCGGCGACCAGCGCCAGGGTCGAGAACTGCGTGGCGCCCGAGAAGACGAGCACCGACATGATCAGCGTCAGCTCGGAGCCGATGAGCGGGCGGGCGGCGGCGCCGAACAGCACGCCGAAGACGGCAATCGCCAGGGCGGCGGGTGCTGCGGTCGCCAGCATGCGACGCGCGCTGAAGAGCGCATCGGCCATTCGCGGACGGTAGCCGATTCGACGGTGGCCCTCCGCCCGGTTGCCCGCCGCGGAGACCGCGAATCGGCGACCGGTGCGCCGGCGCGCGGAGTAGACTCCCGGCCAGCGCGCGGTGCCCATCAGCAACAAGGCAAGCGTCCGAGTGCCATCGACCGAGCTGGCCCGACCCCTGCGCACGCTGATCGTGGTAGCCGCGATTGCGGTGATCCTGCCCATCACTGTGGCCGCGGTCGTCACGCCCAGTCTCGCCGTGTCTCCATCGAGCGGGCCCGCGGGAACCAAGATCCAGGTGACCGGCACCGGATTCGCCGCGCGCGCCAAGGGCCAGCTGCTCTTCGACGGCAGTGCGACGAGCATGCCGACGTTCAAGGTGAGCGCCAAGGGGACGTTCACGGTGGCCGTAACGGTCCCAGGCTCCATCGCTGCCGGCACCTATGTGATCGGCGCGAAGATGCTCAGCGGGTCCGAGTCCGGGCAGACCGTCGCCACGGCTTCCTTTTCCATTCCGGTGCCAGCCACGCCGAGTGCCACGCCAACCGCCACGCCGTCACCGACACCGACGCCGACTGCGGCCCCGACGGCTACCCCGACCCCGGTCGACACTCCGACGCCGACCCCGTCCGACACGCCGTCACCGACGCCGTCTCCCACTCCGACTCCGGTCGTGACGCTCCCCGCCTTCCCCGGCGCCATCGGCTATGGAGCCATCACACCCGGCGGCCGCGGTGGCGACGTCTACGTCGTCACGACGCTGGCCGACTCGGGGCCCGGCTCACTGCGAGCCGCGTTGGAAGCGGCGGGACCGCGCACCGTCGTGTTCGGCGTGTCCGGCACGATCACGCTGGCCTCGACGGTCAAGGTGCGGAGCCCCTACCTGACCATTGCCGGCCAGACCGCCCCGGGCGACGGGATCGTCGTGCGGGGCGATGCCGTCCGCATCCTCACCCACGACGTGATCATTCGCCATCTGCGCTTCCGGACCGGCGACGCGACCACGACCGGGCCGGCGGATGCGGACGGCCTGAGCGTCCACGCGGAAAGCGGTCCGATCAGTGGGATCATCCTGGACCACGTTGACATGGTCTGGGGCCCCGACATCGGCGGCCTGGCGGTCCTCGGCCCGGTGACGAACCTGACTGTCCAGAGCTCGATCCTGGGCGAGGGGCTCTACCTCTCCCGGCATCCGGAGGGGACGGCGGCGAACGGTGGCCACGCCTACGCCATGAATGTGACGCCTCTGGTGCTCGATGGCGGATGGGCATCGCGCCTCACCTTCTACCGCAACCTGTTCACCGATGCCGACAAGCGCATGCCCGCCATCCGCAGCGCCGAATGCGTCGACCTGGTGGACAACGTCATCTACGACTGGGGACGCCAGGCGGTGGTCGGCAATCCCCGCAGCCTGAACGTCGTCGGCAACTGGTTCCGCTGGGGACCGATGTCGGTCACGAAGGGCCTGTTCAAGTCGGCGACGGTCAACGCGGATCCGAACGTCTACGCGGACGCGGTCTACCTCGACCGCAACGTCGCCGATGGCTTCAGCCCTTCCGGCGCCACCGGTACGGTGTACTCCACCAGCGTGCGCTGCGGTCGGTTGAGCGTTCCCTCCGCCGGGGACCCGGGACTGCTCAACAGCGTGCTCGACGAGGTGGGGGCGACGCTGCCAGTCCGCGATGAGGTGGATCGGCGCATCGTGGATGAGGTGTCCGCACAGGGCGGCACGTACTTCAACGGCGTCGACTATCCCCCGCCGAATCCGTACTGGCCCGAGCTCGCGGCCGGCACGCCTGCGATTGACGTGGATGCCGATGGCATGTCGGACGCCTGGGAACTGACCGCGTTCGGTGACACGTCACGCGATGGCCGGGCAGACAACGACGGCGACGGCTACACCGACCTGGAGGAGTACCTCAACGCGACGGCGCCGTAGGCGGGGAGGGGTGTTGGCGTGCCCGAAAGGACTCGAACCTTCGACCTTCAGGTCCGCAACCTGACGCTCTATCCACTGAGCTACGGGCACACGCCATAGGGCCTGGCGGAGAGGGAGGGATTCGAACCCTCGGAAGAGGAAACCCCCTTCAACGG
>DASSOH010000126.1:0-30994 GCA_035700865.1 Candidatus Limnocylindria bacterium | reverse complement strand
CCGTGGTGCTCTCCGCCGAGGTCGGCACGCCGGTCTCCATCGACCTGTTCGGGCTGAGATTCCTCGTCGAGCCGTCCACCGCCCTGCCGGCTCGGACCGTCGTGACGCGCGCGGGCGGTTCCGCACGCTGAGGGGCCACGGCGCCCGCCCGCGGGTCGCCGTCAGGCCGCGCGTTGTCGTCAGCCGCTCATCCTGGCGACATTAGACAACGACGCCGATCGTGACGGCGCGCCACCACGCGGTCCAGACAGTGCGCACGCCGGCTACCGTCGCCAGGACAGGCAGATCAGAACTCCAGCTGGCGCCACGCTGCCTACCGTCGCCAGGACAGGCAGGTGACACCTTCACCGGCAGCCGAGCCACGGCCTACATCCGGTACAGGCTGAACCCCGGCTCCGGGATCGGGGCGTTCAGTGCGGCCGAAATCCCCAACCCCAGGACGCGGCGCGTCTCGGCCGGATCGATCACCCCGTCGTCCCACAGCCGCGCGGTCGAGTGGTAGGGCGAGCCCTCGCGCTCGTACTTCTCCAGGATCGGGGCCTCGAAGGCGTCGCGCTCGGCATCGGTCGTGAAGCCGCCGCGAACGGTCGACAGCACCCGCGCCGCCTGCTGGCCGCCCATGACGCTGATCCGCGCGTTCGGCCACATCCACAGCTGGCGCGGCCCGTAGGCGCGCCCGGCCATGCCGTAGTTCCCCGCACCGAACGAGCCGCCGATGATGACCGTGAACTTCGGCACGTTGGTCGTGCTGACGGCGGTGACCAGCTTGGCGCCGTCGCGCGCGATCCCGCCCGCCTCGTACTCGCGCCCGACCATGAAGCCGGTGATGTTCTGCAGGAAGACCAGCGGGATGCGGCGCTGCGAGCACAGCTCGACGAAGTGCGCGCCCTTGAGCGCGGAGGCGCTGAAGAGGATCCCGTTGTTCGCCACGATCCCGACCGGGTGGCCCCACAGGCGCGCGAAGCCGCACACCAGCGTCTCGCCGTAGCGCTCCTTGAACTCGTGGAACTCGCTGCCGTCGACCAGCCGGGCGATCACCTCGCGGACGTCGTAGGCCTGGCGTGCATCGGCCGGGATGACGCCGTACAGCTCGTCGGACGAGACCGATGGCTCGGCGGCGGCGCTCACCTCCCACGGCGGATCCGGCCTGTGCCAGGCCAGGTTGCGGACGATCTGGCGGCCGATGGCCAGGGCGTGCTCGTCGTCGAGCGCGTAGTGATCGGCGACGCCCGACTGCACCGTGTGGACCTCCGCGCCGCCGAGCTCCTCGGCGCTGACCACCTCCCCGGTCGCCGCCTGCACCAGCGGCGGCCCGCCAAGGAAGATCGTCCCGGTGCCGCGCACGATCACGGTCTCGTCGCTCATGGCCGGCACGTAGGCGCCGCCGGCCGTGCACGAGCCCATCACCAGCGCAACCTGCGGGATGCCGCGCGCCGAGAGCTGCGCCTGGTGGAAGAAGATGCGGCCGAAGTGGTCGCGGTCCGGGAAGACCTCGTCCTGGAGCGGCAGGAAGGCGCCGCCCGAGTCGACCAGGTAGAGGCACGGCAGCCGGTTCTCCAGCGCGATCTCCTGCGCCCGCAGGTGCTTCTTGACCGTCATCGGGTAGTAGGTGCCGCCCTTGACCGTCGCATCGTTGGCGACGATCACGCACTCGACGCCCTCCACCCGACCGATGCCGGTCACGATGCCGGCACCCGGCGCGTCGCCGCCGTACAGGTCCGTGGCGGCCAGCGCGGAGAGCTCGAGGAAGGCCGAGCCCGGATCGATCAGCCGATCGATCCGCTCCCGGACGGGCAGCTTGCCGCGCTCACGGTGCCGCGCGATCGAGCGGTCGTCGCCACCAGCGCCGCGTTCGGCCAGGGCTCGCTGACGCTCACGCAGATCGTCGACGAGGGCACGCATGGCGGCCGCGTTCGCGGCGAACGCGTCGGAGGCTGGATCGATCGACGAACGGAGGACGGCCATCGCGGCCGATTATGGCGCCGCTCGACGGACCGCCGCCGTGGTCAGGCGAGGGTGACGAGCGGGACGAGCTGGGTGACGTGGGCGCTGTTGACGATGACGACGCTCACGACGTGCTCGAACGGCGGCGTGCCGTTGTGCAGCAGGTAGGCATCGGTCAGCGGGATGAAGGGCTGCTGCCGGACGACGTGCAGGCCGACGTCGACGCCGGGATGGAGGTGGACGTTCCCCGTCACCGAGAAGGGCCCGGCGGTGAGGGCGGCACGGCGCAGCCGCTTGTGGAGGCGCAGCTGGCGGCTGGGACGCCACTCGGGCGGCATGGCCAGGATGACCTGGGCGGTCGGCAGCGTCTCCCACTCGCCGCCATCGCCGGAGGCGGTTCCGCCGGCGGCGCCTCCGGTCCCGTCGAGCGGGCCCGGGCTCGGGCGCCAGAGGCGCAGCTGGTCCGTGCTGCTCAGCAGATCGGTCACGCGGTGGCCGTCCGGAGCGATCCACGCCACGATGCGCGCATCGGCCGTGTACAGCTCGATGGGGGCCAGGTCGGGCTCCATGGCGACCGCCGAGGTCCCATGGCTGACCACGCCGCCGGGTCCGCGACGCCAGTTCCAGAACGACACGCACAGCCTCCGATGAGGGTGGGGGCGCGCGGGGCACGTGGCGCGCCCCCCGATGCGAACCGTAGGGACCGGCGGCGCCGGCACCAACGGCCCGATAGTCCTAGTCACGGGTCGGTGCGCGCGTGCACCGCCGCCTCGGTCCGCCGGCCCGCACCTATGCTCGCGGCATGATCGAGTTCGACGACTTCCTGCGCATCGACATGCGCGTCGGCCGCGTGCTGGCCGCCGAGCCGCTCCCCGAGGCCCGCAAACCGTCGTACCGGCTGCGCATCGACTTCGGCTCGGAGCTGGGTGAGCGCGTCAGCTCGGCCCAGCTGACCGTGACCTACCCGGACCCGGCCGCGCTCGTCGGGCGGCTGGTGGTGGCGGTGGTGAACTTCCCGCCGCGCCGGATCGCCGGGTTCAAGAGCGAGGTGCTCGTGCTCGGCGCGATGGGTCCCGACGGCGAGGTGGATCTGCTGCGACCCGATCCCGACTGCGAGCTCGGCCTGCGCATCGGCTGAGCAGCCGTGATCCGGCGGACCGGCGCGGTCCGTAGACGTGGGCACAACCCCCCATTGCCCACTGGAGGATCCCACTCCGATGCGAACCCTCTCTCGCCTCGCCGGCATGCTGGCCGGTACGGCGCTGGTTGCCGCCCTCGCGGTCCCCGTCGCGGCCGCCGACAACGCCATGGTCCGCGTGGTGCACGCGTCCCCGGACGCCCCGAACGTCGACGTCTGGGTCGACGGCGAGACCGTCCTGACGGACGTGCCGTTCACCGCGGTCAGTGACTACCTGTCGCTCCCGGCGGGCACGTACAACATCCAGGTCACCGCGACCGGCGACACCACCCCGGTCATCGAGGCCGACCTCACCTTCGAGGCCGGCACCGCCTACACGGTCGCCGCGTACGGCAAGCTGGCCGACATCACCGCCACGGTCTTCACCGACGACACCACCGTCGCCAGTGGCCAGGCGAAGCTGCGCGCCATCCACCTGTCGCCGAGCGCGCCGGCCGAGGTCGACATCGCCGTCACCGGTGGTGACGTGGTCGTGCCCGGCCTCGCCTATCCGGAGGCCAGCGGCTACCTGACCCTCGATCCGGGCGACTACCCGCTCGAGATCCGGGCCGCCGGTGACACGGCCGCCGCGCTGCAGTTCGACGTCACGCTCGCCGCGGACACGAACTTCACCGCGTTCGCCATGGATGCCGAGGACGGCGTCCAGGTCATCGCGGCGGTCGACGCGACCGGGACGGCCATGCCGGACACGGCCATGGCGAGCCCGGCGAGCACCGTTCCGAGCACCACGCTCATCGCGGGCGTCGCGCTGCTGGGCCTCGCGGTCCTGGGTGCGGTCCGCGTGCTGGCGACGCGAGAGGTCGGGTCCGAGCGCTGACCCTCGCCGCGTGGCGCAACGGGCCGTCGTCCCATCCCGGGATGGCGGCCCGTTTGCCGCGTCCTCACCGGCCGGGGATACTCGACCGGTGACCGATGCCCTCCTTGCCGGCCCGCCCCCCGAGGGGATGCCGTCGCCCGACCTCGTCCCGCCGCAGATCGCGCGCAGCGGCGATCCCTTCGCCGCGCTGCGCATCGTGCACTTCGTGTCGCGGCTGCCCCGCAACCGGACGCTTCAGCTGCGCGACGTCGTGGCGGCCCTGAACGCCGAGTTCCTGGACTGGTACTTCAGCGAGAAGGTCGTGATCGCCGAGCTGGTGCAGCTGCAGGCGAACTGGGCCATCAGCTTCCACGGCGACGATCGGATCGTGCTCGACCGCAACGAGCGTGGCCACACGCTCCTCGTCACCGACTCGACCAAGATGGGCAGCTTCCTGGTCAACGAGGCTCGGCGCCTGGCCGATGCGTGCGAGGAGGAGCTGCGCCGCTTCACCCTCGGCGACGGCGTCTCCCCCGACAACTGAGCGGGGGCTAGACCCGGTCGGAGTCCCCGGCCTGCCCCATCTGGGCGCCCACCGGTTCGCCGACGGACGGGCGGACCGAGCCCTCGTCGACGGGGAGCGGGACGCGTCGCGGCTTGGGGCGGAAGGGGCTCGTCTCCGGCACGACCGGCCCATCGGTCTCGGCCAGCTCGCCGCTTCGGTAGGCCTCCCACACCGCCATCACCGTGTCGCGGTGCGGCCGGATGCGGCAATGCTCGTCGCGGTTGCCCATCTCGTCGCAGTAGCCCAGCGGGACGCACTTCGGCGCCAGGAAGCTTCCGAAGAACGGGGAGACGCGGAAGATCTCGTGGCGGATCTGCTTGAACAGCTGCCGGATCTCCCACTGCGCCATCGTGCACAGCCGCAGCCCGCTCATGTGGATGAGCTGGCGCAGGTTGACCGTCATGATCAGGTTGGTCTGCATGGCGTTGGGGAAGATGAAGCGCGCGTCCTCGGCCGGCACCTCGGCCTGCAGCAGCTGCCCGTACAGGTCCAGGTTGTCGTCGATGGCCTGCTGGAAGCGGCCGGCCAGGTCGTCCGGCAGGTCGCCCTTGGTGATCGAGTCGGGGATCGTGAAGTTGTCGCGCTTCTTGAAGCTCACGTAGCGCTGGGACTGCTGGTCGAAGGCGGTGCCGGCGCGGTGGCGCACCAGCTGATGCGTCAGGGTCCGGGTCACTCCGCTGATGGCGAAGGTGAAGTTGACGTGCTCGATGGTCGAGCCGTGACCCGACTCCATCACCTTGCGGACCAGGCTCTGCTGCTTCTCGTCCGCCACCTGGCGGCTGACCGCCTTGTCCCAGATCTGCTCGGGAACCTGCTCGGAGTAGCAGGTACGGCAGGCGGTGTAGATGATCGGGAGGTAGTACTCCTCGACGATCTCCTTGGTGGGAAAGATGAGCTTCGCGCTGAGGGCGGGCGAGGTCGGCGGCATCGCGGCGGAGTGTACCAGCCGGGACCCCCGGATGACCAGCCTTATCCACAAGATGTAGCGGTGTGGATAAGTCAGGCACCGCTATCTTGTGCTGTCTCCTCCGCAGCCGATGCGGTCGCGGGCGCCCCGCCCTCGAGCCGGGCTAGGCCGTGCAGCCGATCGAGGGCGATCCGATCGCCACCCGCGTGGCGCGCGCTCTCGAGCGCCTCGTCCGCCCGGCGCAGCAGCCCGTCGACGTCCAGCTCCTCGCCGGCGCGCATCACCGCCACCCCGGCGCTCAGCGTCACCCGCAGCCGGTCCTCGCCGATGGTCACCGGCCGCTGCCCCGCACGCTGGCGCAGCGCATCGGCGAAGGTGGCGGCGCCGGTCTCGTCGGTGTGGGGGAGGATGGCCAGGAAGCCGTCACTGCCGGATCGGCCGAGCGCATCGGCCTGGCGAACCCGGAGGCGGATGCGCAGGGCAATCTCGCGCAGGATCGCGTCGCCCTCGTCGATCCCCACCCGTCGGTTGACCTCGGCGAAGCCGTCGACGTCCAGCAGCACGATGGCGACCGGATGGCGGTAGCGCCGCGCCTCCGCCACCTCCAGCTCCAGCCGCTCCAGGATGGCGGCCCGGCTCGCGACCCCCGTCAGCGCGTCCACCGTGGAGGCGCGCTCCAGCTCGGTCCGCTGCAGCTCGACGGTGCGACGGGCCTGGAGCAGCTCCTCGATGGTCGCCCGCAGCTCGCGCCCGAGCCGGTCGGCCGAGTCGTCGACGATCGGCGGCTGCGTCACGACCGCCAGCACGCCGTCGCCGTCGCGGTGCAGGCCGATGGCGAGGCCGCCGATGCCGTCCAGGCGTGACCCGGCCGTGCTCGACGACGGGAGCTCGCCGACCGGCACCCCGAGCAGATCCTCCAGGCGCGCTCCGGCGGAGCCGGCGTCCAGCCCGAGCAGATCGGCGGCCGCCGCGTTCCACGCCTGCAGTCGCAGGCGCCCGTCGAAGCGCAGGACGGCGTCCGGGATGTGGTCGAGGATCGGCGACAGGTCGGCACCCGCCGACGGGCCGGGCGCCGTCCGGGGACCCGCGCGACCCAGGGCGAGCAGCTGCGCCCCCGTCAGCGCGCCGAGCGCGAGCACCTCGCTGGACGGCCCATCTCCCAGCGCGAGGGCGAGCGGACCGATCCCGACCATCCCGATGGCGGCCGCGCTCGAGCGTCCGCTGGCGATGGCGAGGCCGATGACGGCGGCTCCCACGGCCGCGCCGTGGAGGACCGGTTCGGTGGCTCGGACGGCGTCGGTGAGTGCGGGGACCAGTCCGACGACTACGGCGATCTCGGCCACGACGGCGACGGTCACGGCCGCGGGGATGCGCCAGCGGCCGCCTGCGGCCACCGACTCGTCTCGCGCCCCGACGGCGGCCGCAAGTCCGAAGGCCGACGCGGCGAGGATCGCCGGCGCCAGGCTCGCGGCACCTCCCAGCGACGCCAGCCCGGCGCCGGCGAGCGAGGCGGACGTCCCGGCGAACGCGAGATCGACCAGCCGGCCGTGTCGCAGGCCACGCCGCAGGGCCACCAGCGCGGCGGCCGAAGCGGTGACGAGCAGCGCGAGCGCGAGGGACGTGGCCATCGCGCGCGTGACGGGCACGCCGGCACCGGACAGTGCCACGACCACCGCCGCGGCCAGCAGGACGGCGATCGGCGGGATGACGGAGGAGAGCAGGTCGTGCGGACGGCGAGAGCCCATACGCGGCCGAGTCTCGTCCGCCGATCGTCGCCCCGGCAATGGTACGAACGCCGGTCCCTATACTCGGGCGCCGTGAAGCCCCGAACGCCCGTCATGTCGCGCCGCGCGTTCCTCGACGCGACGGATGCGCTCATCGCGACGGGCGATCGCCTCGTCACCGATCCCGACTGGGATCGCTTCGCGGTCTGGCTGCTGGAGTCGGACGCGCTGCTCGAGCGCGTGTGGGGTCGGATGGACCGCTACCACCTGGCGTGGCTGAACGTCGGTCGCGGCAGCGCCGCGCCGGGCAGTGCGCTGGACGAGGAGGGCACGCGGCGCTTCATTGCGGAGGTCGCCAGCGGGAAGCTGGCCGTCCTGCGTACGATGAGGACCTCCGTCGAACGGCAGGGCTGGACCCTGCTGTCCGACGACGAGCTGCCTGACGAGACGAAGGAGGATCGGTGAGCCATCAGATCGCCCCGGGCGGCCTGGCTGCCGTCCTGGCCCATCCCGACGACGAGAGCTTCGGCTGCGGCGGCGCGCTGGCGCGCGCCCACGACCAGGGCGCCACCACGCGGCTGCTGGTCGTCACCCGTGGCGAGGCGGGGACGCCGGACGGAACGCCGGACCCGGTCTTCGGCGACCGGCGTGAGGCGGAGCTGGTCTGCGCCGCCCGCACGCTGGGGCTGGACGAGGTGTCGCTGCTGGACGGCTACCCCGACGGCGGGATCGCCGAGCAGTCGTTCGAGACGCTGGTCGAGGAGATCGCCGCCTGGCTGGCGGAGCGCCGCCCCGCGGCCGTCATCACCTTCGGGCCGCACGGCGTGACCGGCCACCCCGATCACATCGCGGTCGGCAACGCGACGCGCTGGGCGGTCGAGCGGCTGTCGGACGCGGGGATCGCGCCGAACGCGGTGTACACCATCTCGCCGATCTTCGATCCCGGTGGCAACCTCTACGACCTCTCGCCGGAGGAGCAGGCCGCCACGCACCGGATCGACATCACGGCGGTGGCGCAGCGCAAGCTGGATGCGCTCGCCTGCCACGGCAGCCAGGCCGATACCGCCGCCCCGATCTCCGCGCTGCGCGCCGCCATCGCTGCCGAAGGGCCGATCTACGAGGGTTATCAGCGCGTGCGGCCCATCGTCCCCGCGCCACACCCGCGCTTCGACACCTCCCTGCTCTAGGACCGCCGGACCGCCGGACCGATGCGGAACGAGCCGGCCCCGATGGGGGACCGGCTCGTCCGGGGGAGGGAGGCAGGCGCCTAGAGGCCGAGTGCGGCCAGGATGCTCGGGGGCACCAGCACGGCGTCGATGGCGTGGATGAAGCCGTTGCTGGCGGGAACGTTCGCGATGACCACGTTCGAGGCGTTGATCGTCACCCCGCCGGTGGCGCTGACCGCGGCCGACTCGCCGGAGAGCATCGTGATCGAGCTCGTGTCGGCCAGGCGATCCGCCGACCAGCGACCGGCGGTCACGTGGTACAGCAGCACCGTCTTGATCTGATCCGCGGTCAGGTCGCTCGGCTGGACGCCGAGGGTTCCGAGGAACGCGAACAGGTCGTCGAACGCGGCGTCGGTCGGCGCGAACAGGGTGAGCTGGGTCTTGCCCTGGAGCGCCGCCACGATGTCGGGATACTGGCCGGCCAGCGAGAGCAGCGTGCTGAACTCGCCGGTCTGCGCGTTGATCGCCACCGCGCGGCTGAGGAGTGTCGGGCGGCCGGCATCGGCCGGGCGAGCCGCCGCGGCCGGGGCCACGAGGGCCGTCGTCAGCAGGCCGACGAGACCGAGGATGAGAAGGGGCTTGCGCATCGGTTCTGGTTCCTTGTCTGGTGTGGTGGAGTCGGAGCCGGTGTGCTCGGTGCCCACTCCTACGGTCGTCGCCGGTTCCCGGATGAGTGCGCGTCGCTCCCCGCGCTCGACGAGGGGGACGTCGAACGCCGCCGCGGGACGAAGGACGGGTGGCCCTCGGGCACTCCCTGGCGCATCCGCGTATCCTTGTGCCATGACGATCGACCAGAACCTCGGCAAGGTGGACGAGGTGATGACCGCGCTGTACGACATCTACGATCCGGAGATCGGGATGAGCATCGTGGACCTCGACCTGATCAAGGCCGTCGAGATCGGGGCCGATGGCGCGCCGACCGAGGTCAAGATGGTCCTCACGACGCCGTTCTGCCCGTGGGCCGGCGAGCTGATCCAGAACGTGAAGACGAAGACCGAAGAGGTCGTCGGGCCGCCGGTCAAGGTCACGCTGCTGGCCGAGCGCTGGGAGCCCCCGCCGGGCCTCTTCTAACCCGCACCGCGCGCGGCGTCCCCGGGTAGGATGCGCCCATGCGCATCTACACCCGCAAGGGCGACGGCGGCACCACCGGGCTGCTCTACGGCGGCGACCGCATCAGCAAGGCCGCGGCGCGGACCGATGCCTACGGCACGACCGACGAGGCCGTCTCGGCGCTCGGGATCGCGCGGGCCGCCATCGGCGAGATCACCGACCGGACCGAGGCGCGCCTGGCCGAGCTGATCCTCCGCCTCCAGCGCGAGCTGTTCGTGGTGGGCGCGGAGATCGCCACCCACCTGGACCGCCGCGACCGGTTGGCCGATGGGACCACGCGCGTGACCGCCGAGATGGTGAGCGCGCTGGAGCGGGAGATCGACGAGCTCGAGGGCCTGGGCGAGCAGCCGAAGGAGTTCGTCCTGCCCGGTGAGACCATGACCGGCGCCGGCCTGGACCTGGCGCGCACGACGGTGCGTCGAGCCGAGCGGCGCTGCGTGGCCCTGGCCGATGCGGGTGAGCTGCCCGACTCGCAGGTCGTGCCCTACCTCAACCGCCTCGCCGACCTGCTGTTCGTGATGGCGCGCGTGGCGGATGGGGGGTACCGGCCGGTTCGGACCAGATCGTAGTATCGGCTTCTCGGAGGAGCACCACAGATGGGCTATGCCGTCACCAACCCCGCGACCGGGGAGACGCTCAGGACCTACGACACCATCACCGATGCCGAGATCGAGGCCGCCATCGCCGCGGCCGACGAGACGCATCGGACCTGGGGGAAGTCCACCACCGTGGACGAGCGCGCGGCCCTCATCCGCCGCGTCGCCGAGCTGCACCGCGAGCGCCGCCAGGAGCTGGCCGAGATCATCGTGCGCGAGATGGGCAAGCCGATCGCCCAGGCCCTCGGCGAGGTCGACTTCGCGGCCGACATCTACGAGTACTACGCCGACCACTCACCCGAGTTCCTCAAGGACGAGCCGATCCAGCTCCTCGCCGGCGAAGGTTCGGCGGTGATCCGGCGCGCGTCGCTCGGCGTGCTGCTCGGCGTGATGCCGTGGAACTTCCCCTACTACCAGGTGGCCCGGTTCGCCGGCCCGAACCTGATCATCGGCAACACGATCCTGCTGAAGCATGCCGGCCAGTGCCCGGAGTCGGCCGCCGCCATGGAACGCATGTTCCGGGACGCGGGCTTCCCGGACGGCGCCTACGTGAACCTCTACGCCGGGCATGACCAGATCGAGCGCATCATCGCGGACCCGCGTGTCCAGGGCGTGTCGCTCACCGGTTCCGAGCGTGCCGGCGCCCAGGTCGCGGAGATCGCCGGGCGGCACCTGAAGAAGGTCGTGCTCGAGCTCGGCGGCTCGGACCCGTTCATCCTGCTCTCGACCGACGACCTCGATGCCGCTGCCCAGGCCGCGGTCGACGCCCGCCTCGACAACAGCGGCCAGTCCTGCAACGCCGCGAAGCGCTTCATCGTCGCCGACGAGCTGTACGAGCCGTTCCTCAAGACGTTCACCGCCAAGCTCGCCGCGGTCGAGGCGACCGACCCGACGTCGGAGGACGCGGCACTGGGGCCGCTCTCCTCGCTGGAGGCCGCCGAGCGCCTCGACGACCAGGTCAAGCGCGCGGTCCAGCACGGTGCCAGGCTGGTCCACGGTGGCTCGCGCAGCGGGGCATTCTTCCAGACGACCGTCCTGACCGATGTCACGCCCGACAATCCCGCCTCCAAGGAGGAGTTCTTCGGACCGGTGGCCCAGGTCTACCGCGCGAAGGACGAGGCCGAGGCGGTGCGGATCGCGAACGACATCCCGTACGGCCTGGGCTCGTACGTCTACACCACGGACCCCGAGCAGGCGCTGCGCGTCGCCGATGCGATCGAGGCCGGCATGGTGTTCGTGAACGTCGTCCTGGCCGACGGCGCCGAGCTGCCGTTCGGCGGCATCAAGCGCTCGGGGTCCGGCCGCGAGATGGGCCGCTTCGGCGCCGACGAGTTCACCAACAAGAAGCTGATCCGCATCGGCTGAGGGACCGATGAGTCGCCGGGGCGCCCGTCGTCTGTATCGGTGTTCGGATCACCCCACGGAGGAGCAGACGCATGGCATCCCGGCTCAATCCCTACCTGAGCTTCCCGGGCAACGCCCGCGAGGCGATGGAGCTGTACCGCGAGGTCCTGGGCGGTGAGCTGACCGTCACCACCTTCGAGCAGGGCGGCCTGCCGCACCAGCCCGATGAGGCGGACAAGATCATGCACGCGCAGCTCGAGACCCCGGCCGGCTACACGCTGATGGGCGCCGATTCCATCAGCGGCTCACCCGACACCCCGGTGAGCGGCGTGCAGATCTCGCTCAGCGGCGACGCGGATTCCGACGCGGAGCTGTCCGGCTACTTCGAGAAGCTCGCGGCGAAGGGCACCGTCGTCGAGCCGCTCGTCGCCGCCCCGTGGGGCGACAAGTTCGGCATGGTCACCGATCCGTACGGCGTGCTGTGGATGGTCAACATCGCGGGCGCGCGGACGGAGTCGTGAGCCCGGCGCGCGTCGCGTCGCGGTGAAGTTCGGCATCATCCTGACCGGCGGCCCCGTCCACGAGCAGATCGAGCTCGCTCGGACGGCCGAGGCCGCCGGCTGGGACGGCGTGTTCACGTGGGACGGCATCCACGTCGGCGACGAGCTCGAGGTCCACGATCCGTGGGTGCTGATGTCGGCCCTCGCCATGGCGACCGAGCGCGTGCGGATCGGCGCGGTGATCCAGCCCCTGGCGCGACGGCGTCCGTGGAAGGTCGCGCGCGAGGCGGTGACGCTCGACCACGTCTCGAACGGCCGGTTCGTGCTCTGCGTCGGGCTCGGGGCGACCGATGACGGTGGCTGGGCGAAGGTCGGCGAGCCGGCCGATCGCCGCACGCGAGCGGAGAAGCTCGACGAGACGCTCGCCATCCTCGAAGGCCTGTGGAGCGGCGCGCCATTCGGCTTCGAGGGCCGTCACTACCGCTTCCCACCGATGGCGTTCCGTCCGCGCCCGATCCAGCGTCCGCGCATCCCCATCTGGGTCGTCGGTGCCTGGCCGTCGGAGCGCTCGATGGGGCGCGCCGCGCGCTGGGACGGCCTCTTCCCGTACGTCCCCGGGACGAGCCTCAGCCCCGGGGCGGTGGCTCAGATGCGCGCCTGGATCGAAGGTCGCCGGGGCTCGATGGACGGCTACGACATCGTGGTGGAGGGCACCACGGATCCGGGCGACGTCGCCGAGCCCCGCCGGTACGCCGAGGCGGGCGCGACGTGGTGGATGGAGTCCAACTGGGAGAGCTTCGACCCGGCCGTCACGCGCCGGCGCATCGAGGCTGGTCCGCCGCGCCCCTGACCGCGCGTCCTCAGCGGCCGCACTCGACCACGACGCCCTCGTTCGGGGCCAGCTCGAGGATCCGTTCCACCGACGCGCCCTCCCGGCCGCGGTCCGTGCCGACCAGGATCCGCCCCGGTCCGCCGTCCGTGACCCGGCGTGCCTCGTCCGTGAGGTTGAGGACGACGTTGAGCTGGCCCTCCTCTCCCATGCGTCGGAACGCGAACACGCCATCGGGAGTCGGCCCGAAGCGCTCGAAGTCGCCGTGGTGGAGGACCGGATGGTCGCGACGCAGGCGGATGAGGTCCCGCGTGAGGGTCAGGATGGAATCGGGATCCTCCGACTGTCCCGCGACGTTGACGACGTCGGCGTCAGGCGCCAGCGGCAGCCAGGGTCGGGCCTCCGGGGGTGCGAAGCCCGCGTTGGGCGAGGCGTCCCACTGCATCGGTGAGCGCTCCGGGTCGCGTCCGCGCCCGGGCTCGCGCCGCTCCAGTGGGTCCTGCGCGGCCTCGGTCGCGACCGGCACGTCGACCATCCCGATCTCCTCGCCGTAGTAGATCGTCGGCGTCCCGCGCAGGGTGAGCAGCAGCAGCATCCCGACCTTCGCCTGGTCGCGTCCGGCGCGGTGCGGCGAGGCGAAGCGGGGTTGGTCGTGGTTGCCGAGCACCCAGCTGGCCCACGCGCCGGGCGGCAGCGCGCCCTGCACCCCCTCGACCGCGCGCCGGACGTCCGCGGCGTTCCAGTCGCTGTAGGTGAGGTGGAAGTTGAACGGCACGTGGATCTCGTCCTGCCGCTCGCCGTAGTACGCGGCCCACGTGTCGAAGTCCGGATGATGCAGCTCCCCGATGCTGACCCGGTCGCCGGGATACGACTCGAGCAGGCGTCGGAAGTCCCGATACAGGTCGTGCATGTCCGGGTGGTTGTGGTCGTTGAGGTGGAGCTGCTCGGACCACGAGCCCAGGCGGTGCCAGTCGTCGCGGTTGGGATTCGGCGGGTTGTCGCGCAGCTCCGGATCCTTCATGACCATGGGTGCCACGTCGATGCGGAAGCCGTCGACCCCGCGGTCGAGCCAGAAGCGGGCGACGTCGAACATGGCGTCCCGCGTCGCCGGATTGCGCCAGTTGAGGTCCGGCTGCTCGGACAGGAAGGTGTGCAGGTAGTACTGGCCGCGGCGCTCGTCCCACTCCCACGAGGGGCCGGCGAACATGCTGATCCAGTTGTTCGGCAGCTCGCCGTTCGGCCCGGCGTCGCGCCAGTAATACCAGTTCGCCTTCGGGTTCTCGCGCGACGAGCGCGACTCGACGAACCAGGGATGGCGGTCGCTGGTGTGGTTCGGGACGTAGTCGATCAGCACGCGGATGCCGCGCTCGTGGGCCGCGGCGAGCAGCCGGTCGAAGTCCGCCAACGTCCCGAATCGTGGATCCACGTCGGTGTAGTCGGCGACGTCGTAGCCGAAGTCCGCCATCGGCGACGGGTAGAACGGCGCGATCCAGATCGCGTCGACCCCCAGCCAGGCCAGGTAGTCGAGGCGGCTGGTGATGCCCGCCAGGTCGCCGACGCCGTCGCCGTCGGCATCGGCGAAGGAACGCGGGTAGATCTCGTAGACCACGCCGGTCTGCCACCAGCGAGGGTGTGGCTGCTGCATGCCGCACAGGCTAGACCGATGCGCCGCCTCCGGCGTCGCCGAGGGCGCCGCCCAGCTGGGCGCGCCCCCCGATTCCCAGCTTGCGGTACGCGTTCGCCAGGTGGTACTCGACGGCCTTGGGGGTGACGAACAGGGACTGCGCGACCTCCCGGTTGGTCCGGCCGGCCGCCGCGAGGCGTGCGACGCGCAGCTCCGAGGGCGTCAGCGCCTCCACGCCGCGCACCGCGTAGCGTCGCGGCCGCGCCCCGGCGGCCGCCAGCTCGTCGGCGGCGCGTCGCAGGAGGCCGGTCGCCCCCATTCGGTGGAGCAGATCCGCCGCTTCGCTCAGCGCGCCACGGGCTTCGCGTGTGCGTCCGCTGCGCCGCAGCGCCGCTCCGCGCTCGAGCATGGTCCGGGCGTACTCCAGCCGGGCGGGACCGGTGGACAGCTGCTCCTCGGCCTGGTGCAGCAGATCCAGGCCCCGCTCATCCCCGTGCGCGATGCCGGCGGCTCGCAACGCCACGCCCCTCGGCCACCGTGCCCCCCATCGCTCGGCGAGCTCGAGCCCCTCCTCCGCGACGGCGATGGCCTCGTCTCGTCGACCCAGGCCGGCCAGCGCGATGGCCAGCCACGACCGCCAGTCAGGCGGAACGGGCGTCTTCAGGCCCGTCCGCTCCCCGCCGCGCTGCGCCTGCCGGAACTGCGCGACGGCCTCGTCGAGCCGCCCGCGCTCGAGCGCCACTCGTCCGCGCGTGATCGGCACCAGCAGCTGGTAGTCCAGGCGTTCCGACCACCGCTCGGCGTCGAGGGTGACAGCCTGCTCCGCCTGGTCCAGCTCGCCGCGCTCGATCAGCGCCCAGCCGAGGACCGAGCACGTGGCCGGGTAGAACGTCTCCCAGCCAAGCTCGGCGGCACGGATCGCGGCCTGCGCGTCGGCGATCGCCTCGGCCAGGTGGCCGGTGTAGTAGTGCGGCCAAGCGCGACAGTAGGAGTAGACGCCGAACTTCGCCTCCGACCCGAGCCGCTGGACCGCCTCGAGCGATCGGTTCAGGAGGTCGAGCTCGTGATCGAGCGCGTCGGTACTCAGCAGGACGCCGCACGCAACCTCGACGATCTGACCCTGCCGCACCAGCTCCTCCGGTGCCGCGCCCCCGAGCGTGCGGTCAACCAGCTCACGCATCTCGTCCGCGGTCGACGTCACGGCAGCCGTCCGCTGGAACGCGGCCCACACCGCCAGCTCCCGGTGCGCCGGATCGATGCGCGACTGGCTCAGCATCCTCGCGAGCAGCTCCTCGGCCTTGCCGCGACGGGTCAGCGACACGAACGCGGCGGACACGAACCCCGCCTCCAGCCGGCTGGCGAGGTCCGAATCGTGCTCGCCGATGGCGGACAGCTCTTCGAGGCCCTTCTCGAAGATGTCGGTGGCCGTCTCCCACTGGACGGCGTTGATCAAGGTATGCCCGAGCTCGAGCAGCACCTCGGCCCGCTGATGCGGGTCATCGATTTCGGCGAGGGCCTCCTGGTACCGGGCGACGGCGAGGTCCGTGCCCAGCGCCGCGTTGGCCCGTGCCAGGTTGAGGAGGATCCGCGGGCGTCGATCCGCGGACGGAGGTTCCTCGATGGCGCGTCGCAGGTAGGTCTGGGACAGTGCCGGCGCACCGCTGGCCGTCGCGGCTGCGGCGGCCTGCTCGAGCACATCGACGACGCGAGCATCCGCGCGGCGTTCGGCGGCCAGCAGCTGTACCGCAACGGACTCCGGCGCCACGCCGGCGGCCTGGAGCACGTCCGCGGCGCGGCGGTGATCCGCTGCACGGACGGCGCTGGGAATGCTGGTGTACACCGCGTCTCGCACCAGGGGGTGGATGAAGGCCAGCGATCCGAAGGCGTCGAGAATGCTCGCGTCGACCAGGCGTCGCGCCGCATCCCCGGCCAGGGCGTCGTCCAGGTTCGCGAGCGTTGCCGCCTGGCGCAGCGTCACGTTCTCGCCGAGCACCGCGATCGCCTCGGCGAGCCGTCGCGGCGCATCGCCCAGCTGATGGAGCCGGGATCGAATGGCGAGCGTGACCCGCTCCGGGATGGCGCTCGGATCGGAGTCCGAGAGCGCGCGGTCGTCGCTTTCGGTCAGTGCGCGCGTCAGCTCGACCGTCAGGAACGGATTGCCGCGCGTGGAGGCCCAGACCTTCTGCGCCATCGGGCGGTCGACACCGGCGCCGGCTCGCTCCATCAACGCCTCCGTCGCCGCCGGGCTGAGGCGCTGAGGTTCGAGCCGGACCACGCCGGGGAGACGTCGCAGCGCCGCCCCGGGCTCGACGGTTGCCGCGCCCTCGCCGGGACGCTGCGCGAGCAGGAGCGCGATCGGGAGGTCCTCGATGCGCTGCCCGAGGTAGGCGAGGTACCGGAGCGACGCATCGTCCACCCAGTGGGCGTCGTCCACCACCATGACCAGTGGGTCGCCGTTGCTGACCGCGAGCGTCAGCCAGAAGAGGCCATGCAGCGTGGCGAATGGATCGGCGACGGCGCCCGCGCCCGTGCTGGCCCCCGTGCTGGCCCCCGTGCCGCCGGTGAAGATCGGCTCGGCAAGCGCAGCTGCTCCCGTGAAGAGGGCATCGCGCCGAGTCGCGCGCTGCACCGTCCTGCCCAGCAGATCCAGCACGACGCCGAAGGGGTAGTGCCGTTCGAGATCGTTGCCGCGTGCGCTCAGCGTCGGAATGCCGCGACGACTGGCGGCGGCGATCGCGTGACGCAGGAGCGTCGACTTGCCGATCCCGGCCTCGCCTTCGATGAGGAGGATGCGGCCGGACCCGCCCTGAGCCGCCGTGACGACCTCGTCGACCAGCCCGATCTCGACGTCGCGTTCGAGCAACGTCGCCGGGTCGGTCACAGAGCGCACGGGCACTCCCCCTGTCGTTCTGGGCTTGTGGCAGCAATGTCTGGGGTGGCCACCCCAGTGATCCCCAGCGGACTGCCGCGTAGTGTACCGATCCGAACCCAGCGTTGGGCTGCCGCAGCGGGAGGGCTTCGGGTGCTCCAGTCCCGGGAATCCATGGACCTCTACCAGGTCCTCCAGGTCGACGCCTCGGCCGAGACCGTCGTGATCAAGGCGGCGTACCGAGCGCTGGCGCGCCGCTACCACCCCGACGGTGACACGCCCGATCCGAACCGCATGGCGCAGCTCAACCGGGCGTACGAGGTGCTGCGCGATCCCGAGCTGCGCCATCGCCATGACATCCGCCGGACCATGGGTGCGGCACAGCCGGTCCCGATCCACGCCGGTCCCCGTGGGGCCGATGCCTGGGCCGCGACCGGGGGCGGGGGAGCGGGCGAGGCCCTGGTGCTCGACTTCGGCCGCTACGCCGGCTGGAGCATCAGGGATCTCGCGCGCCACGACCCGGACTACCTGCGGTGGCTCTGCCGGCACTCGTCCGGCATCCGCTTCCGCGAGGCGATCGCTCGCGTGCTGCCCCGCGAGCCCGATCTCCAGCGGCGCGCGAACTCGGTCGCCTAGGGATCCACCGCGATCCCCGGGCGGCCGGGCTCATCGGTCCCGATCCGCCCTGCTAGGATCGGTGCGTGACGGACGCCAGTACCGCGGGCGCTGCCCGGACCGATCCTGCGATGCCGGGCGAGCTGCCCTCCGGACGAACGGCGCCGCTCGATCCGCGCGAGGCCGAACGCCTCTTCCGTCGCGGCGTCGCGCTCTTCAACGGCGTGCGCTACTGGCACGCGCACGAGGCGTGGGAGACCCTCTGGCGCGCCGCCCCCGACCAGGAGCGACCCTTCTACCAGGGCCTGATCCAGGTCGCCGCCGGCCTGCTCCACCTGCAGCGCAAGAACCTGCGCGGTGCACGCAACAAGCTGAGCGAGGGGCTGGACAAGCTCGAGCCGTTCCAGCCGGTGCACAACGGCGTCCTCGTGAACGAGCTCGTCGGCAAGGGCCGGCGCGTGCTGGACGACCTCAACGCCGGCTACCTGCCATACCTGATCCCGCCCGTCATCCGATACGTCGACGCCGAGGAGCCCGACTTCACCCGATGACCGACTACCGCATCGAGCACGACTCGATGGGCGAGGTCCGCGTCCCCGCCGACGCGAAGTGGCGCGCCCAGACCCAGCGCGCGATCGAGAACTTCCCGATCTCGGGCATGCGGCTGGAGCGAGCGCAGATCGAGGCGCTGGCCCGGATCAAGGCCGCGGCGGCGCTCGTCAAGCGCGAGCTCGGCATGATCGACGACGACCTCGCCCACGCCATCATCGGCGCCGCCGAGGAGGTTGCCCGCGGCGACCATGACGACCAGTTCCCGCTGGACGTCTTCCAGACCGGCTCGGGCACCAGCTCGAACATGAACATGAACGAGGTGCTCGCGACCCTGGCCGCCGAGCGCCTGGGGCGGCCGGTCCACCCGAACGACGACGTCAACCATCCGATGTCGTCGAACGACATGTTCCCGGCCTCGATCCACATCGCCGCGACCTCCGGCGTGGTGAGCGACCTCGTGCCGGCGCTCGAGCACCTCGCCGAGTCCCTGGAACGCAAGGCCGACGAGTTCGCCGACGTCGTCAAGTCCGGTCGCACCCACCTCATGGATGCGACGCCCGTGACGCTGGGGCAGGAGTTCGGCGGCTACGCCCGCCAGGTGCGCCTGGGGGTGGAGCGGCTGCGATCGACGCTGCCACGGGTCGCGGAGCTGCCGCTGGGCGGGACCGCCGTCGGCACGGGCATCAACTCGCCGGCCGGCTTCGGTGGGCGGGTGATCGCGGCGGTGGCGAGCGCGACCGGGTTGCCCGTGACGGAGGCGGTCGATCACTTCGAGGCACAGGGCGCGCGCGACGGCCTGGTCGAGCTCTCCGGCCAGCTCCGCACCATCGCGGTGGGGTTGACCAAGATCGCCAACGACCTGCGCTGGATGGGCTCCGGGCCGCGCGCCGGGCTGGGCGAGATCAACCTGCCGGACCTTCAGCCGGGCTCCTCGATCATGCCGGGCAAGGTGAACCCGGTCCTGCCCGAGGCGACCCTGATGGTCTGCGCACAGGTCATCGGCAACGACGCGGCGGTGGCCTGGGGCGGCGCCGCCGGCAACTTCGAGCTCAACGTCATGCTGCCGATGCTGGGGCGCAACCTGCTGGAGTCGATCCGGCTGCTGTCCAACGTCACGCGCCTCCTGGCCGACCGGTGCGTCGACGGCATCACCGCCAACGTCGATCGCCTGCGCGAGTTCGCGGAGAGCTCGCCATCCATCGTCACGCCGCTCAACCGCTACCTGGGGTACGAGGAGGCGGCCAGCATCGCCAAGCAGGCGCTCAAGGAGCGCAAGACGATTCGCCAGGTGGTGGTCGAGCGCGGCCACGTCGAGGCCGGCAAGCTCACCGAGCAGCAGCTCGACGAGGCCCTCGACGTGATGCGGATGACGCACCCCTGACGTTCGGGCGTTGGTTCAGGGCGGCGGCTTGGTGCTCGTCCCGGCGCCGGGCAGGTAGGCCCAGTACAGCTGCGGCGGGGTCGGGTCCGAATCGATGGTGGGAATCACGACCCACGCCATCAACGGACCGCCGACGTGGACCCGCGGCACGGCGACGTGCTGCTCGAGCGGGTATCGGTCGATGAGGCGCCACACCGCCAGCTCTGCGTCGTAGACGGCGAACGTGTAAGAGTCCGAGCCCCACGCGGCGAGGAATCGCTCGCCGACGGACGGGTAGTTCACGTACTCCTGCCAGCGGGTCGTCAGCGGCCGGATCGCTCCCGTCTCGCGGTCCCACCGCACGAGCTTTCCCCAGTTGAACATGTTGAAACCCGGATCGGTCTCCTTCCACACGACGTCGCCGCCGGGGAGGACCAGCGGCATGGTCGCTCGCCCACTCTCGTCGAGGCGCCTGAGCGACGAGGGATCGGTGGCATCGGTCAGGTAGACGAAGCGTTCGTCGCTCGTGTGGTCCAGCGTGTAGCGGACCTCGGTGAACACCAGCGAGGCGCCGAGGATCGATGGCAGCCAGAGCTCTGCATCGGCCGCGTTTCGCTGGAGCAAGACTTGTGGGTCCCAGCTCGGGGCACGAGCCACGAGGAGTTGCGAGACGGCGCCTTCCGCCCCCTTGTCAAACGCGGTCCAGGCGACGATGTCCTCGGACACCGACATGCTCGGGACGAGGCTCGAGATGGCCTCGTCGCCTGGGTGCGCGTCGAGGAGGACCGGTTCTGACGCATCTCGCGGTAGCAGCCACAGGTTCCAGTCCGGACGCCCTCGCGCGTCCATGTCGACCCACGCCAAGGTACCGGCGTCCCCGGCGATTCGAATCACCTGCCGATCCCGCTTCGGATTCGCCCAGACCCGCTCGGGCTCTGCATCACCGGGGGTGTAGCGCCACAGATCCGGCGCCGTGTCGCCGTCCGGACCGTCCGCTGCACCCGATGAGAACACGACGGACGTCCCGTCACTGATGAACTCGAGCATCGGAGTCGTCCATGCCAGATCGATCGCGTGCATCTGCAGCTGCTGGCCGAGATCGCCGAGGGGCTCGGTTCGCGGCGTGGGAGGCGGTGTGAGCCGGCTTGAAGCGGTTGGCAGCAAAGTCCCGGGGCCGATCGGAGACGCGTGGCCGGGGGTCGGGGTCTGGGGGACGGCCCCACAGGCCGTCTCCCCAGAGGCAGCAATGCTGAGCGCCATCAGCACAGCGAACCGTTGCTTCACCAGACGAACCGCCCGGTGTGTTCGCCGATGAGGCGTGCAATGTGCTGCGTCGGATCCCAGAACTTTCCTGTTGAGCCGCCCTGGTTTCGCGACGAATCGGTGTAGTACAGCCGAGCGTACTCGCTACCGGTGTAGTAGCCGACCCAGCCGTAGGCCGCGATCCAGTGGCCCGGTGACCAGACCGCCTTCGGCCAGCTCGACAGGTAGTACCTCGAGGTGGGGTCGTGTGGCTTGACGGGGATCGCCATGGGCATCCTCGACCCACTCACGTTCGACCGAAGGTACGAGTGGAGCTCGTCGCCGGTATCGCCGTTTCCATTCAGGTCCCGCAGATAGCTGACGATCCAATCCCATCCTGCCGGACGGCGGGGTGAGCCAGCGGTTGACTTCTCCAGGCCGATCTCGACGTACGGCGCCGACGTCCCCTGGTTTGCGTCCGTCAGCATCCAGTAGGCGATCTGACTCTGCTTGAACTTGTTGGTGCCCGATGCAACGGCCCAGCTGTAGTTGGAGATCACCTGACCGACGGCGGGCGCGCAGTAGATATCGGTCAGCTGATCTCTGGCCTCGACCGACAGGAAGCCCTGCGGCACCCAACAGGCGTCGATGGTCGCGTCGGCCGATACGCCTCCCGCGGTGAGGTCGGTCGTCCCGGTCGGCGTGACGCAGTTGAGGCTGGACAGCTCCAGGCCGTCGGCGTCGACGGTGGAAAGATAGGCCTCCGCCGCGGCGATCTTCGCGGCCGACGCCGCTTCCTGTTCCGGCGTGAGCGGCGGCTCCTCGAGCGCCGGTGGCGGGGAGGTCGGGGGCGAGCTGGGTGCCGGCCTTCCCGGCTGGCTCGGCTTGGCGCCGAGGGCCGGGACCGCGCTGAGCGCCGTCATCAGCACAGCCAGCACGACCGGGATGAGGGTTGAGTGTCTGCGGACCATCGTGGGCAGCCTCCTAGTGGCTGGAGGCGAGCCGGCGTGGGCGAGAGCGAGGGATCGGCGCTCATCATGCCCCACAGTGTCTTCGCGGCCGCTTACTGGCCGATTACCGCATCGGTCGGGACGGAGGCAGCCAACGAACGTCAACGAAAACGCCGACCCCGATGGGATCGGCGCTTCGCTGATCCATCGCGCCGGGGTGCCACTACTTCAGCCCCGTTATCGTTGAACAACAGGAACCCGACGCGACGGTTCTTCAATTGTGTCCCCATCCTCGCGCGCCATGGCGCCGATCTCTAGGGGCAGATGTCCCTGCGGGGCAGGGATAGAATCGAGTCCCGACCGCAACCCGCGCGCAACCGTCCGCGCGCCCAAGGAGATGACCTTCCCGTGACCACCACCTACCAGAACCTGATCGGCGGCGAGTGGAAGCCGGCCGCATCGGGCCGCACCTTCACCAGCGTCAGCCCGGCCAACCACGAGGACGTGGTCGGCGAGTTCCCGGCCTCCGGACCCGAGGACGTCGAGGCCGCCGTCGCCGCCGCCAGGGCCGCGTATCCGGCCTGGTCGCTGATGCCCGCGCCGAAGCGGGGCGAGATCCTGTTCCGCGTCGCCCGCCTGCTGGCCGAGCACAAGGAGGAGCTCAGCCGCCTGATGACCCGCGAGATGGGCAAGGTGCTGGCCGAGGCGCGCGGTGACGTCCAGGAGGCGATCGACGTCGCCTACTACATGGCCGGCGAGGGGCGGCGCCTCTTCGGCCAGACCGTCCCGTCCGAGATGCCCGACAAGTTCGCCATGGCCATCCGCCGGCCCATCGGCGTGGTCGGGATCATCACGCCCTGGAACTTCCCGGTGGCGATCCCCGGTTGGAAGCTCTTCCCGGCGCTGATCTGTGGCAACACGGCGGTCATGAAGCCCGCGTCGGACACGCCGGCCTGCATGGTCCGTTTCGTCGAGCTGCTGATGGAGGGCGGCATCCCGGCCGGCGTGGTCAACGTCGTGACCGGATCCGGCGGCGAGGTCGGCAACGCGATCGTCGACCACCCGGACGTCCGCGTCATCAGCTTCACCGGCCACACCGATACCGGCGTCGAGATCAGCACGCGCGCGGCGAAGACGCTGAAGCGCGTGAGCCTGGAGCTGGGCGGCAAGAACCCGATCGTGATCTGGGAGGACGCGGACCTCGACCTCGCGCTCGACAGCGTGGTGTGGTCGGCCTTCGGCACGTCCGGGCAGCGTTGCACGGCCGCCAGCCGCCTCATCGTCCATCGCAACGTGCATGACGACTTCGTGCACCGGCTGCAGCAGCGCGTCGCCAAGCTGGTGCTGGGTGATGGGCTCGAGGACACGACGGACGTCGGTCCGGTCATCAACGACCGGGCGGTGGAGCGCATCGCCGAGTACGCGGTCGTCGGCCGCAGCGAGGCGGATCTCGTCATCGGTGGCGAGCCGGCGCGCGAGGGTGCCCTGGCCAAGGGCTCCTTCTTCCAGCCGACGATCTTCACCGAGGTCAAGCCCGATGCGCGCATCGCGCAGGAGGAGATCTTCGGCCCGGTCGCATCGGTCATCCCGGTGACCACCTGGGAGGAGACCGTCGAGGTCGTCAACGGGGTGAAGTACGGGCTCTCGACGTCGCTGTTCACGCGTGACGTGAACCTGGCGTTCCGCAGCATCCGCGACTTCGACTCGGGCCTGGGCTACGTGAACCACGGCACCATCGGCGCCGAGGCCCACCTGCCGTTCGGCGGCATCAAGGCCACCGGCAACGGGCACCGCGAGGTCGGCCAGGCCGCGCTCGACTTCTTCAGCGAGTGGAAGAGCGTCTACATCGACTACTCGGGCAAGCTGCAGCGCGCCCAGATCGACACGACCTTCGCCGACCAGGACTGACCGCGCACCGGACCGATGCGCCGCGGGCCCTCCCCGCGGCACCGGTCCTCCCACCACAACGGAGCACGCTCGGTAACGGTCCCGTGGCGGTGCTTCTGGTAGTCGGCCACGGACCATGACGCATGTCAGCGGTTCCATCTGTTCTCGGGGGACCGTTGACGGAGGGCGAGGGTGGATTTTCGCGTCCAACGTGACATCGGCGCCGCTCAGCGACAGATAGGGAGATCGCAGGAGACCCGAGCGCGGGTTGCCCCGAGGCACGCCCGATGCCACCATGCCTCGCGCATGCGCCTTCCGTACTTCCCGCTCCACCAGGTGCTCTTCCCGCACCTGCCGCTCCCGCTCCACGTCTTCGAGGAGCGGTACCGGGCGCTGGCTCGTGACGTGGTCGCCGAGGGCTCGCCGTTCGGCGGGCGCTTCGTGGTCTCCATGATCACCGACGGCCGCGAGGTCGGCGGCGAAGCGGCGACCCAGCACATCGGCACCATCTGCGAGGTGCACAGCGCCGAGCAGTTCCCCGATGGACGCTGGCTGCTCCTGGTGGTGGGGGTGGCGCGGGCGCGTCTGGGTGCGGTCGACCGCAGCGGCCCGTACCCGCTGGTCGAGGCCGATGAGCTGCCCGAACGCGACGGTGAGGGAGCAGCCTCGACCCTGCCCGCGGTGCAGCAGGCGCTCGACGCCTACCTGGACACCGTGAAACGATTCGTGGCCGCCACCGCGTCTGGAGGGGCAGACCCGCGAGAGCCACGAGACGTGACGACGACCCTGGACCAGGTCCTCAAGCCGATTCACCTGCCGGACGATCCCTCCGCGGCCAGCTATGCGGTCGCCGGCGTGCTGCAGGTGGAGCTCAGCCGCAAGCAGCACCTGCTCGAGCTGCCCGACGCCGCCACCCGGCTGCAGGCCGAGCTCGGAATGCTTCGCCGCGAGTCGCGCATGCTGGCGGAGGGGGCAACCGCCCCGGTTCCCGCGGCCGACCTCGGTTACCACCCGAACTGACGGCCATGCGAACCATCGGCGCCCGGGGCCTCGTCGCCGTGCTCATGCTGCTGGCGGCGTGCTCGGGGCCCTCCGCCTCGCCATCCTCGCCGGGCCTCCCGTCGCCGTCCGCCGCACCGGCATCGCCGAGCATCAGCCACGACCCGACGCCGTCCATCGCGCCGAGCGCCACGCCGAGCCCCGGCGAGCCGACGCCGACGCCATCGGACGGTGGCACGACCTACACGGTCCAGCCCGGCGACGGCCTGATGGCGATCGCCCGCACCTTCGGCACGACCGCCGACCAGCTGGTCGCCTGGAACGTGGACCGCTACCCGTCGCTCGGGACGAACCCGAACGTGATCGAGCCGGGCTGGATCCTGGTCGTCAGCGGCGACCCGAACGTCACGCCACGTCCGACGCCGTCACCCACGCCGCGCGTCACGCCACCCCCGACCGCCACCGGCTGCACGGCCGGGAACCGCGCGGCCGCCGGCTCGCCCCAGACCTTCCGCACCATCCCGGACGCCGGCGCCGAGGTGGCCCTCACCTTCGACATGGGCGGTCGCATGGACCCGGCCGTCGACATCCTGAACTTCCTGGTCGAGCACGGCGTGTGCGCCACGATCTTCGCGACGGGCGCCATGAGCCAGACGGCGCAGGGCCGCGCGGCCCTCGCCATCGTCCGCGACCACCCCGAGCTGTTCGAGATCGGCAACCACACGATGTACCACTGCGACCTGGTGCGCGGCGGTGGCGGCTCGCCGTCGAGCCAGCCCTGCGGCGGCGGTGCGCCCAGCGCCGATCGGATCCGCCAGGAGCTGACCGATGCGGAGGCCATCCTGCGCGACGCGACCGGCCAGGACCCGCGGCCCTACTGGCGGCCGCCCTACGGCTCGATCAACGACGCCGTCCTGGGTGCGGCCGCATCGGCCGGGTACACCAAGACCTTCCTGTGGGACATCGACTCCATCGACTGGAAGCCGATCAGCGACGGCGGGCCGACGGCCGCCCAGATCGCCTCGAAGGTGGTGGGCAACGCGGTGAACGGGTCGAACGTGCTCTTCCACCTCGGGGGCTACGAGACCCTCGACGCGCTCGAGCTGCTCGTCCCCGCCCTGCGAGACCGGGGCTTCCTGCTGACCAGCCTCTCCGACCTGCTCGACTGACGCAGCCCGCGAACGCCGAAGCGCCGCTCCCCGGTCGAGGAGCGGCGCTTCCGTATCGGTTGCAGGGGCCCGGTCAGCCGCCGGTTTCGGCGATCCCCGCACGCGGGTGGGACAGCTCGCCGAGCGCCTGGCCCACGATCTCGATGGCGCGGTCGACATCGGCCTCGGTGACGATCAGGGGCGGGCTGAAGCGCAGCGACGACTCCCCGCACTCGAGGGTCAGCAGGCCGCGCTGGAACGCCGCCTCCTGCACCGCCTCGGCGTGCGCGTGATCGGTGAACTCCACGCCGAGCATGAGGCCCATGCCGCGGATGTCCCGGACCTCCGCGATGTCGTCCGCGACGCGCTCGAGCCCGGCCCGCAGCCGATCGCCCATGGCGGCGGCGTTGGCCATCGCCTCCGACTCGATGATGTCGATGGTGGCGAGACCCGCGGCGGCGCAGATCGGGTTGCCGGCGAAGGTGGAACCGTGCGCCCCGGGCGGCCAGGTCCAGACCGAGTCGCGCGCGATGAAGGCGCCGATCGGCATGCCCGAGGCGATGCCCTTGGCGGTGGTGATGATGTCCGGCTCGACGCCGGCGTGCTCGATCGCCCACCATTTGCCGGTTCGGCCCATGCCCGACTGGATCTCGTCGGCGACCAGCAGGATGCCGTGCTCGTCGCACAGCTCGCGCAGCCCGCGCAGGAACGCCGCGGGCGCGGGGAAGTACCCGCCTTCGCCCTGGATGGGCTCGATCACGATGGCGGCCACGTCGCTGGGGGCGATGATCCGGCCGAGGATCGAGCGCCGCAGCACCTCGAGCTCGGCACTGCCGTCGCCGCCGGAGCCCTCCTTCCACGATCGAACGCGCGGGAAGGGGGCGTGGTGCACCATCGGGATGAGCGGCCCGAAGCCGGCGCGCTGCTTGATCTTCGAGTTCGTCAGGGAGAGCGCGCCCATGGTGCGGCCGTGGAAGGCGCCCTCGAAGGCAATGATCCCGGGCCGGTGGGTGTGGTAGCGGGCCAGCTTGATGGCGCCCTCGACTGCCTCCGTCCCCGAGTTGGTCACGAAGACGCGCGCCTTCTCCTCGAACGGCGCGATGTCCGCCAGCCGCTCCATGAAGTCGACGTAGCGTGGCTCGTAGAAGTCGGTGGCCGCGACGTGGATCAGGCGATCCGCCTGCTCCTTGATGGCCGACACCACCTTCGGGTGCGCGTGGCCGGTGGAGCAGACGGCGATGCCGGCGGCGAAGTCGAGGAAGCGGTTGCCGTCGACGTCGGTCACGACGGCACCGCTGCCGGATTCGGCCACGAGAGGGTAGGCACGCGTCAGCGAGGGGCTCGCGACGGCCTCGTCGCGCTCGATCAGCGCCCGGGCCTTCGGGCCCGGCAGCTCGGTGACGATGCGCGGCGCGGCCTCATCAGCGGCAGCCGCACGCGAAGGGGTTGCCTGCATGGTGGTCATTGGGGTCACTCCGGAACGGAGCGGCGCGTCCTGCCCGCGCCCCTGGCTAAGTGCGCCTCCATCGTACCAGCGCGCCCGCCGGGCCGGAACCCTGCCGCCATGCGCCTCGTTCGGCCCTACTCGACGCCGACGGCGGCGCCGATGATCCCGGGACCGCGGTAGATCATCGCCGTCCACAGCTCGACCAGGTCGGCGCCGGGAGGGCGACGCTCCAGGCCGCCGGAGGCGACGACGACGAACCGATCGCCGGCGGTCCGCCGGACGTCCGCCAGCACCTCGCCCGTCCGTTCCAGCAGCGGACGGCCCGAGAGACCGCCCGGCTCGGTGGCGGCGGCGCCGCGCAACCCGTCTCGCTCCACCGTCGTGTTCGACAGGATCAGCCCGGCGGTGGGCCCGTCCCCCAGCGCTTCCAGGATCGCCCCGCGCTGCTCGCCATCCAGGTCGGGTGCCAGCTTCACGAAGATGGGGCGGTCCGCCGCGACGGCGGCCACCGCCGCGACGATCGCGCGCAGGCGCTCGGGCTCCTGGAGGTTGCGCAGCCCCTGCGTGTTCGGGCTGCTCACGTTGATGGCCAGGTAGTCGGCCACCGGCCCGAGCGCGCGGGCCGCCGCGACGTAGTCACCGACGGCGTCCTCGTCGGGCGTGTCGCGGTTGCGGCCGATGTTGGCGCCCACGACGAAGCCGTCGGGCAGGTGCGGCCGCGCATCGGCGATGCGGCGCGCCAGCGCATCGGCTCCGGCGTTGTTGAAGCCCATGCGGTTGACCAGGGCCTCGTCCGGCGGCAGGCGGAAGAGTCGAGGGCGTGGGTTGCCGGGCTGCGGGCGGGGCGTGACCGTCCCCAGCTCCACGAAGCCGAAGCCCAGGGCCGCCCAGCCGCGGATGGCGACGCCGTCCTTGTCGAATCCGGCGCCGAGCCCGATGCGGTTGCGGAAGCGCAGGCCGGCGAGCTCGGCCGGCGCCAGCGCCGGTTCGGAGACGCCGGAGGCGAACCGGCACAGCACGCGTCCGGGCGCCGATCCCCCGGCGACGGCCAGCGAGCGCAGCGCGATGGCGTGGATCCGCTCCGGATCGATGCGGAACAGCAGCGGCCGCACGGCGTGGTAGGCCGCGATCCGCCAGGCGCTCATCAGTCGGCGGTCAGTCGTCGTGGGCGCGGGGGAAGGCCATCTCCTCCGGGTAGACCGGCGGGAGCGGCTCGCTGTCCTCGTCGATCATGCGCGAGGGATCCGGCGACATGAACTCGTGCCACACCTCGGTCCCGGCGGCCGGCGGGTCGTCGAGCTCCTTGATGGCCACGATGCCCTCGAACCGGATCGAGCCACGCTCGCCGTCCTCCGTCTCGTACTCGTCCTCGTACTCGGGAGCCAGCTCGACCGCCCGCCCCAGGGCAGCCTCCTCGTCGGTGCCGTCCACCAGGATCACGCGATCCTCGACGAGCGAGACCGCCTCACCGTCCTCGGTCAGGTAGGCGTAGCGGAGCTGGACGGCGAACCAGCCGGAGGGCTCGACGACGACGTCCTCGTCGCCGTTCACAGTCGGGCCGGCTCCTCGTCGCCGATGATGGTCTGTGACTGCTCACGCAGGAACTGCTGGACGTAGTAGGGCCCCAGGCCGCCCTTGCCCGACGAGCCGGAGCCCTTCCAGCCGCCGAAGCTCTGGATCCCCGGCCACGCGCCGGTGGTGGCGCCGGCGCGGCGGTTGACGTACACGACGCCGGCCTCGATGGCGCGCAGGAACCGATCGACCTCGGCCTCGTCCTCGCTGAAGATCCCGGCGGTCAGCCCGTAGGCCGTCCCGTTCGCCTGCTCGAGCGCCTGCTCCAGCGAGTCGACCTCGCCGACGACCAGGAACGGGACGAACAGCTCATCGCGGAAGAGCCGATGCTCCAGCGGCAGCCCGGTGACCACGGTCGGCGTCGGGAAGTAGCCGCGCTCGTCGGCCAGCACCTCGCCCCCGACCTCGATGGTCGCGCCATCGGCCTTCGCCTCGTCGACCGCCGTGCGGAACCGATCGAGGGCGCGCTGGTTGATGACCGGGCCCATCCAGTTCTCGCGCTTCGTCGGGTCGCCGACCTTGATGCCCTTCGTGCGCTCGACGAGCTTGTCGACGAAGTCGCGCGCGACCTCCTTGTCGACGTAGACCCGCGAGAGGGCCGAGCACTTCTGGCCGTCGTAGCCGAAGGCCGAGCGCATGGCGCCCTCGGCGGCCAGGTCCAGGTCGGCGTGCTTCGTGACGATGGCCGGGTTCTTGCCGCCCATCTCGGTGATGATCGGCCGGGGGAAGTCGCGGGTGAAGCCCTTGTGCAGCCGCATCCCGACCTCGTACGAGCCGGTGAAGACCATCCCGTCGACGCCGGGGTTCTCCTCCAGCTCGGCACCCACCGTCTCGCCGGGACCGGTGACCAGGTTGAAGACGCCGGGCGGCAGGCCGGCATCGCGGAGCGCCTCGCCGAACTTCCAGGCCAGCAGCGGGGCATCGGAGCTTGGCTTGAGGACCACGGTGTTGCCCGCGATCATCGCGCCCGCCGATGGGCCGCCGGAGAGGGCCATCGGGAAGTTGAAGGGGCTGATGACGGCGAAGACGCCGTAGGGGCGCAGGACGGAGCGCGTGTGCTCGGTCGGCGAGAGGGAGCCCATCGGCTTCAGGAAGCCGTCGGCCTTCTCGAACTCGTCGCTGTAGTAGCGCAGCAGGTCCGCGGTCTCCTCCACGTCACCCAGCGCCTCCAGCCGGTTCTTGCCGACCTCGATGGCCATCAGGGCGGCGTAATCGAACTGGCGCTCGCTGATGAGCTCCGCCGCGCGACGCATGATGGCCAGCCGATCCCGCCACGGGGTGTCACGCCACGCCGGGTAGGCCGCGCGTGCGGCATCAATGGCGTCCCGGGCGTCCTGGCGCGTGCCGGTGGGGAACCGAGCCACCACCAGGTCCGGGTCGATCGGCGAACGGTCCTCGAACGTCGTGGCGGCGTTTCGCTGCTCGTCACCGATGATCATCGGGTAGGTCTGCCCCATGGAGGCGCGCGCCCGCTCGAGCGCCGCGTCGAACGCCGACTGGAGCTCCTCGTTGTCAGCCGAGAGCGTGGCGTAGGTGATCTTCATGCGCGGCGTGGTGCTGGCCATCGTCCGTCCGCCTCCTGCGTCATGTGCGTGTTGGCTCGTGCGGGCCGCGGTCGGCGGCCCGGTGGGCGAATCTCGGAAGGGGCCCATTATCGCACCGCGGATCGGGGCGCCCGCGCGCCGGGCATGCCGGGGCTCGCGGTGCGGTGCGGTTTGTCCTGGCCGTGATGCGTGGGGTTGATCACAGCGCACCGGAAGGTGCCGTGGCGTGCCGGGTGATGCATGGGAGGCATCGGCCGACGCGGGAAGGGCCCCTCGCGTGCACGGTGATCAACCGGGCTGATCACTGCCCGTCGGGCACGCCGCCCACGCCGGGCATGCCGAGGGCCAGGCTCCGGGGGGAGAAGAGCCTGGCCCTCAGCAGCGGCATCATATCGAGCGCGATCCCACCCCGCAAGCCACTCGGAATCCACGGATTTCGGACGCAG
>DASSOH010000125.1:0-4905 GCA_035700865.1 Candidatus Limnocylindria bacterium | reverse complement strand
ACCCGCCCAGGTGCATCAGCACGATGCTCCCCGACACCGCGTTCGGGACGACCCGCGCGACGATCTGCGACGCCGTCGTCCCCGGATCCCAGTCGATGGTGTCGATGTCCCACATGAACGTCCTGGTGTAGCCGGCCGAGGCCGCGACCGCGCGGACGTGCGCATCGGACTCGCCGTAGGGTGGACGCCAGTAGGGCTTCGTCGACTGGCCGAACCCGGCCGAGATGATGGCCTCCGCGCCCGTCAGCTCCTGCACGATCACCGAATCCGAGGGTGGCGAGGACGGACACCGGCTGCCGTCGCCGCCGACGACCAGGTGACAGTGGTTGACGGTATGGTTGCCGACCTCGAACAGCTCGGGGTGGGCCCGGATGGCCGCCAGGACGGCGGCACCCTCGGCCGTCTGGGAGGTCGCTCCGGTCGGGAAGATGGTGGCGCACACCTGGTTCTCGACCAGGAACCCGATGATGTCGAGCGCCGGCGTGAGCCGTCCGCCCATGTCGAAGGTGAGGGCCACCTGGTTGGGCGCATCGGGGATGCGGGTCAGCACCTGCGCCGATCCCGCCGCCGGCTTCTCGCCGGACCAGCAGACGCCGAACAGCCGCTGGACCGTCTTCGCCACGCCGATGCCCACCACGGCCTCGCCGCCGAGCAGGAATGCGTGGTCGGGGCCGAGGCGCGAGAGCTCGCCGCCGATGCTGGCCGGGATGGTCGTGCCGCGCACCAGGAGGACCGGCGCGCGCTGGGTGGCGGCCGCGGCGATGCCGCCGAGCGCATCGGGGAAGTTGAGGCCCGTCGCCACGAACGCCGCCGGCGCGCCATCGGGGAAGGCGTAGGCGGAGACCGATGCCGCCGTGGCGTATCGGTCCAGCCCCGCCCGGCGCACGACGGTTGGCGCATACGCATGCAGGGCCGATTCGACCGCCGCCGACACGACCCCCGTGCCGCCGACCACGACGATGGTCGACGGCCGAAGCCGCTGGAGCTCGGTGACGGTGGGGCCCGGGATGCTCGAGCCGCGGACCAGCAGCAGCGGCGCGCCCTGCGCCGCCGCACCGGCGCCGCCGCTCAGCGCGTCGGGGAACGCCTCCCCGGTGGCGACGTAGACGACGGAGGCGCTGGCGAAGGCGTCGTGGACGACCGCGGCGGCGGTGGCGTACCGATCGGCGCCGGCGAGGCGGCTGGCGCCCCCGGCGCTGAGCGCCGCAAGCTGCGCGCGCACCGACTCCGAGATCGCGCCCGTACCACCGACGACCACGATCCGCCCCGGGCGGAGCCGCTGGAGCTCGGTCGAGGTGGGTGCCGGCACCCAGGTCGGCGCCGTGAAGAGGACCGGGGCGCCCAGGCGAGCCGCGGCCGGGCCGGCCGACAGCCCGTCCGGGAAGCCCTGCCCGGTCGCGACGTACGCGACGGGGACGCCGGGGGCGAAGACGGCACGGCTGACCGCGGCGGCGGTGGCGTAGCGGTCCGCGCCGGACAGCCGGTCGACCCGGAACGCCAGGTTGCCGGCGGCCAGGGGCGCCGCGTTCGCGGGCGCCGGAGGCGACGCGGCCCCGGTCAGGCTGACGCTGGCGAGGGCCAGCAGGAGGGAGACGACGACTCGAATGACGCGCTGCATGATCCCCCTGACGATCCTCGGGCCCATCCTGTGACGCGAGGGCCGGTCGTCACCCGCGTCCCTTGTCGACGTCCGTAGAGTTCCGTCATGACCGACGTGCCTGAGCCGTCCGCCGCGGTCGAGCGGCGGATCGTCAGCGTCCTCTTCGCCGACCTGGTGGGCTTCACGCCGCTCTCCGAGCGCCTGGACCCCGAGGATGTGGCGACGGTGCAGGATGCGTACTTCGCATCGGTTCGGGAGACGGTCCAGCGCTACGGTGGCGTGCTGGAGAAGTTCATCGGCGACGCGGCGATGGCGGTCTTCGGGGTCCCGCGGGCCCACGACGATGACGCGGAGCGCGCGGTGCGAGCAGGGCTGGCGCTGATCGGCGCCGTCGAGCGCCTGGGCGCCCGCCTGGGCCTCGAGCCGGGCGAGCTCCAGCTGCGGGTGGGGGTCAACTCCGGGGAGGTGGTGCACGCCACCTCGGGGCCGGACGCCGGACGGGTGACCGGGGACACGGTCAACACCGCGGCGCGCTTCCAGGCGGCCGCCGATCCGGGGACGGTGCTGATCGGCGAGCTGACGGCCCTCGCCGTGGCCGAGGCGATCGAGACCGAGTCCCGCGGGGGCATCGAGCTCAAGGGCAAGGCCCAGCCGGTTCCCGCCTGGCGGGCCACGACGGTGCGAGCGCATCCGTCGCGCGAGGAAGCGCTCGGCAGGCTGCGCGCGCCCATGCTCGGACGCGACGGCGAGCTGGGACGGCTGCGCACGACCGCCGAGCGCTGCGCCGTCCAGGCCAGCGCCCACCGGCTCACCGTCATCGCGCCGCCCGGCGTAGGCAAGAGCCGCCTGCTGACCGAGTTCGCCACGGGTTCGTCCATGCCGGTTCGTCGGGCGCGCGTGCGGCCCCAGGGCACGGCGCCGTACGAGACGGTCGCCCAGCTCTTCGACACGGATGCGCTCGCCAGGCTCCCGGGCGCCCTGGCCGATGCCGGCGTCCCAGCCGCGAGGGCGTCCGTCGTGGAGGCCGAGGTCCGGGGGCTGCTGTCGTCCGGCTCCGCCGCGTCCGGATCCACCGGCACCGCCGATCTGGCGACCGAGCGCGACCTTCGCTTCGACGCCTGGCTGGAGGCCCTCGATCTGCTCGCCGGCGGCGCATCGGTCTGGCTGGTGGAGGACGTCCACTGGGCCGGGGCCGATCTGCTCGCCTTCCTGGACCGGGCCGGCTTCGCGCCCGGCCCGCACGGCCGGCTGGTGATCGCCACCGCCCGGCCGAGCCTGCTCGAGACCGCGCCGGAGTGGTGCGCGGGCGACCGGCTGGAGCTGGCGCCGCTCCCGGCGACCGATGCCGCGGCGCTGGTGACCGCCCTGGTCGGTGACGCGCTGCCCGCCGAGCTCGTGGCCACCGCCGTCGAGCGTTCCGACGGCACGCCGCTGTTCATCGAGGAGCTGATCCGGACCTGGGTGAGCGTGGGGACGCTGACCCCGGTGGGCGACGGGGGTCCGTGGCGCCTCACCGTCCAGCCCGATGCCGTCCCCATGCCCCAGACCGTCCAGGCCATCTACGCCGCGCAGCTCGACGACCTTCCGCCCGACGCTCGGACCGTCGCCCGGCGCGGCGCCGTGGCCGGGCGGCGGATCCCAGTTGGCGCGCTCGAGGCGCTGGAGGTCGGTGACGCGGCCACGGGGGTGGATGCCCTGCGTCGCCGCGCCTTCGTCGCCGGACCCACGGACGATCCCGTGACCGGCGCGGCCTACGCGTACCGCCATGCGCTCCTCCGCGACGCGGGGTACGCCTCCCTGGCCCGGGCCGAGCGCGCGCGGCTGCACCTGGCGATGGCCTCGTGGCTGGAGACGGTCGCTGGCGAGCGTGTCGACGTCGTGGCGGAGGCCATCGCCGAGCACCTGGCCGATGCGCTCGAGGCGCGCCCCGCCCTGGCGAGCGGCCTGCCGGAGCCCGCCGAGCTCGCGGCACGGGCCGCCGCCTGGTACGAGCGCGCGGCGGAAGCCGCCCTGGGGCTCAGCGCGCACGAAGCCGCCGAGCGGCTGTTCGGCCGCGCCCTCCAGCTGACGGACGCCGAGGAGGCTCGGTTGGACCGCGCTCGGCGGCGACTGCGCCGGGGCGAGGTGCTGGCGGCCAGCGCGGACCTGGCCGCCGGGATCGGGGAGCTGGAGGTGGCGCTGGAGGAGTTCGGCGACGACGCCGCGGGCGTGGCGCGCGCCGCGTATGCGCTGGGGCGGGCGTACATGCAGCAAATCCGCTTCCCCGAGGCCGAGGCTCTCACCGCGGCGACGCTGGCGCGCCTGGAGGGATCGCCGGCCACCCTGCTGGCCCGGCTCCACGCGCTCCACGCGTGGGCCCTCGGGGCGCAGGGACGCAGCGAAGGGGTCGTCGAGGAGGCGGCCGCCGCCGAGCTGGTCGCCCGGGAGAGCGGCGATCGAGTGCTGGAGCTCGAGGTGCTGGAGCACGCGGGCGCGGCCCGTGACGAGGTCGACGTTGCCACCCCCGCTGACTGGGAGCGCATCGAGGAGCTGGCGCGCGAGCTCGGACGCTGGCCGCAGGTCGCATCGGCGGCGCGCGTGCGGGCCGTCTACCTGGCCGCGGAGGATCCTGCGGCGGCCCTGCCCGGCCTGGCGCGTGCGATCGAGGTCGCATCGGCGCATGGGCTGCGCGAGCAGGCAGGCTGGGCGGAGTACTCGCGAGCGGAGGCGCTCTGGCTGCTGGACCGCTGCGACGAAGCCACCTCGGCCGGCCTGCGTGCGCTGGAGGTCGCGGAGCGCTTCGCCTACGAGCGGCTGGCCTTCCGAACGTTCGTGATCCTGCTGGCGATCGCGGCCGAGCGGCGCGATGCGGGGATGGTGGATCGCTGGGAGCGGTGGTGGGCCGTCGCCGAGCCCCACTTCCCGGCCGTCTACTCGGCGTACGCGGTGGTCCTGCACGCCGCCATCGGCGCCTGGTGCGCGCAGGCTCGCGACGAACCTCCCGCGGAGCCCGATGCGTCCGTGGTCGACGCCATCATCCCCATGATCAACCCGCACTACCTGGCCGCCGCCGAGACCGTGATCGGGACGTGGGCGAGCGTCGGACGGCGGGACCTGGTGGCTGCCGCCGCCGACCGGTGGCGGCCGATCGCGCTCGATGCGGATGCCACGCCGCTGCTGCGTGCGACCGCGGCCCTGGCCCGCGCCCATGCCGGCGACCCTGCGGCAGCGCGCGAGGCAGCCGAGCTCGCCGCCTCGATCCCCGCGCCCTGGTGGGAGCGTCGCGCGTTGGGCGTTGCCTCCGGCCGGACCTAACGGGCACGCGG
>DASSOH010000124.1:0-6609 GCA_035700865.1 Candidatus Limnocylindria bacterium | reverse complement strand
GTCGTCGATGGCG
The DNA here is from genome assembly GCA_035700865.1 of Candidatus Limnocylindria bacterium. Taxonomy (GTDB): domain Bacteria; phylum Chloroflexota; class Limnocylindria; order QHBO01; family QHBO01; genus JACDBZ01. The sequence continues at coordinate 6,596 of DASSOH010000124.1, read as the reverse complement.
TCCAGCAGCGGCGCCGGAACGACGCCGAGGGCGGCCGAGATCTCGTCGGGCGAGACCCACAGGCTGTCCAGGTCGACGCCGTCGAAGCGCCGCGTGAGGTCGCGCACCGCCTCGTCGCCGCCGGATCGGACGGCGTCGACCAGGGGCTGGACCTCGACCGTCGGCCCAGGGGGACGCAGCGCCGCGATCCAGGCCGCCCGCTCCGCCGCGTCGGACGCTGACCAGTCCAGGCGCCGCAGCAGCTCGGGGCGGACCGGTGCGCTCATCGGATCACCTTCTCGATGGGCACGACCAGGATGTCGCGCGCGCCGGCGTCCTTGAGCGCCGGGACGATCTCCCACAGGCGGCTCCGCTCGACCACGGAGTGGACCGCGATCATCGTCGGATCGGCCAGCGGCATGACGGTCGGGCCCGAGAGACCGGGGATGATGGCCCGAATCCGGTCGATGGCCGTGGCCGGCGCATTCATCATCAGGTACTCGCGGCCGCGCGCCTCGACCACCGAGCGCAGCATGTCGGCAAGCCGCCGCACGCGCGGCTCCTCGGCGGCGCCACTGGAGGCGGCCACGAGCACCGCCTGCGACTCGAGCAGCGTGGCGATCGGCCGCAGACCGTTGACGCGCAGGGTGCTGCCGGAGGCCACGAGATCCACGACCGCATCGGCGACGCCCAGCTGCGGCATCACCTCGACGGCGCCGGTGACCTCCACCACCTGGGCCTGGACGCCGCAGCGCTCCAGGTACTCGCGGGTGAGGCGCGGGAAGCTGGTCGCCACGCGCTGCCCGGCCAGTTGCTCGACGGAGGCCGCGCCGTTGCGAGCCGGGCTGGCGAGCACGAGCGAGCACGCGCCGAAGCCCAGCTCGAGCACCGGCGCCATCCCGTTCCCCGACTCCGCGACCAGGTCCAGCCCCGTCAGCCCGAGGTCGACCAGCCCGTCTCGCACGTACTCGGTGATGTCGCCGGTGCGCACGAAGAGCAGCTCGAGGTCCATGTTGCGGGCCGTGGCGCTCAGGCGGCGGTCGCCCAGCTCCACCTCGACGCCGGCGTCGCGCAGGAGATCGACGGCGGGCTCCGCGAGGCGGCCCTTGTTGGGGAGCGCCAGCCGCAGCGGTTGGTCGGCGCCGGTCATCGGGACGCCTCCTGCGCGAGCCGATCGATCACCAGGCGGTAGCCATCGCGGCCGTAGCGCAGCCACTGCGCGACCCGGCTGATGGTCGCGCTCGACGCCCCGGTCCGATCGCTGATGTCGTGGTAGCTGATTCCCTGGTCCAGCAGCCGGGCCACGTGCCAGCGCTGTCCCAGCTCCTTCAGCTCGGCGATGGTGCACAGGTCGCGCAGGAAGGCAACGGCCTCATCGCCGTCGCGCAGCGCGACGACCGCCTCCGCCAGGGCGCGAACGTCGTCGTCCAGCCAGCGCGCCTCGCCGGGTGTTGCTGCATCGGTCTTGTTCATCGCTTTAGCATGCTAAACCGATACACCCCTGCCTGTCCAGCGCGGCGCCGAGGCGTCAGCGGACGATCATCTGCTCCCGCTCGGGTCCCACGCTGACGTAGCCGATGGGGACGCCCGCCAGCTCCTCCAGGCGCTCGACGTAGCGACGCGCCGCCGACGGCAGCTCGGCGTAGGCGCGGCAGGCGGTCGTATCGGCCTGCCAGCCCGGGAGCTCCTCGTACACCGGCTCCAGGCGCTCGTAGACCGATGTCGAAGCTGGCACCGTTCGCCACTCGGTCCCGTCGACGGGGTCGCGGTAGGCGACGGCCAGGCGGATGCGCTCGAAGCCATCGAGGACGTCGAGCTTGGTGAGGGCGATGGTCGAGTAGCCCGCCAGCCGGACGCTGAAGCGCACGGCGACCGCGTCGTACCAGCCGCAGCGGCGCGGCCGGCCGGTGGAGGTGCCGTACTCGGCGCCGCGTTCGCGCAGCTGCATGCCGTCCTCGTCGTCCAGCTCCGCCGGCAGCGGCCCGGCACCGACGGCGGTGGTGTAGGCCTTCGCCACGCCCACGACCTGGTCGATCCGGACCGCGGGCAGCCCCGCCCCGAGGCTCGCCCCACCCGGGATCGGTGAGCTGCTGGTGACGTACGGGTAGATGCCCCAGTCGATGTCGCGCATGGTGCCAAGCTGCCCCTCGAGCAGGATCCGCTCACCGCGCTCGAGCGCGGCGTCCACCAGCTCCTGCCCATCCACGACGTGGCGGCGCAGCCGGTCGGCGGCGGCGAGGTACTCGTCCGCGATCAGCTGCGGATCGGTGGCGGCGGCGATCTCGTCGGCCCAGTCATCGGCGCCGTACCCGGCCACCAGCCGGCGGATGCGTGGCAGGGTGGCCTCGAGCCGCGCTCGGAAGGCATCGGGGTCCATGAGGTCGACCACGCGCAGGCCACGGCGGGCGACCTTGTCGATGTACGCCGGCCCGATGCCTCGCGAGGTCGTCCCCAGCTTCGAGGCGCCGCGCTCGCGCTCGTCCAGCTGGTCCAGCAGCACGTGGTACGGCATGACCAGGTGCGCCCGATCGCTGATGAAGAGGTTGTCGCCGGCGAAGCCCGCATCGGCCAGGCCGTCCAGCTCCTTCACCAGCGCCGGCGGGTTGATGACCACCCCGTTGCCCAGCAGGTTCCGCGTTCCCGGGTGGAAGACGCCCGACGGGATCAGGTGCAGCTTGAAGTGGCCGTGCGGGTTGATGACCGTGTGGCCGGCGTTGTTGCCGCCGCCGTAGCGGATGACGAGGTCCGCGTCATCGGCCAGGTAATCGACCACCCGGCCCTTCCCCTCATCGCCCCACTGGGCGCCGACGACGGCGATCACGGACATGGCGGGGCGGCCTCGAGCTGCTGCGGTGGAGATGCTGAATGCTACCGATCAGCCGCCGTTGCCGTTGAGCCACAGCCACTCGCGGACGGTCAGGCCCGAGATCCAGATGCGCCAGGCGGCGTCGCGGCCGACATAGCGGTAGTGCCACGGCTCGTAGTCGTAGCAGACGGTCGCGAACGCGTTGCGGGGGTAGCTCATCACGAAGCCGTACCGCCAGGCATTGGCCGCCATCCACGCCCCCGCCGGCGTGGCGGCCCAGTCCGCGTAGTTCCACGGCGCCGCTCCACCGGCCGAGGTGACGTCGAAGGTGATGCCGAGCTGATGCTCCGAGTGGCCGGCGCGGGCGCTGGTCCGCAGCGCGTGCTCGTAGCCGCCGACGCGCACCCAGTAGTCGAAGGTCGCCTGCTGCGTCGCGTAGTCCCGGTATCCGCTCTGCATCTGGATCGGCGCGCCGGCCGCGCGGGCGGCGGCCGCCATGGCGGCGAGGTCCGGGATCACGTGCGCCCGGAGGGCGTGGCCGCCGTTGAGACCGGCCGTCGAGGTGTCGGCCAGGTCGTTCGGGGCGTAGTCCGGGCCGACCATCAGGATGGTGTCGACCTGCGTTCGCTGCCAATCGGCCAGCGATCGGAACGGGGTCAGCACGTCCTGGTAGGAGCACGCGGGCAGCGATGCCAGGTCGCCGGTGGCCTGGCGCAGCTGGTAGGTGACCCGGTCATTGACGACCGCCGGGCCGCCCAGCAGCACCAGGCGCCCCGGGGCCAGCCGAGCCGCCTCCGCCAGGACCGATCCCGGCACCGAGCTGCCCGGCACGAGCAGCAGGGCCGCCCCGCTGGCCGCCGCCGCCGGGACCGCCACCAGCGCATCCGGGAACGTGGCACCGGTCGCCACGAAGAGGCCGGCGGCGGGTGATCCGAACGAGGCGGCGCTGACGGCGACTCCGGTCTCGTAGCGTGTCGCTCCGGCGAGGCGAGACACGGGCGCGATCGCGGCGAGCTGGGCGACGATGCCGTCGGGCACCACCCCGGCGCCGCCGAGCACGACGATGCGCTGGGGTGCGAGGCGCCGCAGCTCCGCATCGGTGGATGGAGGGACCGCGGCGGCCGTGGTCAGCAGGACCGGGCTGGCCGATCGGGCCGCCGCGACCCCACCGACCAGCGCATCCGGGAAGTTCGCGCCGGTGGCCACGTACGCGGTGGCCGTGCCGGGAGCGAAGTGGCGCGCGCTGACCAGCGCCGCCGTCTCGAACCGATCGGCCCCGCCGATGCGCTCCACGCCGCCGCCGGCGTCGTAGGCGTCGAGCTGCGCGACCACGGCGTCCGACACGACGCCCGGACCGCCCAGCACCACGATCCGTCCCGGTCGCAGGCGGGCGAGCTCGCTCGCCGTGACGCTCGGGATTCCCCCGGGCGTGACGAGGAGGATCGGAGCGCCGGCCACGGCGGCCGCCGGTCCCCCGGCGAGGGCATCCGGGAAGCCCAGGCCGGTCGCGACGTAGGCCGCCGGCACGCCGGGCGCGTAGTGGCGAGCGCTGATGACGGCCGCGGTCTGGAACCGGTCGACCCCGGCCAGCCGCTCGACGGCCATCGCCCCGGCGCGCGTCGGCGCCACCGATGTGGTGGCGACGGCGGTGGTGCTCAGCAGCAGGGCGACCAGGACCCGGAGGACGCGCGCGGACATCGGGGCTCAGGCTCCGTGAGGGTGTGGAGAGGGCGATGATGGCGCGTCGCCGGCGTGGCGCGCATCGGCCAATCGTCCCAGGGCGAGACGAGACGAAGAGGCGCCGCTCGATTGGCGGCGCCTCCGCAGACGTGGGTGGCGGTGCGGCCTCAGGTCCGGGCGCGCACCTTGTCGAAGCAGTTCGAGCAGTAGACCGGGCGGTCGTTCCTGGGCAGGAACGGAACGAGCGCCTGACCGCCGCACTCCGCGCAGACCGCGGCGTGCATCTCCCGCTGACCGCTGTTGTTCCCGTTCGAGATCCCGAGCGCACGATTCTGCTTCGCGACGGCGCGGCAGCTCTGGCAGCGCTGGGGCTCGTTCATCAGGCCCTTGCTGGCGTAGAACTCCTGCTCGCCAGCGGAGAAGACGAAGTCCATCCCGCAGTCACGACAGCGGATGGTCTTGTCGGCGTACACCTGCCTCACGTGCCTCCTGTTTCGCACGCCCGACCCTGGACGATCGCGTTCAGCGAGCGGGCCATGATCTGCGTGCGATGAGGCGCGGATCGGGACAGACTCGGGTCAACGCTTCGGGCCGGCCGTTAACGCGCCCGAGTGTACACCCCGATTTCAACCCTTTTGCCCACCTGCCCATCCGAATTCAGTAGGCGGCGATCTCCTCGCGCGCGGCAACCGTGTAGAACCGGGTGTTGGCCTTGCGGAACTGGAGCGGCACCTCGCCGATCGGGCCGTTGCGATGCTTCGCCACCTTGGCCTTGATCAGCTCCACCTCCGCCTCGGGGTTCTGCTCTCCCTCGCGGTAGAGGAAGATCACCACGTCGGCGTCCTGCTCGATCGAGCCCGATTCGCGCAGGTCCGACAGGCGCGGCTCCGCCGTCCCACGCTGCTCCACGCCGCGCGACAGCTGGCTGAGCGCGATGACCGGCACCTTCAGCTCGCGGGCGAGCTGCTTCAGCCCGCGGCTGATCTCGCTCACCTCCTGGACGCGGTTGGCGTCCTTGTTGGGCGTCGAGGCCTGCATCAGCTGCAGGTAGTCGACGATGACCAGGTCCAGCCCGCGCTGCTCCGCCTCCAGGCGGCGAGCCTTGGTGCGCAGCTCCATCACCGAGAGCGCCGGCGAGTCGTCGATCCACATCGGCGCCGAGGCCATGTCGTTCATGACCGTCGCGATCTTGCTCCAGTCCGTCTCGTCCACGAAGCCGGTCTGCAGCGGCCGCGGGTTGATGCCCGTCTCCGCGCTCAGCAGGCGCAGGGCCAGCTGCTCCTTGCTCATCTCGAGCGAGAAGACCGCCACCTTCTTGCCCTCCCGCACCGCGGCGTGCTGGGCGAGGTTCAGCGCCATCGACGTCTTTCCGACCGACGGCCGCGCGGCCAGGATCACGAGGTCCGACGGCTGGAAGCCACCGAGCAGCGCGTCGAGCTGCGAGAGCCCCGTCGGCACCCCCAGGATCTGGCCCCGATGCTCGTGCAGGTACTCGAGGCGGTCGTACGCCTGGCCGAGCAGGGTCGACAGCGAGTCGAACCCGCCGTCGGTGCGGCGCTGGCTGATCTCGAACAGGATCGACTCGGCGCGGTCGATGGCGACCTCCGCGTCGTTCGCCTCCTCGTAGCCCACGGCCGCGATGCGACCGGCCGCGGAGATGAGGTTGCGCAGCACCGCCTTGCGCTCGACGATGCGGCCGTAGTGCTCGGCGTGCACCGCGGTCGGGACGGCGTTCATCAGCGTCGCGAGGTACGACGGCCCGCCGATGGCGTCCAGCCGGTCCCGCCGCCGCAGCTCGTCCCCCAGGGTCACCAGGTCGATCGGCTCGCGCTGGCCGTGGAGGGCGAGCATGGCCTCGTAGATGTCGCCGTGCTGGGAGCGGTAGAAGTCCTGCGGCTTCAGGAAGTCGCCGACCTTGAGGATCGCGTCGGCGTCGATGAGGATGGAGCCGAGGACGCTCTGCTCGGCTTCGACGGCCTGTGGTGCGAGCTTGTCGAGGGTCATCGGCTACGGGATCGCGAGCAGGGCGGCACGGCGAGGCAGACTCCGGGTTCGGACAGGGAGGACGCCCGGCCGGTCCGTGGTTGGTGAGGACCGTCGAGCACCGGGCGCACGCCGATGTTCCCGGTCG
>DASSOH010000123.1:0-3764 GCA_035700865.1 Candidatus Limnocylindria bacterium | reverse complement strand
CTCGGTCAGCTCGTCGGCGGATGCGCCTCGCAGCCGATCGGCCGCCCGACGGGTCCAGTCCGCATCGGTCTCACCCTCGGCGCGTGGCAGCTCGCGGGTCAGCCAGGCGGCCAGGTCGATGGCCGTCTGCCACCCGACGTGGCGGATGCCGAGGCCGTTGAGGATGCGGCTCAGCGGGCGGTGCCGCGCGCCCTCGATCGATGCCGCCAGGTTCTCCGCGGACTTGCGGCCCAGCCGCTCGAGGCCCTCGAGCGTCTCCGCATCGAGGCGGAAGATATCGGCCGGCTCGCGTACCAGGTCCCGCTCGATGAGCTGGGCCATGATCCGCTCGCCGAGCCCGTCCACGTCCATGCTGCCGCGACCCGCGAAGTGCAGCAGCCCGCCGATGCGCTGCGCGGGACAGTACGGGTTGGGACAGCGCGTGACGGCCTCGCCCTCCTCGCGCACCACCTCCGTCCCGCACGCCGGGCAGTGGGTCGGCATCTCCCACACCGTCTCGTCGCCCGTCCGCGCGTCCACGACCGCGCTCACCACCTCGGGGATGACGTCCCCGGCGCGCTGGAGCACCACGGTGTCGCCGACGCGCAGGTCCTTGCGCCGGATCTCGTCGATGTTGTGCAGCGTGGCGTTGCGCACCGTCGTGCCCCCGACGAAGACCGGCGTCACGTGCGCGACCGGGGTGAGGGCGCCCGTGCGGCCGACATAGACCTCGATGGCCTCCAGCGTGGTCGTGACCTGCTCGGCCGGGAACTTGTAGGCGATCGCCCATCGCGGCGCCCGCGAGACGAAGCCCAGCGTCCGCTGGTCGGCCAGCGCGTCGACCTTCACGACCACCCCATCGGTCTCGTAGTCGAGGTCGCGCCGAGCGGTGGCCCAGTCCTCGGTGTAGGCGATCACCGCCTCGATCCCCTCGACCACGCGAACGTTCGGATTGACCGGGAACCCCAGGCGTCCCAGGAGCTCGAGCGAGGCCGAGTGGCTGTCGAGCCCCTCCGCGCCCACGAGCTGGTAGGTCCACAGCGAGAGGCGCCGGCTGGCGGTCACCCGAGGATCCTTCTGCCGCACCGTTCCGGCGGTCGTGTTCCGCGCGTTGGCGTACAGCGGCTTGCCCTCGGCCTCCAGCTGCCGGTTCAGCTCCGCGAACGCGCCGCGCGGCATGTACACCTCGCCGCGCACCTCCAGCGTGTCGCCGGGCGGATCCTCCCGCAGGGTGATCGGGATGGCGCGGATGGTCCGCAGGTTGGGTGTGACGTCCTCGCCGGTCGTCCCGTCGCCGCGGGTCGCGCCGCGCACGAAGCGCCGGCCCTCGTAGCGGAGGCTGATGGCGAGGCCGTCGATCTTGAGCTCGCAGACGTAGCGCACCGGTGAGTCGCCATCGGCCAGGCCCAGCCCACGCCGCACCCGTGCGTCGAACTCGCGCAGCTCGTCGGCGCCGAAGGCGTTGCCCAGCGACAGCATCGGCACCTCGTGCCGGACCGCCGGGAAGCCACCCTCCACCGGCGCCCCGACGCGCTGGGTCGGGGAGTCGGGCGTGATCAGCTCGGGGTGCGCGGCCTCGAGATCGACCAGCTCCCGGAACAGCACGTCGTACTCGCGATCGCTGATCGTCGGGGCATCGAGGACGTGGTAGCGGTAGTTCGCGTCGTTGAGCCGGGCGCGCAGCTCCTCGAGCCGTTCGGTGGGATCGGTCTGGGCCATGGACCGCGATTCTAGGGCGATGCCGAGGCATCGCGACCATCCCACGGCACGCCGTTCGGCACTCTCCGTCGCCGACGGTACGGCGAGTCGCGTCACATCGTCGGGGAGCGCCTACTTGCCGAGCTGGCGTCCCTGGCCCGGCTCGTCGTCCGTATCGTCGTCGCCACCACCGAACCAGGCGGCGACCTCCTCCGCGTGGGGCCGGTAGTGATCGGGCCCGTTCTCGCGCACGACGGTCTCCAGCGTCCCGCCCCACGGCGCCTGGACGTCGAGGGCGGCGTCATCCAGCGACGCCAGCCGCTCGCGGAACGCGGCGAACGCCTTCGCCTCGTCGTCCCGCACCGCGTCGAGCGACATGCCGGCCGCCCGCGCGGCCACCTCCGCGTTCTGCGCGTCCACGTCCCACTCACCGGTGACGAGCGACGCGAGCCCATCGGTCGACGGGTGCTCGAGGCAGGTCGTCGCCCATCGGTCCCAATGCGCCAGGTGCGCGATCAGCTCCCGAGCGCTCCAGTCGCCGACCAGTCCGGGTGCGGTCAGCAGCTGCGCATCGGCCCCGGCCAGTGCGTCCGAGAAGGCGTCGCGCGTGGCGTCGAGCTCGGCGACCAGTGCTGCGACACGATCGTCAGGCATCGCGGCGGCCTCCGAGGGCGGCCCGCAGCTCCTCGGCATGCTCACGGTAGTGGAGCGCCCCGTCCTCGCGGATCGTCTCCTCCAGCGTCGAGCCGTCCGGCAGCACCGTCCCCAGCAGCGCCGGATCCAGCGTTCGCAGCCGCTCCAGGAGCGCCTCGTACGACGCCTCCTCCCGGCGTCGAACGGTCGCGACGTCGGTCTCGCGGGCCACCCGGGCGACCGTTTCGTTGATGGCGTCCACCCCGGCCTCCTCGACCTCGTCCTCCTCGGCCGCCAGCCCCAGCTCGACCTCGTGGATCGCCTCGGTCGCGCGTCCGGCCCAGTAGCCCAGGTGCGCGATCACCTCGCGCGCGCTCCAGTCGCCCACGAGCCCAGGCGTGGTCAGCGACCCGGGCGCCACACCGGCGACGACGTCGCCGAAGGCGGCGCGCTCCGCCGTCAGCTCCGCGGTCAGCTCGTCGATGCGCATCGGTTCCTCCTCAGGCCCGTTCAAGTCCGGCGTAGGCGGCGATCAGCCGCTTGACGCCCTCGCCGACGAACGCGACGGTCACTTCCTCGTCGCCCTTGACGATCCGGCTGCTGACCACGATCCCATCGCCGAAGCGCCGATGCTTCACGCGGTCGCCGGCCTTCCACGCCGGCTCCTCCTCAGCGCCCAGCGCATCTCCGGCTCCGGCTGCTGAGAAGGTCCCCGACCCGAGGTCGACGCCGGTGCCCGCCTCGTAGCGCGCGGCGGCCACTCGCTCGCGGGCCGCGTCCAGCTGCCGGCCCATCGGCCGCGGAGGCGGTGGCGCCGCCGGGGCCCCCAGGTCCGGAAGCGAGACCGGTCGCAGCGGCTCGCGGACGCGGCGCGTCGGCGAGCGGTAGCCGCCGGGCAGCCAGCTGCCCTCGTCATCGGTGCCCGCCCATCGGTCACCGCCCCGGCGGAAGGGGCTGCCGGCGCGCTCCGCGGCGAGCAGATCCTCGGGGAGCTCGGCCAGGAAGCGGGAGGGGTCCGACTGCGCGCCGACGCCGTAGGTCGACCGATGGTGGGCGTGCACCAGGTACAGCCGATCCTTGGCGCGGGTCATCCCGACGTAAGCCAGACGCCGCTCCTCCTCCAGCTCGCGCTCGTCCTCGAGCGCGCGGCGGTGCGGCAGCAACCCCTCCTCCATGCCGACGATGAACACCACCGGGAACTCGAGGCCCTTGGCAGCGTGGAGGGTGATGAGCGTCACGCGATCGGGCGCATCCTCCAGCTCGTCCTGGTCGCTGACCAGGGCCACCTCTTCCAGGAAGCGCGCGAGGCCCTCGGGCGGCGCGATCTCGTCGAACTCGGCGGCGTGGTTGCGCAGCTCCACGACGTTGGCCCAGCGCTCCTCCCCTTCGTCGCTGCCGTCCTGGATGGCCGCCTGCAGGCCGGATCGCTCGAGGGCCGCGTCGAAGATGGCGGA
>DASSOH010000122.1:0-6957 GCA_035700865.1 Candidatus Limnocylindria bacterium | reverse complement strand
AAGGTCAACAACCGCCTGGTCCCGCTCGACTACCGGCTGCGCAACGGCGACATCGTCGAGATCGTGACGACCAAGGCGGCCCACGGCCCGAGCCGCGACTGGCTGAACATCGTGCGCACGTCGCACGCCCGCGAGAAGATCCGCGCCTGGTTCAAGCGGCAGCAGCGCGACGAGAACATCGCGCAGGGCAAGGACCTGCTGGACCGCGAGCTGCGACGGCTGGCCCACGAGACGCTGGCCTCGGTCGACGCCGCGAAGATCGCCGAGATCGCGGCCCAGTACCGCTACCGCGAGGTCGACGACTTCTACGCGGCCATCGGCTACGGGGCCATCACCCCGTCGAGCGTGGTCAGCAAGCTGGAGATCCACGACGACGCGGCCATCACCCTTCCCGAGGAGGCGCCACCGGCGGCGCCGTCGACCACCGGGGTGCGGGTCAAGGGCGTCGGCGACCTGCTGGTCCGCTTCGCCAAGTGCTGCTCGCCGATCCCCGGGGACGAGATCACCGGCTACGTCACGCGCGGCAAGGGCGTCACCGTCCACCGCTCCTCGTGCCCGTCGGTGCTGTCGGAGCGGGACATCGAGCGGCTGATCGACGTCGAGTGGGAGCTGGCCGGGCAGCAGACCTACCCGATCACGGTGCGCATCAGTGCCCTCGACCGGCCGGGGCTGCTCCACGAGGTCACCAACGTGGTGGCCGAGTACAAGGTGAACATCGTGGCGGCGTCGGTCGCGACGCACGCCGACGGGACGGCCACGATCACCGCCACCTTCAAGGTGACCTCGCTCCAGCAGCTGGCCAAGGTGCTGGCCAAGATCGAGCGGCTGCGGGACGTGACCAGCGTCACGCGTGAGGCGCGCTAGCGCCGTTAGCACCGACGTATATACCGATATACGTCGCGGTCGCCCGCCGCGCGCTACACTCGCACCCATGAAAGGCGATCGCGTCGAGGTCGTGGTCGACACGGGCCAGGGCGGCACGCAGACGTTCGAGATCGAGGCGACGCGGGCGGGCCGCCGGATCGAGGTCACGACCGCGCGCGGCGTCGTCGAGGTCAGCGAGGTGACGCGCGGCGGCACGCCGGTTCGCACCGGCCGGTTCATGACCAGCCGGGTCGTCGCGCTGGTCGAGCACCCGGCGCGAGAGGGCGCGGAGCTGCCGGTCGAGGTCTCGACCCGTCGACGCATGAGCGCCGGCGCCGACGGCGGTTGAGCCACCCCGTCACCCTCGCCATCCTGGGTGCCGGCGACCGCGGCCGCGGGACCTACGGCCGCTGGACCTTGGAGCACCCGGAGCGCGCGCGCGTGGTGGCGGTCGCCGACCCGGACCCCGAGCGCCGGGCGACCATGGCCACCGCCCACGGGGTCGTCTCCGAGGCCACTACCGCCGACTGGCGTGAGCTGCTGCAACGCCCGAGGCTTGCCGACGCCGTCGTGGTCGCCACCCCGGACCGGGAGCACGCCGCCGCCACCATCGCCGCGCTGGGGCTGGGCTACGACGTCATCCTCGAGAAGCCGATCGCCCCGACCCTGGACGAGGTGCGCGCGGTCGCCGCGGCGGCGGCCCGCTCGAGCGGGACGGTGACCGTCGCCCATGTGCTGCGCTACACCCCCTTCTTCTCGGCGGTGAAGCAGGCGATCGAGGCCGGCTGGATCGGCGAGCTGGTGACGATCGCGCACACCGAGCACATCGGCTACTGGCACTTCGCCCACAGCTTCGTGCGTGGCAACTGGCGCGCCGAGGCGGCGTCGAGCCCCATGATCCTGGCCAAGGCCTGCCACGACCTGGATCTCCTGCGATGGCTGGCGGGAGACCGATGCACCGCCGTCGCCTCCTTCGGCGGCCTCCACCACTTCCGCCCGTCGCAGGCGCCGCCCGGCGCCCTGGACCGATGCTGGGACGGCGAGCGGCGCTGTCCGGCCGCCCCCGACTGCCCCTTCGACGCGGTGCGCTTCTACGTCGAGCTGCTGGACGGGGTGACGGCCTGGCCCGTATCCGTCATGGCCGACGACTCCTCGCGGGACGGCCGGCTGCGGGCCGTCGCGAGCGGCCCGTACGGGCGCTGCGTGTACCGCGCGGACAACGACGTGGCCGACCACCAGGTCGCGACGCTGGAGTTCGCGAACGGCGTCCGGGCGACGCTGATGGTCAACGGGCTGACCGCCGACAACACGCGCACCATCACCCTCAACGGCACGCGCGGCGAGCTGCGGGGACGCCTGGACACCGGCGAGATCGAGATCCGCCGCTTCCTGCCCGGCGGGGACGCCCGGCCGGGCGCCTGGGACCGGGACGACGCCGGCCGCAGCACGCTGCGGGGCGACGAGACGATCACGCTGACGGCCACGCCGCCGAGGACCGACGGCCACGGCGGCGGCGACGACGCGATGCTGGACGACGTGATCGACCGGCTCCGTGCGCGGCGAGACGGGGAGCCGGAAGCCGAGCGCGAGGGCCGGACCTCGCTCGCCACGTCGCTGGAGAGCCACCTGATGGCCTTCGCGGCCGAGACGAGCCGCCGGCAGCGACGCCTGATCGACCTGCGGGGCCGATAGACTCCACGCCATGCCCAAGACCATCACCGCCCCGCGCGGCACGCGCGACCTGCTCCCCGAGGACGCGGCGGCCTGGACGAGCGTGGAGACCGTCGCGCGCGACCTGGCGCGGCGCTACGCCTTCGACCGGGTCGACATCCCGCTGTTCGAGCGGGTCGAGCTCTTCGCGCGCGGCCTCGGCGAGTCCAGCGACGCGGTGGAGAAGGAGATGTTCCGCGTCGGCGGGGCGGCGGGCAGCGACGAGGAGCAGGCCGAGTGGGCGCTCCGTCCGGAACCGACGGCGGGGATCGTCCGCGCCTACGTCGAGCACGGCATGCACGTGCGACCCGGGCCGCTGCGCCTGACCATGATCGGGCCGATGTTCCGCTACGACCGGCCGCAGGCCGGTCGCTACCGCCAGTTCACGCAGTGGGACGTCGAGGTCCTCGGCGATCCGGGACCGCTGGTCGACGCGGAGCTGATCGAGCTCGCCCATCGGTTCTACGCGGAGGTGGGCCTGCACGACGTGGTCGCGCACGTCAACTCCATCGGTGACGCCGCCTGCCGTCCCGCGTACCGGCAGGCGCTGGTCGACTACTTCGGGCAGCATGCCGATGCGCTGAGCGAGGACGCCCGCCGCCGGCTCGAGGTCAACCCGCTGCGCGTGCTGGACGACAAGCAGCTCGACGAGGGACTGGCCGCGGCCGCGCCGAAGTCGACCGACCACCTGTGCGACGCGTGCCGGGCGCACTTCCGCTCCGTGCTCGACCTGCTGGACGCCCTCGGCCTGCGCCACGTGGTCGACCATCGGCTGGTCCGCGGCCTCGACTACTACACCCGCACGACGTTCGAGTTCGTCATCGCCGGGCGCGAGGGGCAGCAGCAGGCACTCGGGGGCGGGGGCCGCTACGACGGCCTGGCGGAGCTGCTGGGTGGGCGTCCCACGCCGGGCATCGGGTTCGGCATCGGGCTGGACCGGACCGTGCTGGCGATGGAGGAGCAGGGTGTGGCCATTCCCGATGGCGGCCCGCTGGTCGCGGTGGTCGGGACATCGGCGGAGGACGTGGCCGACCGCCTGCGCGTGGCCGCCGCGCTGCGCGACGCGGGACTGGCGGTGCGGCCCGACGGCTCGGCTCGCAAGCTCGGCAAGCAGCTCGAGTCGGCCGCCAAGGTCGGCGCGCGGTGGGCCGTCATCGTCGGGGACGAGACCGCGACCTGGCGGGTCGGCCTCAAGAACCTGGAGACGGGGGAGCAGGAAACCGTGCCCGTGGCCGACGTCGTGGCGCGGGTCGAGCCCCTCACCGAATGATGGCGGCGGTCAGCATCACGGCCGCCACCGCCACGAAGCTGACCATCAGCACCGAGAGGACGACGCCCGTCCGGTAGCCCAGGGTGTAGCGAGCCGGCCGGCTGCCCAGGGCGGGCCGGACGCTCGCCAGCGGGGCCACCACGTCGCCGCCGGACACGGCGGCGCGACGAGAACGCTGTGCCGCGACCATGGCGCGCGCCACCAGTCCACGCTCGTCGTCCGCCGGCATGGCGCGGGCCGCGGCCTCCATCTCGGCGACCTGCGACGGACCGCCGCTCAGCCACAGCAGCCACTCGGTGAGCCAGGCACGCTCGAACCGCTGCCACGGCGTGTCGGCCGGAAGGTTCTCCAGGCGGCGCCACGCGTCGTCCATCTCGCCGCGGACGCCCAGCAGCTCGATGCGCAGCGGACGCAGCCCCATCGTGTCCGGCAGCGCCTCCAGCAGCTCCGGCGTGGAGCGAGGGACCGCGGCGAGGCGCCGTCCCAGCTCGTCCTGCCAGCGCTCCGTCTCCCAGCCGTTCAGCCAGGTGAGCGCGTCGATCGCGGACCGCACGTCGCGCCGCTGTACGCCGATCCAGACCGGCGCGGCCACCACGGCGAAGACGAGCCCGTCGACCGCCTGTCGCCACGGGGTCCGCAGCTGGTCGAAGAGGAACGCGTCGGCCAGGAAGGAGGCGAGGAAGCCGACGAGCAGGCCCAGCGTCACCGGCAGGGACAGCGGACCGATCGACTGCTGGGAGCGCAGGGCGAGCGGCAGGGCCTGGAGCCGCTCGGCGCGCGAGAGGGTCGTCATCGGTCGCGAAGCATGCCACGCCGCGGATTTCCGATACGATGCGGACTCCCATGAGCACCGCCTTCCGAACGCACACCTGCGGCGAGCTGCGCGCGGCCGATGTCGGCCGGCGCGTCACGCTGGCCGGCTGGATTCATCGCCGTCGCGATCACGGTCACCTCGCCTTCTTCGACCTGCGCGACCGCCACGGCATCACCCAGGTGGTGACCAACGCGGAGGAGGGCCCCGATGCCCACGCGGCCGCCGAGCCGGCCCGCAACGAGTGGGTGGTGCAGGCCGAGGGCGTGGTGCGGCATCGGCCGGAGGGCACGACCAACGCCGAGCTGGCGACGGGCGAGGTCGAGGTGGCGGTGGATCGGTTCACCGTGCTCAACCCGTCCAAGGTGCCGCCGTTCTACATCAACGAGGAGCAGCCGGGCCTCGACGAGGGCCTGCGCCTGCGCTATCGGTACCTGGACCTGCGCCGTCCGCCGATGCGGGATCGCATCGTGCTGCGCGCGCGCCTCTCGGGCGCGATCCGTCGCACGCTCGAGGCTGATGGCTTCGTCGACGTGGAGACGCCGACCCTCATCCGCTCCACGCCGGAGGGGGCGCGCGACTTCGTGGTTCCGTCTCGCCTGCAGCCGGGCGAGTTCTACGCCTTGCCGCAATCCCCGCAGCAGCTGAAGCAGCTGCTCATGGTCGCCGGCTACGACCGCTACTACCAGCTCGCCCGCTGCTACCGCGACGAGGACCTGCGCGGCGACCGCCAGCCGGAGTTCACCCAGCTCGACCTGGAGATGAGCTTCGTGCAGGAGGCCGATGTGATGGCCGCCGTGGAGCGCGCCGTGATCGCCGTCTCGCGCGAGGTGACGCCCGAGCGGCCGATCCTGGTCGAGCCGTTCCCGCGGCTCACGTACGACAAGGCGATGGCCCGCTACGGCTCCGACAAGCCGGACATCCGGTTCGGTCTCGAGCTCGTCGAGCTGACCGAGGTCGTGCGCGGCGTCGACTTCCGCGTCTTCGCCGAGCCGATCGCGGCCGGCGGCGCGGTGCTGGGCATCCGAGCGCCCGGGTGCGGCGACTCCACGCGCAGGCAGCTGGACGAGCTCATCGACCTCGCCAAGCGCGGTGGGGCGAGGGGCCTCGTCCACCTGGCGGTCCAGGCCGACGGCGCGCTGCACGGGCCGGCGGCGAAGTTCCTCGGTCCCGCCGAGGCGTCCGTTCGCGAGGCCCTGGGTGGCGAGCCTAACGACCTGCTGCTGATCGTGGCGGACGCCGATCGGATCGCGGCGGCGGAGGCGCTCGGTCGGCTGCGGCTCGAGATGGGGGAGCGGCTCGGCCTGCGGGACGCATCGGTCCTGGCCTACGTGTGGGTTCACCGCTTCCCGATGTTCACCTGGGATGCCGACGGCCAGCGCTGGGACGCGACGCACAACCCGTTCAGCGCCCCGGTGCCCGAGGACGTGGAGCGGATCGAGTCGGATCCGGGCTCCGTGCGCGCGCAGCAGTACGACCTGGCGCTCAACGGCTGGGAGCTGGGCGGCGGATCGGTCCGGATCCACCAGCGGCCGTTGCTGGAGCGGGCCTTCGCGCTGATGGGCCACTCCATCGAGGGCATGCGCGACGAGTTCGGCGCGCTGCTGGACGCCCTCGAGTACGGGGCGCCGCCCCACGGCGGGATCGCGCTCGGGATCGACCGCTGGGCGGCCCTGCTCGCCAGCGCGGACAACATCCGCGAGGTGATGGCCTTCCCGAAGACGCAGTCCGGCTCGGACCTGATGATGCGTGCCCCGTCGCCGGTGGCCGCCGGTCAGCTGGACGAGCTGCACCTCCGGGTCGTCGAGGAGGACTGACCGATGCGGCGGCTGGCCGCCGCCCTGTTCCTTGGCGCCACGCTGGCGGCTTGCGGGTCCGTGATCCCGGTTGGCACGCCGCACGATGCGGCGGCCGTGTTCCGTCCCGCCTCGATGGTTGCCGACCGAGAGATGGCGGCGCCCGGTGAAGTCGTCGAGCTCCGGTTCCCGGACCAGATGGTGCGCGGGATCATGTTCGTCCTGGAGCAGGAGGTCGGTTCGACCTGGGTCTACCGCTACCTGCTCCTGTCCGATGCGAACGGCGGTGTGCCGCAGTGGTTCGGCGCAGATCGGGAGGATGTCTCCGTCGAGGACGTGGGCATGGGCGGACCGGGGCCCGACCGGGTCGTCATCCCGGACGTGGCCGAGTCAGGCTCGTGGCGGCTGTGCACCGGGAACGCGGCCGAGAACGTCTGCGTGCGCCTGGAGATCAGCGGCTGACCTCAGGTGCCGCCGCGCCGCCGCGCCGCCGCGCCGCCGCGCCG
>DASSOH010000121.1:0-23203 GCA_035700865.1 Candidatus Limnocylindria bacterium | reverse complement strand
CAGCGTTCGTTGGCGCGCTCGAAACGGCAGTCGCCGAGACCGCGCAGCAGCACGTTCTCGCCCACCCGCAGGACTGCCAGGTCGGTCACCCCGTCGCCGTCGATGTCGAGCGGGTAGGCACCGGTGACGTCGGTGAGGTCGGTGACGGCATCGGTCAGGTGCTCGAAGCGGAGCGCGCCGCCCACCGCGCTGCCGTTGCGGTACAGCGCCGCCGGGTTGCTCCCCCCGGCGAGGTAGAGGTCGGGCAGCGCGTCGGCATTGCAGTCGAGGGTGGCCAGGCCACCGCCCACGAAGAACGGCGAGCCGCCGTCGTAGGTATGGTCCACGCCGCTCGAGGCGGCCTCATCCACGAAGTGCGGGGCACCCAGCGCGGCCGTCGGCGTCGACGACCGGTTGCCGAGCAGGAGCCAGGCGCCGGACGCGCCGGCGAGCACCACCGCCACGGCGGCCACGGGCGCGACGCGGCGGAGCCTCAACCGATGCGCCTCACGACCCCGTGGCGGCGCCGGAGAAGTGGGCGGAGGCGCGCGTCCAGGCCGCGGTGCCGCAGGCGGCGCCGATGCGGCGGCCGCTGAAGTCGTCGGCGCTGATGTGGATCCCGCCCCACAGCCGCGACCGCCCGGCCTGGTCGGCGGCGTCGTCGTAGGTCGCCCACTCGAGCCGGATGTCGGTGCTCGGCCCCTTCTCGAAGTCGAGCGAGCCGGCCTCGATGGTGTAGCCGCTCACGCCGCCCGGGAAGTAGGGACTGCCGGTCATGCGCGTCATCACCTCGGCCGCCGCTCGGCTGAAGGTGCTGTGGCCGGACACGTAGCCGGGGAACGACGGCGTCACGAAGGTCGGCAGCTGGTACGGGACCCACTCCACGGCGCGGATCCAGGTCACGCCGCCGACCTCGGTCTTCGGGTCGGCCGGGTTGCCGGCCCAGGCGCGAATGGCGATCTCCCCCTCGTGGCCGGCCAGTGCCTGGTGCCGGCCGCCGGGCTTCGTCGTCTCGTCGGTGATGACCTCGATGAGCCCATCGACCAGCGGCAGGCCGTCCGGGTCGTAGGACGGCCCGTCCGGGTCCGAGGACTGGCCTAGGCTGCCCATGTAGCGGATCATCGAGATCGGCCGCACCGAGTCGTAGTAGCCCTTGAGGCCCCAGGCCGCGATGGCGGCGTCGTGCACGGCGCCGTTCAGGGCCAGGTACGTCTTGACGTCCCACTCCAGCCGGTCGACCACGGGACCCTCGCCGCCGATGCGCAGGTCGTCGCCGAGCTCGTCGCCGACGTGGTTGGCGATCACGTTCCAGTGGCCCGGCGGCGTCTCCGACTTCGGCCCGTCGGCCCAGAACTCGGCCATCACCCGACCGAAGTCCGCCCGCAGCACCACCTCCGGCTGGTAGGGCGCGCCGGTGACCGGGTTCACCTCGTAGCCGTGGCCGTCGTTCGTGCCCAGGTCGTTGCCGCCGATCGACGCCGGCGACACGTCGATGGTCGTCGGATCGGACGGGTCGAGCTCGCTCGACAGCCGGATCACCTCGACGGCCTGCTCCCGGTACGCGTCGCTGCCGAAGGCCGGCGGGGGACCGGGGTCCATCGGCATGCCGTCCTGCCCACCGGGCGGGATGGCGAACGAGGCGACGTGCCCCCACTGCGGGCCGATGGCCTGCTGCACGCCGTTGGTCACCGGGATGCCGTTCTGGCTGATCATGTGCTCGATCTGGAGCGGCTGCCAGCGGTTCGGATCGGTCATGGAGATCTGGTCGCCGGCCACCACCAGCGGCGGGTTGACCGGCTCGTAGCCGACCGGCGCGTAGCCCCCGGCCTCGTTCGACCCGTCGTCGGCGACCGCGGCCAGGATCGACGCCGCGATGCGGTTGCCCAGCGCCGCCGGCGTGTCGCCCTCGGTCGTGGTGACCTCGAGCGGGTAGCACAGCGAGTCCATCAGGTCCGCGAACTCGGAGAGCGACTCGTTGCCGCCGACGGCGTTGATGTAGCGCGACGTCAGGAGCCGGTAGGCGGCGTAGCTGATCGCCTCGTCCCGCGCGGCGGCGACGTCGGGCGCCGAGTGCTTCTCGGTGACGAACACGCCCGTCGCGACCGGGTCGTAGGCGGCCCACGCGTCCCACATGGCGGCCGAGGTGTGGTACAGGTTGCGGGCGTGGACCGTCGGTGCGGGCAGCGCTCGACGGATGGCGTCGAGCAGCGCCTCGTCCCAGCGCCGGGCGACGCTCCACTCGGGATGCTGCGTGTCCGCGGCACAGGCGCGGTAGGCGCCCCACGGCCGGATGACGGCGAGGACGCCGCTCGCGACGAGGACGCCCACCGCGAGGACGGTGGCCAGGGTCGCCCAGCGCGACCGGGGGCTCGGCATGGCTTCCTCCTCAGCTGCCCTCCGCAGCACCGAAGATGGTCTCGATCACCCGCAGGTTGGCAACGGCGTCGGTCGGCGGAACCGGGACGGGTCGATCCTCGAGCACCGCACCGGCGAAGGCCGCCGCCTCCGCGGTATACGGGTCCGCCGGGTCGAAGGTGAGCGTCTCGACGTGCGGCGCGACCGGCGGGTCGCCGCCGGCGACGAGGTGGATGCGCGTCGGCCGGTCGGGCGGGATGTTGAACGGGATCTCGACGCTGATGCGCCCGGTCGTGCCGTGCACGTGGACGCGCTGGTCGTCCTCGGCTCGTGTCGAGACGGTGAAGCTCGCCAGGCCGGACGCGAACTCCAGGATCGCGCTGGTCAGCGTATCGGTCCCGTCGACTGGATCGCGGTGCAGGGCGCCGGTCACGCGGGTCGGCTCGGCGCCGAACAGCATGCGCGACAGGTTGATGCAGTAGCAGCCGATGTCGTACAGCGCGCCGCCACCGGCGGCGGCGATGTTGCGGATGTTCGCCGGGTCGTCGTTGAAGAAGCTGAACCAGCTCTGGACCGCCAGCAGCGAGCCGATGCGTCCCGCCGCCACCAGCTCGCGCACCGCCACCCACGAGGGATGGTGGCGGTACATGAACGCCTCCATCAGCTTGACCCCGGCCGCATCGGCCGCCTCGATCATGCGCTCGGCGTCGGCGGCGGTCAGGGCCAGCGGCTTCTCGCACAGCACGTGCTTCCCGGAGCGCGCGGCGGCGATGGCCCACTCGGCGTGGAGGTGGTTGGGGAGCGGGATGTAGACGGCGTCGACGGTCGGGTCGGCCAGCAGCGCCTCGTACGAGCCGTGGACGGTCGGGATGGCACGCTCCGCGGCGACCCGGCGCCCGCGCTCGGGGTCACGCGAGGCGATGGCCACCACCTCGCAGTTGCCGGCGCCCTGGATGCCGGGGATCACCTTGCGGCCGATGGCCGCGGTGGAGAGGATGCCCCAGCGCAGCACGCTCATCGACTCAGCCCCAGGACGGCTCGGTGACGGGACGGAAGGCGACCTCCAGGATCCGATGCGTCCGTGGCCGGGTCAGCACCCACAGCACCGCCTCCGCGACGTCCTCGGGACGCATCATGCCGGCCAGCGCCGGCATGTCCGGCGTGCGGCCGCGTCCCATGGCGAAGTCGGTCGCCACGCCGCCGGGGCAGACGCTGGTGCAGCGAATGCCGCGCTCGCGCAGCTCGTGGTCGAGCGCCGCGGTCAGCCCGACCTGCGCGAACTTGGTGGCGCAGTAGACGGCCTCGTTGGGAAGCCCTCGCCGCCCGGCCTCGCTGGCGACCGTCACGACGTCCGCTGCCGGGCTGCGCAGCAGGTGCGGCAGCGCGGCACGCACCGCGTGGATCGCGCCCTTCACGTTGACCTCGACCATCTCCTCGATGTGCTCCTCCGGGAGGTCGAGGATCGGACCGTAGGCACCGACGCCGGCGTTCACCACCAGCACGTCGATGCCGCCGAACCGTTCGGCGAGCTCGTCGGCGGCCCGCTGCATCGACGCGGCCTCGCGCACGTCCGCGGTGATCCCGATCGCCTCGGGCAGGCCCAGGTCGTCGCCGCTGCGCGAGACGAGGCCGATGCGCATCCCCGCCGCGTGCAGCGTGCGAGCGGTTGCGGCGCCGATGCCGCGGCTGGCGCCGGTGATCAGCGCCACGCGTCCGCGAAGGCTGTCCATCTCCTCCGTTCCTCGCCCGCGTCACCAGCCGAGCTCCATCGGTTGCGCGCGCAGGGCAGCTCGGGCCGTCGGTCTATTGACACGCGCCGACGGATTGTACGACTCTACTCCAAACGTTTGAGAAAGAGGAACACAAATCTTTCGTGTCCGTGCCGGGTGACCTCGTTGGACAGCGCAGCGAGACGGTTCGGCGCTCGAATCTGAGCGCCATCGTCCGTGAGCTCCACGTCCGCGGTCCCCTGTCCCGATCGGACCTGGTCGGGCTCACCGGCCTCACCCGCTCCGCCATCCGCGGCCTCATCGGCGAGCTCGTGGCCGGCGGCCTGGTGACGGAGGTCCCGAACCAGCCGGCCGGCACGCCGGGTCGTCCATCGCCCATCGTCCAGCCCAACGCCCGCGGCGCCGTGGCCATCGCGCTGGAGGTGAACGTCGACTCGCTGGCGGCGGCCCTGGTCGGCTTCGGCGGCACGGTGCACCAGCTGGCGCGCGTGGACCGGCCCCGGGGACACCTCTCGGTCGAGGCCATCGTCGACGACCTGGTCGAGCTCGTCCGCCCGATGCTGCGGGACGTCGACCACGATGCGCTGGTGGGGGTCGGCGTCGCGGTCGCCGGGATCGTGCGTCGCAGCGACGGGCTGGTGCGCATGGCCCCCAACCTGGGCTGGCGGGACGTCCCGCTGGCGGAACGCCTGCGTGAGGCGCTGCCGGTCGTGGCACCGGTGTGGGTCGCCAACGAGGCGGACCTCGGGGGGCTGGCCGAGCACCGGCGCGGCGCGGCCATCGGGGTCGACCAGGTGCTGTACGTGATGGGCGAGGTCGGCGTCGGCGGCAACATGCTCGTGGACGGCCGCCCCCTCATCGGCGTCGATGGCTACGCGGGGGAGATCGGCCACATGCCGGTGAACCCGGACGGCCAGGCCTGCGCCTGCGGATCGCGGGGCTGCTGGGAGACCGAGATCGGCGAGCGGGCCCTGCTCGTTCGGGCCGGCCTCGCGCCGGACGGCGGCCGGGAGGCCATCGGCCAGGTGATCGCGGCCGCCAACGCCGCCGACCCGCGAGCGCGCGCGGCCGTCGACGAGGTCGGGCGCTGGTTGGGCATCGGCATCGCCTCGCTGGTCAACATCCTCAATCCGCAGCTGGTCGTCGTCGGCGGGGTCCTGGAGCGGCTCTACCCGCTTGTGTCGCGCACCGTCGACGAGGCCGTATCGGTCTATGCCCTGCCGCCGGCGCGGGAGCACCTGCGCCTGGTGCCGGGCGCGCTGGGGGAGGATGCGCCGACCCTCGGCGCCGCCGAGCTCGCCTTCGAGCCGCTGCTCGCGGACGCCGCGCTGCAGCTTCGTCTCCGGTCGCCCGCCGTGCTGGTGAGCGCGTGATGTGGCGACGTTCCGCCGTCGGGCGGTTCCACGATCCACGCCGCTGCAGGCGGCGATCCCGGAGCGCGACGAGGAGGGATTTGACAGCAGAGTAGCCTTGTGCTGGCACGCCATCCCCCGGGATGGCCTGACACCTGGAACGGAGGAATCTCAATGGTGATCCGGAGGCTTGCGGCCCTCTTGGCCGTGCTGGCCGTCGTGCTCGCGGCGTGCGGAACCGGGACGGGCTCGCAGTCCGGCTCGGAGTCGGCCTCGCAGCCGGCGACCTCGGGCGGCAGCGGCGGCACGGGCGAATGCACCATCGCCGTGTCGTGGAACAACTTCCAGCAGCCGCGCTGGGCGGCTGCCGACAAGCCGAACATCCAGAAGGTCGTCGAGGACGCCGGCGGCACGTACATCGACGCCGATGCGGACCTGAGCAGCGAGCAGCAGCTGACCGACATCAGCAACCTGATCGGTCAGGGCGCGGACGTCCTCATCCTGCTGGCCCAGGACCAGAACGCGGTCCTGCCGGGGCTGCAGGAGGCCAAGGACAACGGGATCCCGGTCATCGCCTACGACCGGCTGATCGAGGATCCGGACATCCTGTACATCACCTTCAACAACGTCGGCGTCGGCAAGGCGCAGGCGGAGGCCGTCCTGAACGAGGTGCCCTCGGGCAACTACGTGCTCATCAAGGGCGACCCGGGCGACCCGAACGCCTCGACCTTCCTGCCCCAGGGCTGGGACGAGGCCGGCCTCAAGGACAAGGTCGACTCGGGTGACATCACCATCCTGAACGGCCCCGAGGGCGGCAGCGGCACCTGGCCGGACGACTACGGGACCTACACCGATGCGTGGGACACCCAGACCGCCCAGAACAACATGGAGGCCATCATCGACAAGGCCAACGCTGACGGTGTGACGATCGACGCCATCCTGGCGGAGAACGACAGCACCGCCCTCGGCGTGGTCGCGGCCCTCGAGGCCAAGTCGTACGGCTTCCCGCCGCTCAGCGGGCAGGACGGCGACGGCGCGAACCTGAACAACGTCGCGCTGGGCAAGCAGTTCGTCGACGTCTGGAAGAACGCCAACGAGCTCGGCAAGGCTGCCGGGCAGGCCGCCATCCAGCTGTGCCAGGGCACGGCCGTGACCGACATCGCGATCGACATCGAGTCGTCGGTGGCACCGCTCGACGGCAACAGCCCGACCGACTTCGACACGCCGGGCGGGAACACCGTCAAGTCCCTGATCCTGCAGCCGACCCCGCTCACCGCCGCCGATCTCGGCACGGTGATGGACGCCGGCTGGTACGTGACCAAGGACGAGATCTGTGCCGACGTGAAGGAGGGCGATCCGGGCTTCGACGCCTGCCAGTAGGAGTCACACGCCCGATGCTGTGACCGATGCAACCGCCTGCGCCTCCGGCACCCGGGGGCGCAGGCCACATCGTCCGAGGTGAGGAGGAGGGTCCTCATGGCGAACGTGGCAGATACGGCACCGGTACCCGGCGAGACGCGGACGACGACGTCCGCGGCGCGCCTGCGCGAGGCG
Source organism: Candidatus Limnocylindria bacterium (assembly GCA_035700865.1). GTDB lineage: Bacteria > Chloroflexota > Limnocylindria > QHBO01 > QHBO01 > JACDBZ01. The sequence continues at coordinate 16,233 of DASSOH010000121.1, read as the reverse complement.
CTCTCGGCCACCGAGATCGACGTTCGCCTGTTCGGAATGCTGGTGGCGCTGGCCGTCATCCTCATCGGCTTCCAGCTCCTCGACAGCGGGTTCTTCAGTCCCGCCAACATGGTCACCCTGGCGGTCCAGGCCATCCCGGTGGCGATCCTGGCGACCGGCATGGTGCTCGTCATCGTCTCGCGCAACATCGACCTGTCGGTCGGATCCCTGACCGGGATCATCGCCATGACCTACGCCATGCTCATGACCGACTGGCTGCCGAACGTCCTCGGCATGGGGGTCGACTTCCCGTTCCGCTGGCTGATCGCGCTGCTCATCGGGATCGTCGTGGGCGCCGCCTTCGGGGCGCTCCAGGGCTTCATCATCGCCTACATCGGCGTCCCCTCCTTCGTCGTGACCCTGGGTGGCCTGCTGTCCATCCGCGGCGCCATCTGGTACTTCTCCAACGGGGCGGCGGTGACGCGCCTCGACCCCACCTTCCAGCTGCTGGGCGGCGGCGGCCGCGGCTCCATCGGCGAGCTGCTCACCTGGGCGATCGGCGCCCTCGGCTGTGCCTTCGTCGTCTTCGCGCTCTGGAACGGGCGACGCCAGCGACGCCGCTTCGGCTTCCCGGTGCGGCCGGTCTGGGCCGAGGTGGCCATCGGCGCCCTGGGCTGCGCGGCCATGCTCGGCCTGGCCGCCTTCGCGAACGGCAACTACCTGCCGCCGGGTCTCGCGACGCAGTACGCGCAGGAGCACGGCATCGTCGAGCCGCCCGGCGGGCTCAAGGTGCCGGCCGGCTTCCCGCTGCCGGTCATCCTCCTCATCGCGGTGACCGTGGTCATGACCTGGATCGCGACGCGGCGCCGCTTCGGACGCTACGTGTACGCGTATGGCGGCAATCCCGACGCCGCCGAGCTGGCGGGCATCAACACCCGTCGCACGATCCTGCTGACCTTCGTGGTCATGGGCATCCTGGCCGCCCTCTCGGCGGCCGTCGTGGCGGCGCGCCTCAACGGCGCGACGCTCGACATCGGCAACAGCTACGAGCTGTACGTCATCGCTGCCGCCGTGGTCGGCGGCACCTCGTTCGCCGGTGGCATCGGCACCATTCCCGGCGCGGTGCTCGGCGCGTTCGTGATGCAGGCGCTCTCGTACGGGCTGAGCTTCATCGGCGTCAACTCGCCCGGCCAGAACGTGGTGGCCGGCATCGTCCTCATCCTGGCCGTCGCCTTCGACACCTGGAACCGTCGGCGGGCCGCCAGGTGAGCCCGCGAGCATCGGAGGGAGGCATCCCGTGACCGCAGCCCGTCAGGCGGAACCCGCGTCCCAGCCGCTCGTCGAGATGCGCGACATCCGCGTCTCGTTCGGTGGCGTGCACGCCGTGGCCGGCGTGAACATCGATCTGCACGAGGGGGAGATCGTCGGCCTCGTCGGCGGCAACGGCGCCGGGAAGTCGACGCTGATGAAGGTGCTGTCCGGCGCGCTGGTCCCCGACTCCGGCGAGGTCTTCGTGTGCGGGGAGCGCGCCCACCTGGCGAACCCGCGTGAAGCGAAGGCCTACGGCATCGAGACGATCTACCAGACCCTGGCCCTGGCGGACAACCTGGACGCGCCCGCGAACGTGTTCCTGGGTCGCGAGCTCACCATCGGCGTCGGCTCGCTGGACGACAGCGCCATGGAGAACGCGACGCGCGGGGTGATGGGCCGCCTCAACCCGAACTTCCAGAACTTCAAGACGCCGGTGGTCTCCCTCTCCGGCGGGCAGCGCCAATCGGTCGCCATCGCCCGCGCGGTCCAGTTCAACGCCAAGATCCTGATCATGGACGAGCCCACCGCCGCGCTGGGACCGGCCGAGACGGCGCAGGTGCGCAACCTGATCCGCCAGCTGAAGGAGGAGGGCCTGGGCATCTTCCTCATCAGCCACGACATCCACGACGTGTACGACCTGTCGGACCGGATCAGCGTCATGTACCACGGCCGCATCGTCGACACGGTCCGCAAGGACGACGTCGACACCGATGCCGTCCTGGGCATGATCATCCTGGGCAAGCGCCCCGGCGACGTCACCCAGGAGGAGCTCGCCGCCCTGCGTTGACGCCCGGGGCCGATGCGGGCGCCATCGGGCGCCCGCGCGCGGTCACAGGCGCGGGAAGATCGGCGCCAGCGCCGGGTACAGCTCGCGGTAGGTCGCGTGCAGCTCGGCATAGCGAGCGGCGGCCGGCCCCGGCCGCGCCATCGGCGTGACGCTCACCACCTCGGCCACGGCCTCCGCCACCGATCCGAAGAGCCCGGCCGCCGGCGTCGCCAGCAGGGCCGCCCCGTACGCCGCGCCCTCGGTCGTTCCCAGCCCGACCAGCTCCATGCCCAGGACGTCGGCCAGGATCTGGCGCCACACCGGGCTGGCCGTGCCGCCGCCGGACGCGCGGAGCCGGTCGGGGAGGGGCATGCCCGCGTCGCGCATCAGGTCGAGGCCGTCGCGCAGGCCGAACGCCACGCCCTCGAGCACGGCGCGGGTCAGGTGGCGCCGGTCGTGGCCCACGGTCAGGCCGACGAAGGCCCCGCGCGCCAGCGGATCGGGATGCGGGCTGCGCTCGCCGGTCAGGTAGGGGAGGAAGAGCAGGCCGTCGCTGCCGGGCGCGATGTCGGCCGCTTCGCCGGCCAGGTCGCCGAAGTCGACCCCCGGCGCGAGGGCGTCGCGGAACCAGCGGAAGCTGCCGGCCGCCGAGAGCATCACCGACATCAGGTGCCATCGGTCGGGGACGGCGTGGCAGAAGGCGTGGACGCGGCCGTCCGGCTCGTACAGCGGGCGGTCGGTGGCGGCGAACACGACGCCGGAGGTTCCGAGGGACAGCGCCGCGCTGCCCGGGTCGACCACGCCGACACCGACGGCGTTCGCGGATTGGTCACCGCCGCCCCCCACGACAGGCGTCCCCGCCCGCAGGCCGGTGGCCTCGGCGGCCGCGGCCGTCACCGCGCCCGTGACGACGGGTCCCTCGAAGGTCGGCGGGAAGAGCGCGGAATCCAGCTCGAGCGCCGCCAGCACCTCCGCCGACCAGTCGCGGCGGGCCAGGTCGAACAGCAGCGTGCCGGCGCCGTCGGCCTTGTCGACGGCCCGCTCGCCGGTCAGCCGGAGCCGGACGAAGTCCTTCGGCAGCATCACCCCGGTGACCCGCGCCCACGCGTCGGGCTCGTGTGCGCGGACCCACAGCAGCTTCGGCGCGGTGAAGCCGGTCAGCGCGTCGTTCCCGGTGATCCGGATCAGCCGCTCGCGACCCAGGGCCGCCCGGATGGCGTCGCACTCCGCCGCCGTCCGCTGATCGTTCCACAGGATGGCGGGCCGCACCGGCCGGTCGGCCGCGTCCAGGAGGACCGAGCCGTGCATCTGCCCGGTCAGGCCGACGGCCGCCACCTCGCCCGCATCGACGCCGGCGTCGGCCAGCGCGGCACGGATGGCCGCCTGCGTGCCGGCCCACCACAGGTCAGGGTCCTGTTCCGACCACTGCGGCCGCGGCGTCGCGTACGGGTACTCGGCCACGCCGATACCGCGCACGGCCCCGGCCCCGTCCACGAGGATCGCCTTGGTGGCGGTGGTCGAGACGTCGATCCCGAGGACCAGCGACGCCACCTCAGCGCTCCCGGTCGACGGCCCAGATGTGCTGGTTGACGATGTTCTCCAGTCGCTCCTGCGCGCCCGAGCGCGGGCGAGGCTCGATCCGCTCGTCGACCACGCGGCTCTCGATCTCGGCCAGCGACACGCCGCCGCCCAGCAGCTCCGCGCCCAGGCCGTCGTCCCAGCCGGCGTATCGGTCGGTGCGCAGCCGCTCCAGGTCACCGGCCTCCAGCATGTCGGCCGCCACCAGCAGCGCGCGCGCCAGCGTGTCGATGCCGCCGATGTGGGCGTGGAACAGGTCGGTGCGGTCCAGGCTCTGGCGGCGCAGCTTGGCGTCGAAGTTGAAGCCGCCGCCGCCGGCGAAGCCCCCGCCGCGCAGGATCTCGTAGACCGCCAGCGCCAGCTCGTCCACCGAGTTGGGGAACTGGTCGGTGTCCCACCCGTTCTGGTAGTCGCCGCGGTTCATGTCGACGCTGCCGAAGATCCCGCGGCCGATCGCGGTGGCGACCTCGTGCTGGAAGGAGTGACCGGCCAGCGTGGCGTGGTTGGCCTCGATGTTGACCCGGTACTCGTCAGCCAGGTCGTGGCGGACGAGGAAGCCGTCGACGGTGGCGACGTCGTAGTCGTACTGGTGCTTGGTCGGCTCCTGCGGCTTCGGCTCCAGCAGCAGCTGGCCGGTGAAGCCGATGGCGTGCTTGTGCTCGGCCACCAGCGTCAGGAAGCGCGCCAGCTGCTCCTCCTCGCGCCGCAGGTCGGTGTTGAGCAGGGTCTCGTACCCCTCGCGCCCGCCCCACAGGACGTAGTTCGCGCCACCGAGCCGATGCGTGGTCTCCAGCATCACCTTGACCTGTGCCGCCGCGTACGCGAACACCTCGGGGTCGGGGTTGGTCGCGGCGCCGGCGGCGTAGCGAGGATGCCCGAACAGGTTGGCCGTGCCCCACAGCAGCTTCAGCCCGGTGCGCTCCATGTGCGACTCGATGGCCGCGGCCACCGCGTCGAGGTTGGCGCGCGTCTCGGCGAAGGTCGCGCCCTCCGGGGCGACGTCGCGGTCGTGGAATGTGAAGAAGGGGACGCCCAGCTTCTCGAGGAACTCGAAGGCCGCGTCGAGCTTCGCGCGCGCGGCGTCCATCGGCTCCATGCCGGCGGACAGCCAGGGGCGGTCGAAGGTGCCCACCCCGAACACGTCGGAGCCGGGCCAGTTGAACGAGTGCCAGAGGCAGACCGCGATGCGCAGCTGGTCCTCCATGCGCGTGCCGCGCACCAGGCGATCGGGGTCGTAGACCTTGAAGCGATACGGGTCGTCGGAGTCGAGTCCACCGAAGCCGATTCGGTCGGGGACGTCGGGGAAGAACGGGGCCACGTCGGTCCTCCTGTGGCGCGCGATGGCGGCGTTGTCGTGCTCTCCCGACCGTACCAGAACCGTTTGTGAAAGAGAAGCACAAACGTGCGCCGTGCGGGATCGTTGGTCGGGCGTGGCATCCCGCTTGCGCCCCGTCCATCGGCATCGCGTGGCCCGCCCGGCGATCGCCGAGCAGCGGGGCACCCCAGGCCCAGGCAGATGACCACACGAAGGGGCACACCCATGATTCGAATCCACCCACGCCTGACCCTCGCGGCGGCACTCACCCTCGCGCTGAGCGCCTGCGCGGCGACCACCGGCAGTGAAGCCACCGAGGACACCGAAACCGCAACCGCAGAAGCCACGGCGAGCGTCGAAGCCGAATCGACGTCGAGTGCGGGCATGTCGGCAAGCGACGACCCCGGGCGCGAGTCCGCCATGGACATCGATGAGCTCACGAAGGATCCGGAGACCTTCCTCGGCCAGCAGATCTACGTGACGGCCGAGGTCGACGAGGAGCTCGACGACGACCACGCCTTCACGCTGTCGGGCATCGACGAGAGCGCGACGCTGCTGGTCGTGAACCAGGCGAACGTCGTGTTCCAGGAGATCGACGATGACGACCTGGTGGCCGTCAAGGGCACGCTCGTCGAGTTCGATGCCCAGGCCATGCAGGACGCCGGGGCCGAGGTGACCCCCGATGACGAGGCGCTCGCGGACTACGACGGCGAGCACGTCCTGGTCGCCTCTGCCGTCGAGCAGACCGACGAGGACTGACGGCCCACGGCACGGTTCGACCGCCCGTCCGGCACGATGTCGGGCGGGCGTCGCCATACCCGATCGTCGTGGTCCGCGCACGCGGACCAGCGTGGTAGGGTAGCGCCGCGTCCGGGGTGCACGGGCGCACCGCATCGGTCAGTCCGTCCAGGTGCCCGGCCGGCGATCACCACATCTTCGAGAGGGAAGTTGGGACTCTTCGACGGCCTGCTCGGCCTCCTCAGCCACGACGTCGGCATCGACCTCGGGACGGCGAACACGCTCGTCACCGTTCGCAACCGCGGCATCGTCATCAGCGAGCCGTCGGTGGTCGCCATGGACACCCGGAGCAAGCGCGTGCTGGCCATCGGGGCCGAGGCGAAGCGCATGGTCGGCCGCACGCCGGCGAACATCGTCGCCATCCGGCCGCTGCGCGACGGGGTGATCAGCGACTTCGACGTGACCGAGCAGATGATCCGGTACTTCATCAACAAGGTGCACGACCGATACGCCCGCCTGCCGCGGCCGCGGGTGCTGGTCGGCATCCCGTCCGGCGTCACCGAGGTCGAGAAGCGGGCCGTCCGCGACGCCACCATCAACGCCGGCGCACGCTGGGCGCGGCTGATCGAGGAGCCCATGGCCGCCGCCATCGGCGCGGGGCTGCCGGTGGCCGAGCCGTCGGGATCCCTGATCGTCGACATCGGCGGCGGCACCACCGAGGTGGCCGTGGTCAGCCTGGGCGGGATCGTGGTCGCGCGCAGCGTCCGCATCGGTGGCGACGAGATGGACGCCGACATCGTCAGCTTCGCCCGTCGCGAATACAACCTGCTGATGGGGGAGCGGACCGCGGAGGAGATCAAGATCGCGGTCGGATCGGCCTACCCCGACGCCCGCGACGAGCGGACCACCACCTTCCGCGGCCGCGACCTGCTGACGGGGCTGCCACGCAGCGTGGAGGTCAGCAGCGAGCAGATCCGGGAGGCCCTCGAGCCGTCGATCGTCCAGATCGTCGATGCCATCAAGGAGACGATCGAGGAGACGCCGCCGGAGCTGGTGGCCGACATCATGGACCAGGGGATCGTGCTGGCCGGCGGCGGGGCGCTGCTCGCCGGGCTGGACCGCCGCGTGGCGGAGGCGACCCAGATGCCGGTGCACATCGCCGACGATCCGCTGACGTGCGTGGTGCGTGGCACCGGCCGCGTGCTCGAGGACCTCGACACGCTCGAGCGCGTGCTGGTCAGCGAGCAGTACCACCGCGCCCCGCGCTGATGGGCCTCCCGCCGAGGTCGATCGTATATCGCGATATCCGATCGCGCCGCTAGCCGCTCCATGTACGGGCCGACCAGCCACCACCGCCGCGGTCGCGCCGGACTGTGGTTCGCGGCCTTCACCATCGCCAGCCTGCTCATGCTGCTGGCCAGCTCGACGGAGCCGGCGCGCACACTGCAGCAGGTGACGACCCGCGCGCTGGACCCGGTGCGCTCGGCGATCGGCGGCCTCGGGGAGGGCGTGGCCGGGCTGTTCGGCACCATCGGCGAGATCGACCGGCTGCGCAGTGAGAACGCCGAGCTGCGACGCGACCTGAACGGCGCCGAGCAGCGGATCGCCGAGCTGAACGAGGCGGCGCGCGAGAACGCCGAGCTGCGCGAGCTGCTCGGCATCCGCGAGGCGCTGCAGATGACGACGCTGCCCGTCCGCGTCATCCGCCGCGACCCGTCCAACTTCGCGTGGGAGGTCGGGATCGACGCCGGCTCCCGCGACGGGGTGCGGGTCGGGATGCCGGTCGTGGGCAACGCGGACGCGGTCGGCGCGCTGGCCGGGACGGTGGTGGCGGTCACCGACGACACGGCCACGGTGCGCTTCGTGGTCGACACGCGGTCGCGGGTGATCGCCCTCGACCAGGCCAGCCGCGCGCTCGGCGAGGTGCGTGGCCAGCCGGGCGGACAGCTGATCATGACCCAGATCCCCGTGACCGAGCCGGTGGAGGTCGGCGACACCATCGTCACCGCGGGCCTGACCACCGACGAGGAGGCCTCGCGATTCCCCGGAGGGCTGCTGATCGGGACGGTCCAGGCCGTCGAGACGGACGACAACGCCCTCACCCGGACGGCGTTCGTGCGCCCGGCATTCGACGTGCACTCGGCCGAGCGCCTGCTCGTGGTCATGGAGTTCGACCAGGGCTGATGCCCGGCTAGAATGATCGGGCCCCAAGGAGATCACATGGCCGAGCGTGCGCAGGTGCGCATCCACCCGACCGCGGACGTCTCGCCGGAGGCGGAGATCGGCCCCGGCACCAGCATCTGGAACCAGGCGCAGGTGCGTGAGCGCGCCCGCATCGGCGCGCGCTGCATCATCGGCAAGAACGCGTACGTGGACTTCGACGTCGTCCTGGGCGACGACGTCAAGGTCCAGAACAACGTGAGCATCTACCACGGCGTGACGGTCGAGGACGGCGTCTTCATCGGTCCGCACGTGTGCTTCACCAACGACCTGATTCCGAGGGCCGTCAACCCGGATGGCTCGCTCAAGACCGATGACGACTGGGAGGTCGGCCCCATCCGGGTCCGCCAAGGTGCCGCCCTCGGCGCCAACTCGACGATCCTGCCCGGTGTGACGATCGGCCGCTGGGCCATGGTCGGCTCGGGCGCGGTCGTGACGCGCGACGTGGCGGACTACGAGCTGGTGGTCGGCAACCCGGCCCGCCGCCTGGGGAGCGCCTGCCCCTGCGGCCAGCCGCTGCGCGACGCGGACGACGGGACCCCGTTCCACGGGACCTGCCCGCGCTGCGGCGAGGCGTTCCCGCCGGAGGTCGCGTGAGGGTCCTCACCGTCGTCGGCGCGCGACCCCAGTTCGTGAAGGCGGCGCCGGTCAGCCGCGTGCTGCGCGTGTCTCACGACGAGGTGCTGGTGCACACCGGCCAGCACTACGACGAGGCCATGAGCGCCGCCTTCTTCCGCGACCTGGAGATCCCGGAGCCGGACGTCAACCTGGAGGTCGGCAGCGGCTCGCACGGCGCCATGACCGGCGAGATGCTGCGGCGCCTGGAGCCGGTGGTGCTCGAGCGCGAGCCCGATGGCGTCCTGGTCTACGGCGACACGAACTCGACGCTGGCCGCGGCCGTCGTGACGTCGAAGGTCGCGTACCCCGATGGCCGCCGGCCGTGGCTGGCCCACGTCGAGGCTGGCCTCCGCTCGTTCAACCTGCGCATGCCGGAGGAGCGCAACCGGATCGTGGCCGACCACCTGTCGGATCTGGTGCTTGCCCCGACCGAGACGGCCATGCAGCACCTGGCCCGCGAGGGCCTGGCGGACCGCGCCGAGCTGGTCGGCGACGTCATGGTCGACGCGCACGCGTGGGCCGCGGCGCGCGCGGACGAGCACCTGCCGGCGGCGGCGCGCGAGCACGACCGCTACGTGCTGCTGACCATGCACCGGGCCGAGAACGTCGACCAGCCCGAGCGCTTCCGCCGCATCCTGGCCGGCCTGGAGATCGACCTGCCCGTGATCTTCCCGGTCCACCCGCGCACCCGGGCCATCCTGGAGCGCGGCGCCCAGGGCCTGCCCGCGAACGTGATCGCCGTCGAGCCGGTCGGCTACCTGGAGATGGTCGCGCTGGAGGCGCGGGCCCACGCCATCGCCACCGATTCCGGGGGCGTCCAGAAGGAGGCCTACCTGTCGGGCGTGCCGTGCGTCACGCTTCGCTCGGAGACGGAGTGGGTGGAGACCGTCGCCGCCGGATGGAACCGCGTGGTGGACGACGACCCGGGCGCGCTGCGCGCCGCCCTCGCCGACGACGACTTCATGTCCCGCGACAAGCCGCGCCCGCCGCTGTACGGCGACGGCCGCGCCGCCGCCCGGATCGTGGCGGCGCTGGAACGACACCACCAGCGCGCCGTCACGGCGCCGATGCCGGAGGAGGCAACCGCACGATGATCCCGATCGCACGCCCGCAGATGGGTGAGGAGGAGAAGGAGCGCGTCTGGGACGCGATGGCCTCGGGCTCGCTGGCCCAGGGCCCGCGCGTCCGCGAGTTCGAGGAGGCCTTCGCGGCCATGGTCGGCGCCGGCCACGCCGTCGCCACGAGCTCCGGCACCACGGCGCTGCACCTCGCGCTGCTCGGCTACGGCGTCGGCGAGGGAGACGAGGTCATCACGGTCCCGTTCACCTTCATCGCCAGCGCGAACTCGATCCTCTACACCGGCGCGCGGCCGGTGTTCGTCGACATCGACGAGCGCGACTTCACCATGGACCCCGCGCAGATCGAGGCGGCGGTCACGGCGCGCACCAGGGCCATCATGCCGGTGAGCCTCTACGGCCAGCCCGCGGACCTGCCGGCCATCGCGGAGATCGCCGAGCGGCACGGTCTGGCCGTGGTCGAGGATGCGGCCCAGGCGCACGGCGCCGCGGTCGACGGGCGCAAGAGCGGCACGTGGGGCGCCGGGACGTTCAGCTTCTACCCGACCAAGAACATGACCACCGGCGAGGGTGGCATGGTCACCACCGACGACGCGGAGCTGGCCGAGCGCATCCGCCTGCTGCGCGAGCACGGCATGAAGGTCCGCTACCACCATGACATCGTGGGCTACAACTTCCGGATGACCGACATCGCGGCGGCCATCGGCCTGGCGCAGCTGCCGAAGCTGGCGGGGTACAACGACCGACGCCGCGCCATCGCCGCACGCTACGACGCGGAGCTGCGGGGCGTGATCACGCCGTTCGTGCGGCCCGGCGTCACGCACGTCTACCACCAGTACACGATCCGGGTGAACGAGCGTGACGCGTTCGCCGAGCGCCTGAAGGAGCGGGGCGTGGGCAGCGCCATCTACTACCCGATCCCGGTGCACCGCCAGAAGCCGTTCCTGGCGCTCGGCTACGGCGACGGGTCCTATCCGGTGACCGATCGCCTCACGGCCGAGGTGCTGAGCATCCCCGTCCACCCGGCGCTGAGCGACGACGAGGTCGCGGAGGTCATCGCCGCCGTCAACGCGACGGCCGAGGAGCTGGGCCCCATCGCCGCCGGGGACGCGGGCGCATGAGCGACCAGCGCCCGCTGCGGGCGGGCGTCGTCGGCCTCGGGATGATGGGCCGCAACCACGTGCGCGTCTGGGACGAGGCGATCCCGGAGGTGGAGCTGGTGGCGGTGTCCGATCCCGACCCGGCCGCCGTCCAGCGCGCGACCGCCGGGCGTCGGGCGCGCGGGTACGCGGACCTGGAACGCATGCTGGCCGAGGAGGAGCTGGACCTGGTCAGCATCGTGGCGCCGACGTCCCTGCACCTTCCCGTGGCGCTGGCTGCGTTGCGCGCCGGGGTGAACGTGCTCGTGGAGAAGCCGATCGCCGCCACGCGCCAGGAGGCGGTCGAGATGATCGACGCCGCGAAGGCGGCCGAGCGGCTGCTGACGGTGGGGCACATCGAGCGCTTCAATCCCGCCGTCCGCGAGCTCAAGCGGCGGCTCGACGCCGGAGAGCTGGGCCGCATCTTCCAGATCAGCGCGCAGCGCCTCGGCCCGTTCCCGGCGCGCATCCGCGACGTCGGCGTGGTGGTCGACCTGGGGCCGCACGACCTGGACATCATCCGCTACCTGGTGGGCGACGATCCGATCCGGATCTACGCCGAGACCGAGCGCCGCATCCACACCGAGCACGAGGATCTCTTCAACGGGATCATGAAGTTCGGCAACGGGGTCGTCGGCGTGCTCGACATCAACTGGCTGACGCCGACCAAGAAGCGGCAGCTGACGGTCACGGGCGAGCGTGGCATGTACGTCGCCGATTACATCACCCAGGACCTGGTCTTCTACGCCAACCCGGACGCTCCGGGCACCTGGGTCAACCGTGGCGCCGCCGGCCTCGGCGCGCAGGTCACCTCCGTGTCCGAGGGAGAGATGGTGCGCCGCAGCGTGCGACGCCAGGAGCCGCTGGCGGTGGAGCTCGGCGAGTTCGCGCGGGCGGTGCGTGACGGCGGGACGCCGCCAGTCGACCCGCACGATGCCATGGTCGCGCTGCTGCTGGCACGGAAGATGGTTGAATCCGCGCTCAGCGGCGAGGTCATCGCCGGTCCCGCCCTGCAGGAGGTTCTCTCGTGAAGATCGCCGTGGTCGGACTGGGCCACATCGGGCTGCCCCTGGCGGTCCAGTACGCGTCGCGCGGTCACGAGGTGATCGGCGTCGACGTGGCGGACTGGATCGTCGACAGCATCAACCGTGGCGAGTCGCCGCACCGCGACGAGCAGGCGCTCATCGACCGCGTCCCGGAGCTGCATGCGGCCGGACGGCTCCGCGCCACGACCTGGCGGGACGCCCAGGCCGTGCGCGAGGCGGACGTGGTGGTGGTGATCGTGCCGGTCGTGGTCGACGCGGACCGGCAGATCGACTTCGGGCCGATCGACGCGGCGACGGCGGACGTGGCTCGGCACCTGACGGCTGGCACCCTGGTCGTGTACGAGACGACCCTGCCGGTCGGAACGACCCGCAACCGCTTCGGCCCCATGCTGGCGCACGGCTCCGGCCTGGAGCTGGACCGCGACGTCTTCCTGGCCTTCAGCCCCGAGCGCGTCCTGGTCGGCCGCGTCTTCCTGGACCTGCAGCGCTACCCGAAGATCGTGGGCGGCACCAGCGAGGAGAGCACGCGCCGCGCGGTCGACTTCTACCGCGCCGTCCTGGACGAGGGCACCGAGGTCTGGGCCGTGACCAACGCCGAGACGGCCGAGATGACCAAGCTGGCCGAGACGACCTACCGGGACGTCAACATCGCCTACGCCAACGAGCTCGCGCGCTTCGCCCAGCGCAACGGGATCGACGTGAGCGAGGTCATCGGCGCGGCCAACTCGCAGCCGTACAGCCACATCCACCAGCCGGGCGTCGGGGTCGGCGGCCACTGCATCCCGGTCTACCCGCACTTCCTCTTCAACGACGACCCCGAGCTCCGCATCCCGCCGCTCGCCCGTCAGATCAACGAGGGGATGGGCGAGTTCGTGGTCGACGTGATCGAGGACCGCATCGGCTCGCTGGACGAGGTGCCCGTGCTGGTGCTCGGCGTGGCGTACCGCGGGGACGTCAAGGAGGACGCGTTCAGCTCCGCCTTCCGCCTCCGCGACGAGCTGCTGGCCGCCGGCGCGCAGGTGTTCGCACACGATCCCTTCTTCGACGACGATCACCTGCGGGCGCTCGGCTTCGAGCCGTACGACCTCGACGCGGGGCAGCCGGTGAAGGTGGCGATCCTCCAGGCCGCCCACTCCGCCTACGGGGACCTGGACCCGGCCCGCCTCCCGGGCCTCGAGCTGTTCGTCGACGGCCGGAACGCGCTGGACCGGGAGCGGTTCGACCGCGCTGGCATCGGGTATGTCGGCGTCGGCCGCTGAGGCGGCCGACCTCCCGGCCGTCGGCCTCGCGGCCGGCCGCGGCGTGTGGGTCGTGCTGCCCACCTACAACGAGCGCGACAATCTCGAGCCGATCCTGGAGGCCATCCTCGCCGCGCTGCCGGAGGCATCGGTCCTGGTCGTGGACGACAACTCGCCGGACGGCACGGGTGAGTTGGCGGACACCGTCGCCGCCGGGCAGCCGCGGGTGCGCGTGCTGCATCGTCCGGGCAAGGAGGGCCTGGGGGTCGCCTACCGCGACGGCTTCCGCTGGGTGCTGGATCGCCCCGAGACCCGCGCGGTCGTCCAGATGGACGCGGACTTCAGCCACGACCCGGCCGACCTGCCGCGCCTGCTGGCCCCGCTCATGCGCGACGCCGACCTGGCACTCGGCACGCGCTACATGCCCGGGGGCGGCACCGTCGGTTGGCCGTGGTACCGCAAGCTGATCAGCCGCGGCGGCACGATCTTCGCGCGCACCGTCCTCCTGCTGCCGTACCGCGACCTGACCGGTGGCTTCAAGGCCTGGCGTCGCGAGCTCATCGACGCCATCCGGCTGCGTGAGACGTCAGGCTCCGGCTACGGCTTCCAGATCGAGACGACGTGGTGGGCGCATCGGCGCGGCGCCCGGATCGTCCAGGTCCCCATCGTCTTCCGCGAGCGCGTGGCGGGCACCTCGAAGATGACCGGCGGCATCGTGCGCGAGGCCATGCTCCTGGTGCTCCGGCTGCGCTGGCGCTCCATCGCCGATGCGCTGCGCGGCCGAAGCGCCTGACCTGGATCGTGCGCGGGCCGGGTCCATCGGCTAGCATGTCGCCTCGCCTCGCCCCCGCGGCCCGGGCGGGCCGCCCGCCGAGCCGCCGCATGACCAGGAGCCGATGACCCTCCGATCCCGACCTGTCCTCGACCGCAAGCATCGACCGCGCTGGCAGGACGAGCTGCGCACGCAGCAGCTCACGATCATCGGCTTCGCCGTCGCCATCGCGGTGGCGCTCGGCATCTTCGGCGCGGCGGCCTGGAACGGGTACTGGGAGGCGCACTTCCGCCCCGTGGCGGCCGTGGGGGAGACGACGTTCGACCGCGCCGACCTCGAGCAGCGGACCAGGATCCTGACCGCGGAGGCCATCGCCCGCGTCACCGAGCTGCAGGCGCAGCTCACCGGGTCGGCGCGTGACCAGGTGATCCAGCAGCAGCTCGACCAGATCAGCCTGGGCTTCAACAGCCTGGACACCGATGCGGCCCAGTCGCTCGTGGATCAGCAGGTGCTGGCCGCCAGGGCCGACGAGCTGGGCATCACCGTCACCGACGACGAGGTCGATGCCGCGGTGGCGAAGCGCTACGCGCTGCCGGAACGGGTGCGCGCCCGCCTCATCCTGGTCGAATCGCTGCCGGACGACGCCAAGCCCGACGACGAGCCGACCGACGAGCAGAAGGCCGCGGCCCGCGAGGCGGCGCAGGCGGCCCTCGATCGCGTGAAGGGAGGCGAGGACTTCGCGGCCGTGGCGACCGACGTGAGCGACGACTTCACCTCCTCCATCGGCGGCGAGCTGGGCTGGTTCACGGCCGACGACTCCGCCTACGGGGAGTACTTCGACGCCCTCGCCGACGCGGAGGTCGGCGACCTCGTCGGCCCGATCGAGACGGATCGCGGCTCCGCGGTCCTGGAGCTCCTCGACCGTCGGGAGGCCACCTCGGATGGCGGGCTGCGCCAGGCGCTGGCCGACCAGGGCGTCGACGAGGCGGCCTACCGCGACTACGTCCGCGGCGCGGCGCTGGAGCAGGCGTACCGCGACTACTTCGCCGAGACCGTGGTGACCTCGCCGACGGCCCAGCAGCGCGTCGCCCAGATCCGGATCGCGCCCGTCAGCGGCGCCGTGGTGCCGCAGGAGCGCGCGCGCCACATCCTGATCCAGCCCCTCCCCGATGCCGACGACCAGACCAAGGCGACCGAGGCGCAGTGGGAGGCCGCGCTGGAGGAGGCGCGCGACGTCGAGGCCAAGCTCAAGGAGGACGGCGCCGACTGGTGGGCCATCGCCGAGGAATCCAGCGACGATCCGGGCTCGGCCAGCCGCGGCGGCGACCTGGGCTGGTATGACCCGACCGACCCGCCATTCGTCGATCCCTTCAACGTCGAGCTCGCGAACCTCGCGGTCGGCGAGATCAGCGACCCGATCCGCACCGACTTCGGTTGGCACGTCATCCAGAAGACCGGCGAGCGCGAGAGCCCGACGGCGCAGGCCGCCGACCTGGTCGAGCAGCTGCGCGCGGACCCCGACTCGTTCGCCGACGTCGCGAAGGACGTCAGCGAGGACTACCAGACGGCCAACGACGGCGGGGAGCTCGGCTGGGTGGCGCCCTACCAGCTCGGCGCCGTCCAGGAGGACGCCATCTTCGGCCTGACCGAGGTCGGCGAGATCAGCGATCCGGTCGACACGGGCAGCAGCGGCATTTTCATCTACCAGCTGCTCGAGTCGAGCGACAGCCGAGAGATCGAGGCGGACCGGCTCGACGAGATCCGCACCTCGGGCTTCCAGCGCTGGCTGGACGAGGAGGTCCGGGCCGGGGCCGACGTCTGGGTCGATCCGCAGTACGCCACCTCGACGGCCACCGGCTGACCGATGGAGGCGGGCGCGCGACGCAGCCTCGACGACCTCGTCGCCTCCGCGGGCCTGGCGCCCGAGGACGGATTCCAGGCGGTGGCCGCGCGCGGACTTCCGGCGGTGGCGTTCGATCCATCGCTCCCGCTGCTGGTCCTGCGCGGCGGCGCCGACGGCGGCGCCACGCTCCCCGGACGCCACGCGCGAGGCGGGCCGATGGCGGTGCTTCGGGCGCTCTACCCCGATGCGCACGCCGTGCGGCGTCTCTCGGATGAATCGTCGCTGACGCTCGCCGAGATCACCGATGAGGAGTTGGCGGCCGACGACTGGCTGATCCCGCCGCTCGCGCCCGCCGACAACCTGGCCAGCCCGCACGGCATGGCCGCGATCTCCGCCCGGCTGCGCGCCCCCGACGGGTGCCCGTGGGACCGGAAGCAGACGCACCTCACCCTACGGCCGTACCTGCTGGAGGAGGCGTACGAGCTGGTCGACGCCATCGAGAACGGCACACCCGAGGACCTGGCCGAGGAGCTGGGGGACCTCTACCTGCAGGTGGTGCTGCACGCGCAGTTCGCGGCCGAGGAACGGCAGTTC
>DASSOH010000120.1:0-25150 GCA_035700865.1 Candidatus Limnocylindria bacterium | reverse complement strand
GCGTTGCGCGCCTCGCCCCGCAGCTTCTGCTGGATGAGCTCCTCGAGCGCGCCGCGGTAGTCGTCGGTGTACTCCTCCGGCTTGAACCGATCGGCCAGGCTCTCCACCAGGCTGCGGGCCATCTCGAGCTCCTTGGCGCGGACCCTGGCTTCGGCCCCCTCGGGCAGGTCCAGCGCCCCGGTGGAGCGGATCTCGTCCGGCCAGTACATGGTCTCGAGGATCAGCGTGTCGTCGTAGGCGCGCACGGTCGCCAGGCGCTCGCGGGTCCGGATGGTCACGCGAGCCAGCGCCACGCGCCCGGTCTCCTCGAGGGCCTTCTTGAGCAGGCTGAACGCCTTGCCGCCCACGTCGGTGGGCTCGAGGAAGTAGCTCTTCTCGAAGTAGACCGGGTCGATCTCCACGGCCTCGACGAAGTCGCCGATGTCGATGGTGGTGCTGCTTTCCGGCTTCGCCGAGTCGATCTCCTCCGGAGCGAGGACGACGTACTCGCCCTTCGCGACCTGGAACCCGCGGACGAGGTCATCCCAGGCGACCTCTTCGCCGCCTTCGGTGCAGAAGCGCTTCTCCTCGATCGGGGCCTCG
Organism: Candidatus Limnocylindria bacterium; assembly: GCA_035700865.1. Lineage (GTDB taxonomy): Bacteria > Chloroflexota > Limnocylindria > QHBO01 > QHBO01 > JACDBZ01. Next base: position 24,568 of record DASSOH010000120.1, on the reverse strand, counting down.
TGCTCCCTGCACAGGAGGCGGAACCTGACGTCCTTCGACTCCGTTGCCGCGTACAGCTTCACCGGGATGGTGACCATCCCGAAGCTGATCGCCCCCTTCCAGATCGGCCGCATCGGTCTTCCTCAGTCGACCGGGTGTCGGACGTTGTCGTCCTCGTCGACCTCGATGCCGTACCGATCGGCGGCCGAGAGGATCTTCTTGCGGGCGCGCTCCTTGGCGGCCTTGCTCTCGAAGTCGGTCTGGTTGTAGCGCGCGATCGCGTTGCGGACGTGCGACTCGTCGTTGATGGGCAGGTGCTCCCCGCCGTCCGAGTCCACGTAGGCGAACTGGTCGCTGTCCAGCTTCTCGCGATCCTTGGCGTCGAGCTCGCTCATTCGGGTCTCCTCAGTGGCTTGGTCCACCGCAGGACATGGCACGCCGCGTGCCGATTCGCGCCGCGTGAGCGCGGGCGCGATGGCGGGGGTGAGGATCGGGACCTCCGGATGGCAGTACCGCCACTGGCGTGGCGACTTCTATCCGGCGGATCTGCCGTCGTCGCACTGGCTGTCGTCCTACGTCGAGCGCTTCGACACCGTCGAGCTGAACGCCAGCTTCTACCGTCTGCCGCGGGCGGAGGCGTTCGCCGCCTGGGGCCGGCGCGTCCCCGACGGGTTCCGGTTCGCGGTGAAGGCCAGCCGCTACCTGACCCACGTGAAGCGCCTGCGCGACCCCGCGGAACCGCTGGAACGATTCTGGAGCCGCGTCCGGCGACTCGGCGACCGATGCGGACCGGTGCTCTACCAGCTCCCGCCCCACTGGCGTCCCGACTGGGAGCGCCTGGACGCCTTCCTGGCCGCCATCCCGCGGGGCCCGTGGCAGGCCATCGAGATCCGCGATCCAAGGTGGTACGGCGAGGAGCTCGAGCGGCGCCTGGAGGCGGCGGGCGTCACGCTGTGCCTCCACGACATGGCCGGCTCGGCCTGGAGTGGCGAACCCATCGGTCCCTTCGCCTACCTCCGGTTCCATGGCGCCGGCGAGCGCTACGGGGGTCGCTACCCCGACGAGGTGCTGCGTGGCTGGGCCGACCGGATGGCCGGCTGGGCGCGGGCCGGCCGGCCGGTCTGGGCATACTTCAACAACGACATCGGCGGTCACGCGCCGCGCGATGCGGTCCGCCTTCGCGCGTACGTGGACGAGCGGCTTTCCTGATCGGCGGGCGAGCGCTCGGGCGCCCGGCACGCCACGTGCATTGCGGCGCCGCGTGACGCCCGAACCCATTGTCCGTCCCGAGGCCGCCACGCCGGCCGCCGCCCCGTCGCCCGTCCTGGACGAGGGCGCCGTCATCAGCGCCCGCAACCTGACGCGGGCGTTCGACGATCACGTGGCCGTGGACGGCGTCAGCTTCGACGTCCAGCCCGGCACCATCCTGGGCGTCGTCGGTCCGAGCGGCTCCGGGAAGACGACCACCATCCGCATGCTGACCGGCACGCTCGGGCGCACCGCGGGCGAGATCCAGGTGCTGGGCGAGGATCCGATGCAGTTCTCGCGCCGGACGCGCGGCCGGATCGCGTACATGCCGCAGCTCTTCAGCCTCTACGAGGATCTGTCCGCCCAGGAGAACGTCGGCTTCGTCGCCGCGCTGTACGGGATCGGCCCATTCAAGCGCCGGTCGCTGATCCGGCGGGCGCTGGAGGTCGTGGACCTGTGGGAGGCGCGCCATCGGCTGGCCCGCGACCTGTCCGGGGGCATGCAGCGCCGCCTGGAGCTGGCCTGCGCCCTGGTGCACAGCCCCGACGTGCTGTTCGTGGACGAGCCGACCGCCGGCATCGACCCGCTCCTGCGCCAGTCCATCTGGGACGAGCTGCGGGAGCTGCGTGACCAGGGCCGGACGCTGCTGGTGACGACCCAGTACGTGACCGAGGCCGAGTACTGCGATCGCGTCGCCCTCATCGTCGATGGCGAGCTGGTGGCGCTCGACGAGCCCGGCGCGCTGCGCCAGATGGTGTTCGGCGGTGACGTGCTGCAGGTGGATACGGCTCGCGCGGTCGACCCTGACATGCTCAGCACCGTCCCCGGAGTCCAGCGCGTCCAGCAGACCGCCCCGCGCCAGCTGTTCGTCACCGTCGACGACGCGGCGACCATGACCACCGACATCATCGACACCCTGCGGGGCCAGGGCATCGAGGTCGCCGGGATCGAGGAGCACCAACCGACCTTCGACGAGGTCTTCACCGGGCTGGTCGAGCAGCGTCGCGCGGCGCGCGGCATGACCGAGGACCCGACCCCGCCACGAGGAGCATCGGATGCGTAGCATCGGCCAGAGCCTGGTCCGCATGGCCTCCTTCACCGGGAAGGAGCTGCGCGAGACCGTCCGACGTCCCGGCGTGCTGCTGAGCCTGGTGCTCGGGCCGTTCCTGATCATGTTCCTGTTCGGGCTCGGCTACTCCGGGTACCGGGCGCCGTTCGCGACCGAGATCGTGATCCCGGCCACCAGCGACCTGCCGAGCGATCCGCAGTACTACGAGGACCTGGCTCCCGGCCGGATCACCGTCCACGACGTCGGGACCGATGCGGCCGCCGCGAAGGAGCGGCTGCGCCAGGGGCAGCTCGACCTGGTGATCGTGGCGCCCGAGAACGCCAGCACCGAGCTGCGCGCCGGGCGGCAGACCACCATCCAGGTCTACTGGAACGAGATCGACCCCGTCGAGGATCAGCTGGCCAGCCTGGCGACCTCCATCCTGGTCAGCAGCCTGAACGCCGAGATCATCCAGCAGGCGGCGGCCGAGGGAATCACCGTCGCCGAAGGCGAGCTGGGGCCGGCGGCCGACGTGCCGCCCGAGGTGATCGCCCGACCGACGACGGCGGAGACCGCGAACATCGCGCCATCCAAGCCCAACGTGCTCAGCTTCTTCGGGCCCGCGGTCTTCGCGCTGGTCATCCAGCACCTGGCCGTGACGCTCACCGCCCTCTCCATGGTGCGCGAGCGGCTGTCGGGGCAGATGGACCGATTCCGCGTGGCGCCGGTGACCTCCATGGAGCTGCTGGTCGGCAAGTACGTCGCCTACGCGGTCCTGAGCCTGGCCGTCACCGCCATCGTCGGCGTGCTGCTGGTGGGTCTGCTGGGGGTCCCGCTGCTGGGTGGTGCGCTGCTCTTCGTCGGGATCGTGCTGCTGCTGACCTTCGCGTCCCTGGGCGTCGGCCTCCTGATCTCGCTCATCGCCGACTCGGAGCGCCAGGCCGTCCAGCTCTCGATGCTCGTGTTGCTCGCCAGCGTGTTCTTCTCGGGCTTCGTGCTGCCGGTGACGGACTTCGCCTCGTGGACGCAGTACATCGCCTACGCGCTGCCGGTGACCCACGGCATCGCCACCCTGCAGCAGCACATGCTGCGCGGCGAGGTGCGCGACGTGTGGATGCTGTGGACGCTGCTCGGCATCGGCCTGGTGCTCTACGTCGGCTCCCTCTTCCGGCTCCGACGGATCCTGCGCCGGGCCGACTGACCCACCCTCAGGCGAGGACCCGAGGCGGACGCAGCAGCGAGACGCCGTAGATCAGGCATCCGGTCGACTGGAGGCCGATCCACGCCAGCAGCAGGCCCGCGAAGAGGCGGAGGGGCGGTGCGCCCGACGGAACCCCGGCGTCGGACTCCAGCGCTTCCAGGCGCGAGGCCAGCGTGGAGAGCTCCGTGCCGATGGACGACACGTCGGTCCGGGTGTCCGACAGCGAGGACGTGACGGAGTCCAGCGTCCCGGCGAGCTGCGCGGCCTGGTCCGCGCTCGCGCTGAACTGGGCACCAAGCGGCTGCAGCGGTTGCGCGCCGAAGATCGACAGATCCATGGCCGAGGCCAGCGAGTCCAGCGTGGCCGACGCGTCACGGGCCAGGTCGGCGGCGCTGCCGGCGGAAGACTGGGCCTCGCTCAGGCTGGAGTCGACGCTGGCGAACGAGTCGCCGGCGGCGCGCGTCGCCCGAGCGGCCGCGTGGAGCGTGTCCCCGGCCGTCGCCGTCAGTCGCTCGACGCGAGCGGCCAGGTCGAAGCCGACGACCATGCCGGCGACGGTCAGGATGACGCCGAACACGCCGTAGGCGACGAGGAGGGTGCCGATGGCGCGACGGCTCATGGCTCAGTCCTCCGCGAAGAACGGGTCGTCGCCGTAGAGCTCCAGCCAGCGGCGGCGCATCTGGCGAACGGTGGCGGCCACCGCGGCGTCGGGCGTGCCCGGCGGCAGCAGGCTCGCGATGGCGGCGCGCACCCGGTCGCTGTTCTCCATGCCCAGCAGGGCCAGGTAGTCGGCCACGCGCTGCGCGGCGGTCTTGCCGTGCGCCCGCTCGCGGACGAGCACGTCGGCCTCGTGCTCGAGGGCGCCGGCGTAGGCATCCGGCCCGAGCTCGATCTCGGCCAGCAGCAGCGGGATGTCGTCCAGGCGCGGATCCGAGTAGGCCCAGCGGATGAAGCTGTCCAGCGGCCCCGGCTGGCGATCGTGGTGGCCGGCGTGGAACTGCTGGAGGTACTCGCGGCGCTCGTTCTCGGTGCGGGTGAGCGCGATCTGGACGATGTGGCGCATGTCGGGAGTCCATCGTCGCAAGGACTCGACGAACTGGCGCAGGGAGAGGCTTCCGGCCGGCTGCGGCCGGAATCGGTGTTCATGGACGTGCTGCACGGCGCCCGTATACTAGCCGCCGTGCGCCGAGCCCTCACCCCGGCGGTCCGAGCCCAGGAGCCCCCATGCCACGTCTGACACGCCCGGCCGCCCTGCTCGCGGCCGGCGTCCTGGCGCTGGTGAGCACCACCGCCGGCGCGCCACTCCGGGCCGCCGAGCCCCCGCTGCGCTACCTCGCGGGACCTGCCGGGACGCTCGATCCGGCGTTCATCTCCGATGCCGCCGACGTCCAGCTCCTCCTCCAGCTGTACGCCGGGCTGACGCGGCTGGACGAGCAGGGCGAGCCCTACCCGTCGCTGGCCCGCAGCTGGGCGATCAGTGACGACGGACTGACCTACGACTTCACCATCCGCGATGGCCTCGCCTTCAGCGACGGCACGCCGCTGACGGCGGAGGACGTGCGCCGCTCCTGGCTCCGGCTGCTGGACCCGGCGACGGCGGCGACGGCGCCGGACGTGCTGTCGGTGATCGCCGGCGCCCCGGAGCGACTGGCCGGCGATGGGGCCGAAGGCGACGTCGGGATCGAAGCCCGTGACGCGACCCACCTGCGTGTGACGCTCCGCTATCCGGCCAGCTACTTCCTGGACATCCTGGCCACGCCGGCCGCGTTCGTCGTCCCGCCGGGCGCGGATGCCACCGACACGTGGCAGACGCCCGACGACTTCGTGGGCAGCGGGCCGTACGTCGTCGACGGCATCGACGGCCTCGACCTGGTGCTGCGCGCCAACGAGCGATACGTCGCCGGTCCGCCGCCGATCACCGAGATCCGCTGGGTCGCGGCCGTCGACACCGACTCGGCCACGGCCTTCCAGGCCGGCGACGTGGACCTCGCGCAGGTCGCGGGCTGGGACGCGACCTGGATCGCGTACGACCCCGATCTCGGTCCCAACCTGCACGCCGCGGAGCCGCTGACCATCAGCTACTTCGGCTTCGACACCACCTCGCCGCCGTTCGACGACGCCCGGGTCCGGCGTGCCTTCGCCCTGGCGCTCGACCGCGAACGGCTGGTGCCGCTCTCGGAGGGGGCCGAGTCCCAGGCGGCGGCCAGCCTGGTCCCGCCGGCCATCTGGCCCGACGGCTTCACCCCCGGCATCCGGCACGACCTGGACGAGGCGCGGCGGCTGCTGGACGAGGCGGGCTACCGGGACCGCTCGGATCTGGGCACCATCGTCGTCAACGGCAGTGGCCTGGACGTCGGGCCGGCCGTGGCCGCCTGGCGCGACGAGCTCGGCGTCGACGTGCGCGCCGAGGTGATGGACTTCGGCGACTTCCTCGCCTCGCTCGAGGTCGACCCACCGAACCTGTTCACGGTCAACTGGATCGCGGATTACGCGTCGCCCCACGCGCTGTACGGCCTGCTCCTCGCCCCCGACGCGGCGAGCAACTGGGGGCGCTGGCACGACGACCGGTTCGAGTCGCTCCTGGAGGCCGCGGCCGCGGCCTCCGAGGACGAGGTGGGTCGCGCCTACGACGCGGTCGAGTCCTACGTCCAGGAGCAGGCTCCCGTCATCCCCTGGTCGTACGGCGAGACCTGGTGGCTGGTCGGGGACGGGCTGCGCGGACTGGGCAACCTCACCGTCGGCCTCACCGACTTCGGGCGCGTCTCGTGGGATCGGTGATCCGCTGGCTGGCCGCGCTCGCGCTGGGCGCCGCACTGGCGCTTGCCGCGGCTGGCCCGGTGGCGGCGTTCGATGGGTTCGGCACCCAGTCGGCCGACAGCACGTACGGCCGGGAGATGACCTTCACGGTCGAGCTGTCGGGCGGGGCCCCCGACCGACTGGAGCTCCTGCTCACGACGCCGGGGTCGGATGCCGTCTTCGTCGCCCCCGTTCAGGCCCGTGGGACGAGCGCCACCTACACCTGGGACACCTCGGCCGACCACGTCACCCCCAACACGCCGGTCACCTACCAGTGGCGCGCGACCGATGGCGACGAGGTGACGGTCAGCGATCCCGGCACGCTGCGCTACGACGACGACCGGCCGGGACTCGACTGGCAGTCGGCCAACCTGGGTGACGCGACGGTCCACTGGTACGGCGACGCCGAGACGCAGGCACGACGCTTCGGCGAGCTGACCGCGGTCGGCGTGCAGCGCGCCGAGGACCTGCTGGGTACCACGCTGGCCGGCCCGGTCGACGTCTTCGTCTACCAGTCGCGCGACGACTTCTTCGGCGCGCTGGGACCGGGCGCGCGGGAGTGGACCGGCGCCGCCGCGTTCACCGAGATCCGCACCATCTTCATGTGGAACTCCGACAGCGCCGGCGACCAGGCCTACCTCGAGCAGGCGATGATCCACGAGGTCACCCACGTCGTCTTCGCCGATGCCACCGACAACCCGTACCACGAGCCGGCGCGCTGGCTGAACGAAGGTCTGGCGACCTGGGCCGAGGACTTCGACGGCGCCGACGAGGCGGCCATCGTCCGCATCGAGGCGGCCGGTGGCGGCCTGTTCGCGTTCCCCGCCATCGAGGCGCAGTTCCCCATCGGCGATCGCGGGGGACGGCTGTCGTACGCCCAGGGCACCGCCATGATCGACCGCATCGTGGACATCTACGGCGAGGGCTCGCTCGCCGAGATCGCCGCCGCGTACCGCGCCGGTGCGTCCGATGCCGAGGCGCTCGAGGCGGGCACGGGCGTCCCCGCCGACCAGCTGTACGACGACTTCTACGCCGCCTACGGCGTCGACGCGCCGCAGCCCATCACCCCGCAGCCGATTCCCGCCTCGAACGTGGACCGGCCGGAGGCCGGGCCGCTGGACCCGGGCGGCGTCGACACGCCCGCCACGCCGCCGCCGGGTGACGGCACGCCCGGCCAGGATGGCGCGCCGGGATCGGGCGACCCGTCCGCGCCGCTCGTGATCGGCGGGCTGGTGCTGGCCGGCGCGGCGGCCCTCGGCGCGGCGCTGTGGCTCGCGCGCCGCGCGGCGCGGCGGTCCGCGTGAGCCGTCGCCTGCCGCCCAAGCGACGCTTCGTGCGCCCGCAGTGGGCCATCAGCATCGGCGTGGCGCTGGCGGCCATCGGCTTCGTCGGCGCCGCCCAGTGGAACAGCTCGCTGGCGCGCCAGGAGTTCGTCACCTCGGCGCAGCGCGTCCTCATCAGCGAGGCGCAGGACCTCCAGCGCGAGCAGGACGACCTGCGCGCGCAGATCGAGGAGGCCGAGGATCGGGTGCGCTCCTTCCAGACCACGTCGGCGGGATCCCAGGCGCAGCTCGACCAGATCAACAGCGACCTGGCCGAGGCACGCCTGGAGAGTGGCCTGTTGGCGGTGCACGGCCCGGGTGTCGTGATCGAGATCGCCGACTCGACGCGCCAGGTGCCGCCGGGAGAATCGGTCAACAACTACCTCGTCCTGGCGGACGATCTGCGCGACATCGTGACGGCCCTGTGGGCGTCGGGGGCCGAGGCGATCACCATCAGCGGCGAGCGGCTGGTCTCGACTACCTCGATCTACAGTGCCGGCTCCGCCATCCTGGTCAACACCGTGCCGCTGGTGCCGCCCTACCGGATCGAGGCCATCGGTCCGGACGGTCTCCACGATCGGTTCCTCTCCAACCAGGCGTTCCTGGGCCGGGTCGGGCAGCGCATCGACGCGTACGGCCTGCAGTTCGCCACCGAGGCGCGAGACGACCTCCAGCTGCCGGCCTTCGTCGGCAACACGCGCATGCGCTGGGGCGCGCCAGAGACGGGGGCCGAGTGATGGCCGGACGCATCGCCCAGCTCAGCCTCTTCGCCGTCGCGGGGCTCATCGGCATCCTGCTGGTGGGCCAGCTGCGGTCGCAGGCACGGCCCATCGAGCTGGCGAACCTCTCGCCCCAGGAGCTGTCGGGGCTGGTGGAGACGCTCCAGCAGCGCAACGTGGAGCTGACCAACGCCCTCGCGGAGCTTCGGGAGCAGGTGCGTGACTACGAGCGCGCCGAGGTGCAGGGCCAGTCGACGCTGGAGCTGACGCGGGAGGAGCTGACGCGGGTCCGCGCCTTCGCGGGCCTGGAGCCGGTGGTGGGGCAGGGGATCGCCATCCGCATGACCGGCCCGTTCGATCCGACGGCGGTGAACGACCTGGTTCACGAGCTGCGCAACGCCGGCGCGGAGGCGATCTCCATCGACGGCATCCGGATCACGGGCCGCTCCGTGGCGGTGCTGGGGACGAGCGCCATCGAGATCGATGGCCGGCCGCTGGACGAGACGGTGGAGGTGCTGGCCATCGGGTACCCGACCGGGCTCCAGTCGTCCATCGAGCGGCCGGGCGGGCTGAAGACCTACCTGGAGCAGTCACTCGACGTCACGATGTCGATCGAGACCCGGCGCAACCTGCGCCTGCCCGCCACGGAGCGCGATCTCGCTCCGACGGTGGCGGAGCCGGTCGAGTAGCCTTGTCGCCCCGGGCCGAACTCGCCGTACGAAGGATGCCGTGAAGGAACTCATCGACCGCGCGCTCGATGCCGCCCAGCGGGGCGGCGCGAGCTACACCGAGGTGCGGATCGCCGAGCGCGAGACCGAGCAGCTGACCGTCAAGAACGGCGCGCTCGAGGCCGCCACCTCGAACTCCAGCGGGGGATTCGGAATTCGCGTCCTGGTCAACGGGGCGTGGGGCTTCAGCTCCAGCCGCGTCACCGATCCCGACGAGGGCGAGCGCATCGCGCGAGAGGCGCTCGAGATCGCGCGGGCATCGGCGCTGGCGCAGCGCGTGCCGGTGGAGCTGGACGATACGCCACCGGCGGTCGACAGCTATCGCACGCCGTTCGAGGAGGACCCGTTCGCGGTCAGCCTGGACGAGAAGCTGCGCATCCTGATGCAGGCGGACGAGGCGATGGCCCGGGTCCCGGGCGTCGCCATCCGCGAGGGCGTGATGGTCGCCGGCCGCGAACGCAAGACGTTCGCGTCGAGCGCCGGTGCGCACATCGAGCAGGAGATCGTGGAGGCGGGCGCCGGCATCGAGGCCACGGCGGTCAACGACGCGGAGATGCAGCAGCGCAGCTACCCGAACTCGTTCGGTGGTCAGATGGTCACGGGCGGCTTCGAGGCGGTGCGAGCGCTGGACCTCGCCGGCAACGCCCAGGAGATGGCGGAGCTCGCCGTCGCCCTGCTCGACGCGCCGCAGTGCCCATCCGGCGAGATGGACGTCATCCTGGACTCGACCCAGGTGGCGCTCCAGATCCACGAGTCCTGCGGCCATCCGACGGAGCTCGACCGGGTCTTCGGCACGGAGGCGTCCTTCGCCGGCACCAGCTTCCTGACCACCGACAAGCTGGGCCAGCTGCGGTACGGCAGCGAGCTGGTGAGCATCGACGCCGATGCCACGGCGCCCGGCGGCCTCGGCACCTTCGGATACGACGACGAGGGCGTCCCGGCCCAGAAGGTCCCGCTCATCGACCGCGGGCTGCTGGTGGGCTACCTGACCAGCCGCGAGACGGCGCCGCGCATCGGCCGGCGCAGCATGGGCAGCGCACGGGCCTGGACCTGGAGCCACATCCCGCTGATCCGGATGACGAACATCAACCTCCGCCCCGGCGACGCCGGCTCGCTCGAGGACCTCATCGCCGATACCCGCGAGGGCATCTTCATGAGCATCAACAAGAGCTGGTCCATCGACGACCGGCGGCTGAACTTCCAGTTCGGCGACCAGGCGGGCTGGCTGATCAAGAACGGGAAGCGCACCCAGCTGGTGAAGAACCCGACCTACACGGGCATCACCCCCCAGTTCTGGGGCAGCTGCGACGCCATCTGCGGACCGGACGAGTGGACCCTGTGGGGCCTGCCGAACTGTGGCAAGGGTGAGCCGATGCAGACCGGCCACGTCGGCCACGGCGCGGCCCCCGCCCGGTTCCGCGGCGTGAAGGTCGGAGTGGGCCGATGGTAGCCACGCGAGACGAGGTCACCGCGCTGCTCGACCGCGTCGTGGCGAACGCCGGCGACGGCGTGCAGGCCGAGGCGCTGTACCTGGGCGAGGATGCTGCCCTGACCAGGTTCGCGAACAACCAGATCCACCAGAACGTCCGCGCCCACGACGCCTCGTTGCAGGTCCGCATCATCGACGGCGAGCGCGTCGGGGTGGCGGCCACGAACCGGCTGGACGAGGCATCCATCCGTGACGTCGTCGACCGGGCCCGCGCGATCGCAGCGCGGTCGGCGCCGAACCCGCGCACGGCGATCCTGCCGGAGCGGGGTGACGGCGACTACGACGGCGACCTCGGCTACGTGGCCGCCACGGCGGAGGCGAGCGCGGAGGTCCGCGCGGAGGGCGCAGCCGCCGTCATCGCGGCCGGCGAGGCCAGGAAGCTCGAGACCTCCGGCTCGTACGCCACGTCGACCATGACCATGGCGGTGGCGAATACCAACGGCATCCGTCGCCTGCATCGGTCCACGCGCGCGGCCCTGCTGACGGTGATGATGGACGGCTTCGCCTCGGGGGCCGCATCGGGCTACGCCAACGCCGTCTCGCCGGACGTGCGCGACATCGATGCCGCCGCCCTCGGCGCCGAGGCGGCGGAGAAGGGCGACCGGATGCGCGGCGCCGGTGAGCTGGAGCCCGGCGACTACGAGGTCATCCTGGAGGAGTACGCCGTCGCCGGCCTGCTCGAGTACCTCTCCTTCATCGGCTTCTCGGGCCTCGCGCACGAAGAGGGTCGCTCCTTCATGGAGCTCGGGAAGCGGGTGATGGGGGAGAACGTCTCGATCTGGGACGACGGCCACGACCCGAGCGGCATGCCCTCGCCCATCGACTTCGAGGGCGTCGTGCGGCAGCGTGTCGATCTCGTCCGCAACGGGATCGCGGAGGCCGTGGTGCACGACGCGGCCACCGGCGCCCGGGCGGGAACGGGCTCGACCGGCCATGCCCTTCCCGCGCCGAACACGTTCGGGCCGATGGCCATCAACCTCTTCATGGCGCCGGGGACGACGCCGCGGGACGAGCTCATCGCGGGCGTGAAGCGCGGCGTGTGGGTCACGCGCTTCCACTACATCAACCCGGTGCACCCGAAGAAGGCGATCCTGACCGGCATGACCAAGGACGGGACGTTCCTGATCGAGGACGGCCGGATCACGCGCCCGCTGCTCAACTTCCGGTTCACGCAGTCCATCCCCGAGGCGTTCAGCGACGTGCGCGCCGCCTCGGCCGAGACGAAGCTCCTGCCCGGCGAGTTCGCCGGCAGCGCGCGGTGCCCGGCGCTGCACCTCGGCTCGTTCAACTTCACCGGGGTCACGGCGGCGGAGGGCGCCGGGTGACGGTGGCTGCCCCGCTGGACCTCCGCATCGGTGACCGCCTGCGACTGCGCAAGGAGCACCCCTGCGGCAGCCACGACTGGGACGTCGTGCGCCTCGGCGCGGACATCGGCCTGGTGTGCGCCGGCTGCGGCCACCGGATCCTGATGGACCGCCTCGACGTCGAGCGGCGCTTCACGGCGTTCGTCCGTCGCGGCGACGAGGACCCTGCCTGACCGATGGCGCACATCGACGTCCCGACCGAAGGGAGCGGCGATTTCTCGGGCGCGGGAACGGTCTTCCGCAACCGCGCCTTCGTCTACCTGTGGTCGGCGCAGGCGCTCAGCCAGCTGGCGAGCAACATGGTGCTCGCCGCGCTCATCGCCACGGTGGTCACCACCACCGGCTCGCTGACCGCCAACGCGGTCCTGATCCTCACCTTCCTGGTGCCGGCGGTGCTGTTCAGCACGCTCGGCGGCGTGCTGGTCGAGCGCGGCGACGCCAAGGTCATCATGCTCGCCACCAACGTCGTGCGCGCCGTCGGCACCTTCCTCTTCATCCTGGTGGCGCCGACCACGAGCACCGCCATCGTGCCGCTGGTCTACCTCATCAACTTCGGCGTCGCCACCGCGACCGCGATCTTCGCCCCCGCGGAGCTCACCTCGATCCCGCGCATCGTCGACCGGCGGCACCTGATGGCGGCGAACTCGATCTTCATCCTGACCGTGAACGCGACGTTCGCGATCGGCTTCGGCGTGCTCGGCCCGCTGGTGCTCAACGTCTTCGGCGCGACTGCCGTGTACGTGATCGTGGGATGCATGTTCGCGCTGGCGGCGGCCGCCATCCTGCCGCTGCCGTCGGTCAAGCCGGAGCGGCGGCCCTCGGCCGTCGGCGACGCCGCGGGACGCGCGGTGCGCGAACTGGTGGACCAGCTGGCGGAGGGCGTGCGGTTCGTGCGCAGCCATCGCCGCATCGCGTGGAGCCTGACCTACCTGGGCGTGGCGGCCAGCCTGATCGGCGTGCTGGGCGCCATCGGTCCCGGCTTCGCGACCGACATCCTGCGCCTGCGCCCGGAGGACTTCTTCTTCATCATGGGCCCCGCCGGCCTGGGCGCGGTCGTGGGCATCCTCTTCCTGAACTCGTACGGCAAGAACGTGCCGAAGCGCCTGGTCATCGACATCGGCCTGGTGGCGATGGGGTTCACGCTCATCGCATTGGCGCTGGTCCGCCCGATCACCAGCCTGGTGGCGCCGGCGGTCGCGCCCATCGAGGAGGTCTTCCCGACCATCGCGCCCATCACCAGCCTCATCGCCCTGGTGGTCGTCATCGCGGTGATGGCCGGGGTCGAGTACGCGTTCGTGGCGATCCCGTCGCAGACCGCGCTCCAGGAAGAGCTGCCCAGCGACGTCCGCGGCCGCATCTTCGGCATCCTCAACACGCTGCTCTCGGTCGCGTCCTTCCTGCCGGTCATCCTGGCGCCCGCTGGCGCCGACCTGATCAACATCTTCCTGCCGGGCGCCGGCATCCCGATCGTGATGGCCATCCTGGGCGCGTTGACCCTGTGGGCGGGCATCGCCTCGTGGCGCCGCAATGCGCGCGCGGGCCTGCACCAGCACGAGACGGCGCCGGGCAGCCCGGCGGAGGCGGTCGAGATCGCTCCGGCGCCCGGCACCCCGGAGGGCCCGGTCGTCGACCCGCCGGAGGCTCCGCACCGTCACCGCCGGCGTCGCCGGCAGCGGCCCGATGCGGGCTAGGGCCGTCTCGGCCGTCTTCCTCGTCGTCGCCGCCCTCGTCGCCTGGCTCACCGTCACCGAACCACTGGCGGCGCGCGTCCTCCAGGCCGGGGTGGCGGCGTCGCTCGTGTACGTCGCCTGGCTGGCCTGGCGCGGCTCGCGCGTGATGCGTGGGGCGCTTCGAGCGGCGCGGGGCGGATCGGCGGAGCCCACCGGGCTGGCGCGCGAGCTGCCGTTCGTGACGCTGCTGGTGCCGGCGTGGAACGAGGAGGCGGTCATCGGGCAGACGCTGGCCCACCTGGCGTCGCTCGCCTACGCGGACGGCGAAGGCCGGCCCCGCTACGACGTGCTGGTGGTCGACGACGGCTCGACCGATGCGACCGGACCGGTCGCGCGGGCGGCGGCGTCCGGCGCGCCGCACGTCCGGGTCGTCCGGCGGGAGCCCCCGCGCGGTGCTCCGCGGACCAAGGGCGCCGTCCTGGCCTGGGCCATGGACGCCGTCCGCGGGGAGGTGGTCGGGGTGGTCGACGCGGACACGCGCGTCGGCCCGTCGTTCCTGGAGGACGCCATGCGCGCCTGGCGCGGTGACCCGAGCGCGGCCGCGCTCCAGGTCGCGCGACGCCCGCACAACGCGCATCGGTCGTGGCTGACCGCCGCGCAGGCCGAGGAGCAGCTCATGGACCTCGCCAGCCAGTGTGGGCGGCGTGCGGTCGACGGAACGGCGGAGCTGCGCGGCAATGGCATGTTCGTGCGGGTCGACGCCCTGCAGCAGGTCGGCGGCTGGGATCCGACGGCCCTGACCGAAGACCTCGAGCTGTCCACGCGCCTGGCGATCGCGGGCGCGCATGTCGCGCTGGCTCCGCACGTCGGCATCGGCGAGGAGGCGGTCGAGGGCCTGGCACCGCTGTGGCACCAGCGCGTGCGCTGGGCGGAGGGCAGCCTGCGCCGCCTGATCCAGCACGCGCCGCGCATGCTGGCCGGATCGCAGCCGCTCAGCCGCAAGGCGGATTTCCTGGCCTTCGCCGCCGAGTTCCTGCTGCCGCCGCTGTTCGCCACCACCACGCTGGCGAGCCTGGTCACCGTGGTGCTGCCCCAGCCCGCGGACTGGACGGTGCCCGCGTCGCTGGCGCTGGGCTACGGAGCGGGCGTCTTCCTGCTCGCGCTCGGCGGCCTCTCGGCCATCGGCGTGCGGGGCCTGGCGCTGGTCGGCCGCGCCGGACGCGGCTCGCTCTTCCTGTCGCACTGGCTGCTGGTCGTGCCGTGGGCCCTGCTGCGCATCCTGGCCGGCCCGGCGGAGGGTCACTTCCGGTCCACGCCGCGCTTCACCCCCATGGCGCCGTGACCCGGTCCGGCACGCTGATCGTGCGCGGCAGGGTGCTGGTGCGCGCCGACGCCGGCGAGCTGCGCACCGCGGATGCGGTCGCCGTTCGCGACGGGCGCGTCGTCGCCGTCGGCTCGCGGGCCGAGGTCGAGGCCGCGGCGCCGGGCGCTAGCCGGGCGCTCGACTTCGGGGACCGGGTCGTCATCCCCGGGATCCACGACTTCCACCTGCACCTGGTCGGCCTGGCCCGCGCGCGGGCCGGCGTGGACCTGGATGCGGCGCCGGACCCGACGGCATTCCTCGACCGCCTGCGGCATGCCGCCCGCACGGCGCAGCCTGGCGCCTGGGTCACCGGCCGCGGGTGGTCCGAGGCGCAGCTGGCCACCGCCGGGCTGGATCGCATGGCCGATGCGGTCGCCCACGGCGCCGCCTTCCTCTCCAGCCACGACGGGCACTCCGCCTGGGCATCCCCGGCGGCCCTGGAGGCCGCGGGCATTCGGCGGGAGACACCTGACCCCGCGGGCGGTCGGATCGAGCGCGACGCGCACGGCGCGCCGACCGGGGTGCTGCGCGAGACGGCGATCGATCTCGTCGTGGCCCGCGTGCCGAAGCTCCAGGGCCAGGCCCTCCGCCCGCACCTCGACGCTGTGCTGCGCGAGCTCGCAGCGCTCGGCATCACCGGCGCGTCCGAGGCGGGGGACTACACCGATGAGGGCGGAATCGGCGACGACGCCGCCCTGGGCGACTCCTTCTCGACCCTCACCGACCTGCGCGACCTGGTCGACGGCCGCCTGCGGCTGTCGATCGGCATCCCGGTCGACGCCCTCCCGGCCGCGGCCGGGAGGGGGATGACCACGGGGGCCCCGTTGGCCGGCGCGCGCACGCTGCGCTTCGGCTGGGCCAAGGAGTACGCCGACGGCGCGCTGGGATCGGGCACGGCCGCGCTCTTCGAGCCTCGGACCTGCGGCGAGGCGGGCACCGGCATCCTCCGCGTCGAGCGCGACGAGCTCGACGCGCTGTTCGAGCGGGCGCGGGGCGCCCGCATCGGCCTGGCCATCCATGCCATCGGAGACCGCGCGGTCGCGACCGTGCTCGACGCCGCCGCCCGAGCGCGTCCTCGCGCCGCGGGGGTGCCGCTCGACCGCATGGAGCACGTCCAGCTGTCCCGGACCGAGGACCGGCCGCGGCTGGCACGGCTGATGACGGCCAGCATGCAGCCCATCCACGCCGCCGCCGACCGCGACCTGGTCGAGGCGTGCTGGGACGGTCGCCAGGACGACGCCTACGCCTGGCGCTCGATCGCGACGGCCGGAGCCCGGCTGGCCTTCGGGTCGGACGCTCCGGTCGAGTCCGCCAACCCGTGGCTGGGGGTCCATGCCGCCGTCCACCGACGCCTCCCGACCGACCAACGCGGCGATTGGCGGCCCGGGCAGGCGCTGACGGTGGCCGAGGCCCTCGCGGCCTACACCCTCGGTCCGGCACGCGCGCTCGGGATGGAGGGCGAGGGCCACCTGGCGCCGGGCGCCCGGGCGGACCTGGCGGTGCTGAACGTGGACCTGGCGACGCTGCTCGCGGCCGACGATCGGCTCGGCGGCGTGCGGTCGCTGCTGACCCTGGTCGACGGCGAGGTGGTGCACGAGGGCTGAACGGCCGTTGCGCCCGCGCATCACCCGGCGCTAGGATGCTGGCCGGGCAAGCGCCGCCTCGACCTCGACGATGGCTGCCGGAGGGGCTGCGCTCCCGTCGAGGAGATGGCATGGATCGGTCACAGGACGAGCCGGAGACCACGTCCGAACGCGTGCCGGTCGGGCCGGGGCCGGCGAGCAGCTTCGACCCCACGGTGCTCGACTTCGGGCATTACGCGGGCCGGAGCATCGAGGAGCTGGCGGCGGTCGACCCCGAGTACCTGCGCTGGCTGGCGCGCCACCCGTCCGGGTACCGCTACCGAACGGAGATCGGCCGGGTTCTCGCCTCGGCCGTTCCGCGCGCCGGCGACTGGCAGCGCTGAGCGCCGCGGGGCCGTTCGACCCGCTGCCCGCGGGTCGGCCGGCTCTGCTGCGTCGAGCCGTCAGATGGGATACCTGTGGCATGACCGCAACGCGTCCCCGTCCGTTCTCGGCGACTGCGCCACGTCGCGCCGGCGGGGCTACCGGACCCTGGCGCCACATCCTGCTCGCCTGTGACGGTGGTTCGGGCACCATCGCCGCCGGTCGGCGCGCCATCGAGCTGGCCGTGCGCGACGGCGCCTCCCTGACCATCGTGCTCGTGCACCCGGTCCCGGGCGCCGATGTCGAACGTCCGGCGCCGCCCGCCACCGGGGCGACCATCGAGCTGCCGGAATCGATCCAACGGGTCCTGGCGGCGGCGGCACGCGCCGGCGTGGCGGCGCACGGTGAGGTGCGACTCGGGCAGTCGGGCGCCGCGATCCTCGACGTCGCCCGCGAGGTCGAGGCCGACCTGATCATCATCGGCCGTCACGGGCCCTGCATCGGGACCTCCTTCGCCGTGGCCAACTGCGGGTACGTGGTGACGCACAGCGATCGTCCGGTGCTCGTCGTGCAGCCGTGGGCGCATGACGGTGACCTCCTGGATCGACCGCTGCGTGCCGGGGCGACGGAGGCGTCCTAGCCCGTACGATCCGGAGCACCCGAGGACAACCGCATCCGAGGTGGGGGATGGACGTCTCAACGCGCGGGCTCGCCAGACCCGCCGCACGCGGGCTCGCGGCCTTCGGCCGCCGGGCGGGAGTGCTGGTGCGCGCGCACGAGGGCACCCTCGTCGTCGCCGCGGGCTCCCTCCTGCTCGTCCTCATCTCCATGCTGCACGAGCCGGCCGTGCCCTGGCTGACGTGGGACAGCCGGGTGTACTGGGAGACGAGCCTGGCTCCCGATCTCTACGCCAACGCGCGCGTGGGCGCGCTCGGGGCGTACCTGTACTCACCGGCGTTCGCACAGCTCCTGGCTCCGGCCGGCCTGCTCCCGTGGCCGCTGTTCCTCTTCGGCTGGACCTTCGTCTCGATCCGCGTCGCGGCCTGGCTGTGTGCGGGCCCCGTTCGCCGGCACCACGCACTCTGGCTGCCGCTGGCCACGCTGGCGATCCTGGACATCGGCGCGGGGAACGTGAACGTGCTGCTGGGCGGCGCCATCGTGCTCGCCTTCCGCTGGTCCGGCGCGTGGAGCGCGGTGGCGCTGACCAAGGTGACGCCCGGGATGGCGCTCGCCTGGTACCTCGTCCGGCGTGAGTGGCGCCCGCTCCTCGGGGCGCTGGCGGTCACCGCGCTCGTGGTCGGCATCTCGGCAGTCTTCGAGGCCAGCGCCTGGGTCGACTGGGGCACGGTCTTGCTGTCGAACGCCACGCCGCACGACCTCAGCGGCGACCTGGCCATTCCCGCCGCGGTGCGCTTCCCGCTGGGGCTGGCGCTCGTCGCCTGGGGAGGCGTGACGGATCGACGCTGGGTGCTGCCCATCGCCGCCATCCTCTTCCTGCCGGTGATCTGGCCGAACACGCTCGCCCTGCTGCTGGCGTCGGCGGCGCTCTGGGCGGATCCGAACGTCGCGGACCGCGACGCTCGCCGCACCACCGAAGGCGTGCGCCCATGAGGGGCGAGCGCCTGGTCTGGGTCGACTGGCTGAAGGGCCTGGTGGTGCTCGGCGTGGTCGCCTTCCACGCCGCACAGCCCTACGTCCTCACCGAGTGGATCGTGAACGCCAACGAGGACAGCGAGGTGTTGAGCGGCCTGGCTGGCCTCGGCTACCTGTTCGCCATGCCGCTCATGTTCCTGCTCGCCGGCCTCACCGGCTGGATCGCGCTCGAGCGCCGCACCGCCTGGCAGTACGTCCGCGTGCGCCTGCTGCGGCTCGGCCTGCCGCTGGTCGTCGGCCTGGCCTTGTTGAGCCCATTCGAGAGCTGGGTCGGAGCGCTCAGCGCGGGCCACAGCCCGGACCTCCCGGCGTTCGTCGCCCGCACCTGGGCGGAGCTTCCGCCGCTCACGTCGCCGCGCTGGCTGGGCGACGTCGGGCACCATCTGTGGTTCCTGGGCTTCCTGCTGGGCTACGTCCTGGTCACGCTCGTCCCGCTTCGCTGGCTTCGCGGACGCCAGCCGCCCTCACCGACCCGCACGGTGCCAGCGACCCTCGCCCTGCTCGGGCCCATCGTGCCGATGACGGTCCTCCAGTGGCTGGTCCGGCCCGCCGCTCCCCAGTACCGCGACTGGGCCGACGCGCTGCTGTGGCTCAGCTACTTCGGCATCGGCATCGGCCTGGCCTTCGACCGCGCCTGGCTGCGGCCGATCGGCCGATATGGGGGCTGGATGACGATCCCCGCGCTGGTGCTTGCCCTGCTGCTCGTGCCGCTGGGCCTGGACGGCGTCATGCGGCTCGAGTCGGCGCCATCGATCGACGTGCCCTCGCTGGCGTACGCGGCGGCACGCACCGCCATCGGCTGGTGGCTGGTCTGCGCCGTCATGGCGCTGGGCATGCGCTGGCTGACCGGGGCGGCTCCAGCCGGGGGGCGTGCCGGGGAGGCGTCGCTCGCGTTCTACGTCCTGCACCACCCGGTCGTGGTGATCGTCGCGGCGGTCGTGGTGCCGTGGTCGCTGGGGCCCGCCCTCGGTTTCGCGGCGATCTTCCTGGCCTCGCTCGGTGTGACGGCGGCGCTGTACGAGGGCGTCGTCCGGCGGGTCGCGATCCTGCGCGCGGTCTTCGGCGTCGCGGAACCGGCAGCCGAGGAACCGGTCAGTCCGCGCCAGCCAGAACCGGTCTAGTCGGTTCGGTTAGTTTCCTCGCGGAAACCACTTCTGGTACCCTGCCGCGGTGGATGCCGCTCTCGTTCGCAACCTCGACCCGCTGATCATCGGCGCGGTCGGGATGACGGCTCGCGCCCTCAGCCGGGCGGGCCTGGATGTCACCATCGTCCAGTGGCGCGTGCTCCTGATCGCCGGTGAGTCGCGCGCCGGCGCGACCGTGACCGAGATCGCCAGGCGCATCGAGGCCAATCTCTCGCCGGCCAGCCGCCTCGTCTCGCGACTCGAGCGTCGCGGCCTGGTCGCGACGGCTAAGGACCCCGACGACCGCCGCACGACGCGCGTGACGCTGACCGTGGAGGGTCGCCGGGTGCGAGCTGAGGTGCTCCGACGGCGTCGCGCCGACCTCCGAGCGGCGATCGAGCGCGCCAGGATCGAACCGGGCGAACTGCCCGCCCTGACCAGGCTGGCCGCCGCCTTCGCCCGCCACGCGTGAACCCGCTGGTCGTGCTCGACGCCCTCCGTCGGAGGACGCGCGAGGCTGCCTACCTGCGCAAGTGGGTGGTGCTCGGCGCCGTCATCGGGCTCATCAGCGGCCTCGGCGCGGCGCTCTTCTTCGTGGCACTCGAGACGTCGACGCACCTGTTCCTGGGACTCCTCGCCGGGTTCACGCCCGCCACACCGATCGGGGAGGGCGGCAGCCCGATCGCCGATGCCCTCCGTCCATGGGCGATCCCGCTCGTCGTAGCCCTCGGCGGGCTGATCTCCGGCATCATCGTCTTCCGCTGGGCGCCGGAGGCGGAGGGCCATGGCACCGATGCCGCCATCGCCGCATTCCACCACCGGCCGCGCCAGATCCGCGCGCGGATCCCGCTCATCAAGCTCGTCGCCTCGGCCATCACCATCGGCTCCGGGGGCTCAGGTGGCCGCGAGGGTCCGACCGCGCAGATCGGCGCCGGCTTCGGCTCGCTGCTCGCCCGGGTGCTCGACCTCGACGCACGCGACGCGCGGATCGCCGTCAGCTCGGGGATGGGGGCCGGGATCGGTGCCATCTTCCGCGCGCCGCTGGGCGGCGCGGTCCTGGCGGCCGAGATCCCGTACCGCGAGGACGTGGAGTCGGAGGCGCTGGTGCCGGCCTTCATCGCCTCCATCGTCGCCTTCTCGGTGTTCGGCGCCCTCATCGGCTTCGCGCCGATCTTCGGCCTGGTCCAGGCCAGCTTCACCGATCCGCGCCAGCTGCTGTACTACGCCGCCATCGGCCTTGCCGCGGGCGTGGTGGGGCGGCTCTACATCGTGGGGTTCTACCGGGCGGTCGCCTGGTTCGGCCGGTGGCGCCTGCCGCGCGCCGTCCGCCCCGCCGTCGCCGGCCTGGCGGTGGGGCTGCTGGGGCTGGCGATCCCCGGTGTGCTGGGCACGGGGTACGGCTGGGTTCAGGCAGGCCTGGACCGCGGGACGCTGCTCGGCCTGCCGTTGTGGGTGGTCCTCGCGTTGCCGTTCGCCAAGATTCTCGCCACGGCCCTGTCCATCGGCTCCGGGGGGTCCGGCGGCATCTTCGGGCCTGGCATGGTGATCGGTGGGCTGCTGGGCGCGACGGCATGGCGCCTCCTGGAGCCGATCGCCCCCGCGGTGCCGGTCGAGCCGGCCGGGTTCGTGATCGTCGGCATGATGGCCCTCTTCGGCTCCATCGCCCACGCGCCGCTGGCCGTGATGCTCATGGTCGCCGAGATGACCGGCAACCTGGGCATGCTGGCGCCCGCGATGCTGGCCATCGGCCTCGCCACGCTGGTGGTCGGGGAGCGTTCGATCTACGAGTCGCAGCTGCGCAGCCGGGTCGACTCGCCGGCGCACCGGTTCCGCTCGGCCATGCCGCTGCTCGCATCCATTCCGGCCGGGCACGCGACCCGGATGGCGCGAATGGTCCTGCGGGACGACCTCACCGTCCACGCCGCTCGAGAGCGCCTGTTGGCGGCCGGGCTGCCGGGAGCGCCCGTGGTGGACCGCGACGGCGCGCTGCGAGGCAGCGTCACGCAGGAGGCGTTGGCGCTGGCGGAGGCCGATGCGCGGCTGTCGACCGTGAGCCTGGACGGCCCAATCGTGGCGGCGGACGACGGCCTGGACGATGCGCTCGCGATCCTGGCCGACCACCACCGCAGCTGGGCGCCGGTGGTGTCCTCCGACCGGCTCCTGGGCGTCCTCTCGACGAGCGATGCGCTCACGGCGTACCGCCGCGCACTGGCCGGCAACGTCCGCCAGGTGCGACCGCTGGGCGCCGCCGGCATGCTGGTCGACGCCGAGGTGGGGGAGGCATCGGTCCTGGCCGGCCACCCGGTCAGCGAGATCGAGTGGCCGCGGGAGACCGTGCTGGTCGCCATCACCCGCGGGGAGCAGGTCGTCGTGCCGCGCGGCAACACCGTCCTCCAGATCGGCGATCGGCTCAGCCTCTTCGCCGCGCCTGCCGGCCGTGCGACCCTCGAAGCGCTCCTCGCCAGTGAGGTCACGACCGCCTCGGATGGGTAGCGGATCCGAACCGGAGACGGTCTCAGGCGGACGATGGGGGATGGGGCGCGACCCGCGAGGTGAGCGTGTCATCGGAGGCGGGCAGATCCGAGTCGACGTCGCTGGGATACCGCCGCTGGGCCGCGGTCAGGGCGCGAAGGATCTCGGATCGACCGGCGTCGAGGATGACGCGGGCTTCCATGGCGGCCGCCACGTTGCCGCGTGGCTTCGTGAGCTCGCTGGCCGCGGCGCGACTGGCACGCTGGTACGCCTGGATCGCGTCGTTGGCGACGCGCGTGATGCGGTTTGTCGTCTCGCGAAGCAGCCGCAGCCGTTCGGCCGGCCGCAATTCATGCTGCAGGTTCCGATCGAGGTCGGCGCCGAGGTCGTCGATGAGCGCGGCGGCGCCCTGGACCGTGGTGATGTCTCGCGCCCGCAGGCTCAGCCCGGTCCAGCGTCTCGCGGTGGGTAGCACAGCGCACCTCCATCCTGGGCGGCGGGTGATCGGTCCGGATTCCCGTCCTGCGCGACGTGGCACGACGGAGCCTCGGTCGCGCCCGAGCCGGGGAGGTTCGGACGCGACCGGCGTACGGAGGTCAGGCGCCCTGCACCTGCACCGCGCGGGGACCCTTCGGGCCGGCTTCGACCTCGAATGTCACCGACTCGCCGCCGACGAGGCGATCGAAGTCCAGTGACGAGGTGAGCCCGTCCTTGTGGAAGAAGTATTCCTTCCCGTCGGGGGCGGCGATGAAGCCGAAGCCGCGCTCTGAGATGACGCGCTTGATGGTCCCGTTGGTCATGAGATGAAGCCCTTCTCTCCTCGAACTGTCGTGCGGCGCTCGGCCGGTTCGAGAAGAACCTCATCGACCAGGCGAAGACTGCCGAGATGCGGCAGGACAGCCAGCCTACCACGCTCTGCCCAGCGGCCCAGTTGCGAGGCCCGGGCCCACGGTCGTGCCGCGACCACCGATCTGCTAGCATCGTCGCGTCGCGAGGCACCAGCAGCCGCCGAGAGGCTCACGGAGCTGGTAACCGCGGCTCGGTCGGGCGGCTAGCTCAGCTGGTTAGAGCACTTGCTTGACATGCAAGAGGTCACTGGTTCGAGTCCAGTGTCGCCCACCACGCACTTCCGTTCGCTGTACCTCCACCCCGCGGGTTTCAGCGGTCGCGGAGGAGAGGGACGTGAGCACGCGCCGAGCTACGTCCTCCCGCAGGTCGGGGTCCGCGGTGACCGTCCGGCCCATCGTCGGGTATCGGTGCGCCGAGTCGGGTCGTAGCATTGGCACCCCGTGCTGATCATCCTGCCCCCGTCCGAGACCAAGCGCAGCCCGCCCGCGGAGGCGCCGACCGTCGACCTGGATGCGCTCTCGTTCCCGGCACTCAATCCGATGCGCCAACGAGTCCTCGGCGCCCTGGTCGAGACGAGCCTGCAGCCGGATGCGCAGCGGCGGCTTTTCGTCGGGCCATCGCTGGCGAACGAGGTCGCGCGCAACGTATACCTGGTGGACGTGCCGACGCGGCCCGCCACCGAGACGTATGCCGGCCCGCTGTACCAGGGCCTCGATGCCGCCGCATGGTCGCCCCACGCCGCCGCTCGAGCGGCGAGTGAGGTCGTGATCGTGTCCGCGCTGTGGGGCGCGCTGCGGCCGGCTGACCGGATCCCGGCCTACCGCCTCCACGTCTGTTCCCGACTGGTCGGCATCGACCGACTGGAGCCCGGTTGGCGCCCGTTGCTCGTAGCCATCCTCGCGGAGGCCGCCGGACACGCTGGACCGATCCTCGACCTGCGCTCACGCGCCTACCAGGCCGTCGGACGGCCGGCGGGCCTGGACGAGCAGACCGTGACCCTTCGCATCCGACCAGCCCCCGGGGGACCGCCGCACGTCGGGGACGTGATCGCGAAGCGCATGCGGGGCGAGGCGGCCAGCCACCTGCTGGCATCCGGGGCGAACCCGGATGAGCCGCTCGACATCGCCGACGTGCTGTCAACACGCTGGTCGCTCGAGATCGATCAGCCTGGCGTCCGCGATCGAACGTGGGTGATCTCCCTCCAGTCGGCACGCTGAACCCGGAGGCGGAAGCCGCAGGCGCCCTCCGGTCGTGTTCCGGCAGCTGATGACCCGCCCACGGGTCGAGCGAGCCGCTCAACCGACCTTCTGCGAACTTCCGGCATCGGTTGCACCGCTGCGCGGGCCAACCGACTGACCGGACGCACGCACCAGCCCGTGCTGGGGTATCGGTCAGTCGGCGGCGCCGACCTGCTGGCCCAGCTTCTTGAGCTCGGCCATCTTCGCGCCCAGCTCCTCGAGCTCCTCGTCAGAGAACACCTGGCGGGCGGTCTTGAACATGTCGCCCTCCTCCTCCTCGATGTGGTGCTCGATGTTCTCCTTCATGACCTTGAACTTCGGGGCCCACTGCTCGTCGCTGACGTCGGTGCTCTCCAGCT
>DASSOH010000119.1:0-2452 GCA_035700865.1 Candidatus Limnocylindria bacterium | reverse complement strand
CCGGCCGTGTCGAGGGCCACCAGCCGGATGGAACGGCGCTCGATCTCGTCGCGCGCCCGCTCCGGGACGCTGGCCCAGATCTGGTCCGCATCGGTCAATGGGGTCTGGACGAAGACGGTGCCGCCGTCGACCAGGCCGGCCAGCGCGCCCTGGTGGAAGCCGCTCACGTCGTGGAGCGGGACGAAGTCGACCACCTTCAGCTCGGCGTGCAGGCGGATGGGCTCGTCGGCCAGGGTCAGGAAGTAGGTCGTCGGCAGACCCTTCTTCTCCGATCCGTAGCGCGGGTAGGCCTGCACGTACTTGCCGAACAGGTCGCCCATCACCGTGGCCAGCACCTTGTTGGTGGTCACGCTGCCCAGCCCGCCGATCGAATGACCGCGCAGGCTGTACGCCCCCGCCGGCCGGATGTTCGCCTCGGCCGCGGGCAGGGCCGATGCGTGGCGCACGCCCAGGCTGTGCCATCGCGGACCGTCGGCCAGGTCGGGGCGGTCCAGCCAGTCGAGGATGGCGACCAGGTCGCCGGCGCTCACGTCGCGCGAGCCGAGGCCGGCCGAGGCGCTGACCACCAGCGGGACACGCTCGCCACGCGCCGCGCGGTCCGCGAGCGCAGCCTTCACCTCGCGCGTCAGCGGGTTGTCGGCCGCGGCCGGGTCGTCCGTCCGCTCGACCACGGCGACGCTGTCCAGCATGGCGAGAGCTTCGGCCACCGCATCCGCCGGGAAGGGGCGGAAGGACGCGATGCCGAGGGTGCCGACCGGACGTCCGTCGGCGCGCAGGCGGTCGACCACAGCGCGGGCCGTGTCGGCCAGCGTGCCCATGCCGACGATCGCCGTGCGCGCTCCCTCCAGCCGGTGCGGGTTGACGCGGCCGTAACGCCGGCCGGTGAGGGTCGCCCACCGCTCGAAGGCCGCGTCGAGGGCTGGCTCCAGGCGCTCGTAGAAGGCGCGCTGCCCGATGCGTCCCGGCATGTAGGCGTCCTGGTTGGCCACGACGCCGCTCATCAGGGCGGTGGCCGGGTCGAAGAGGCTGTGGAGCCGCTCGCGCGGGTCGCCCACGAACTCGCGCAGCAGGCCGTCCTCGGGGAGGTTGACGTTCTCGAGCGTGTGGGTCGTCAGGAAGCCGTCCTGGATCACGAAGAACGGCATGCTCGTCTCCTCCGCCACGCGCCGCGCGATGGCCGTGAAGTCGGCAGCCTCCTGCGCGTTGCGCGCGAAGAGCATCCCCCAGCCCACGTCGGCCACGCCCATCACGTCGTCGTGGCCGCAGTGGATGTTGAGGCTCTGGCTGGTCAGCGCCCGCGCCCCGATGTGGAACACCACCGGCAGGCGCTTGCCACTGATGACGTACAGGACCTCCTTCATCAGGATCAGTCCCTGCCCGGCCGTGAAGTTGGTGACGCGCCCGCCCGCGACGGCGAATCCCTCGGCCGCGGTGGCCGAGCTGTGCTCCGACTCCGGCTCCAGGAAGGCCAGCGGCGTGCCCCACAGGTTCGTCCTGCCATCCGCGACCGCCGCCTGATAGACCGATGGCATGGTCGTGGACGGCGTGATGGGGTAGCTGCAGGCACCCTCGCTGATGCGGGTCTCGACCGATGCGATCGCCTCGGACCCGTCGCAGATCACCGGCGTTCCAGGAAAACGTGGGACGTGCATGGTCATAGCGTGCTCGGCCGGACCGAGAAAACCATGTTGCAGGCGGCCCCTGTAGCGCGGGCCGATCGGCCCGATCGCCGGGGGCAGGGTGGCAGCGGTAGCGGCTGGCCACCGGAGCGACCGAGCGCGCGGGTGATTCGGTGGTGACTCAGATGACCGGGAGCCCCAGGCTCCCATGCATTTGATTCACCGGGGAAGGCAATACGCCCGGATCGGACGGCGTTCTCGTCGAAACGGGTCGGTTTGATCGCGCTGGTGGATCAGACGCAGGAGAGCCACCGGTTCCCGGTCGTTTGATTCGCTGGGGAATCAGCTCACTATTCGCGGAGTGGATGAAGCGGCGCAGACGGGCGGTGCGAGGCGTCGTCTATTCGCCTGATGGGTGAGAACGACCGGTTTGGCGCGGGAATCGGTCGAAATCAGCCGTTTCTATCGCTCGGTGAACAAACAGCAGCGGAGACCGGCGTTCCGCGTCGTTCTATCCGCAGGGTGAATACCTGACCGATGCGGCCCCCGCCCTCAGCGCGGGCGGCGCGCGATCACCGCGATGGCTCCAACCAGCACGGCCGTGGCGGCGGCGAACAGCGCGGCGACCAGGGAGCCCAGGAGCCGGGTGAGGCGGCCGCCGTCGTGCATTGAACGAGGATAGCGGCACCAAATGGGGGCAGTCGTCTGGCGGTCGGTGCTCGCGGTCCGGCCGGCCGGCGGCTGCCCCCGTCCGGTCGCCCGCCCTTCGTCGACGGGGCGACGGGACATGAGAAAAGCACCGACGGAGTGACTCCCGCGCCCGCTCCGGTCTG
>DASSOH010000118.1:0-23627 GCA_035700865.1 Candidatus Limnocylindria bacterium | reverse complement strand
GACACCTCGGACGACGGACGCACCGTGGTCGAGCTGGAGTACGAGGTCTACGCCGAGATGGCGGAGCGCGTCCTGACCGACATCGCGGCCGAGGCGGAGTCGCGCTGGGGTGTCGCCGTGGCGGTGGTGCATCGGTTCGGCATCGTGCCGATCGGGGAGGCGGCCGTGGCCATCGTGACCGCCGCGCCCCACCGGGCCGAGGCGTACGAGGCCAATCGGTTCGTGATCGAGGCCATCAAGGAGCGGCTGCCGATCTGGAAGCTGGAGCGCTTCCCCGACGGCAGCGAGTGGAAGCGGACCGGCGCCTAGCTTCGTCGAGTCTCGATCGACCGCAGCCAGCGCTCGGCCTCGGCCGGTGACCGCAGGCGCACGGCGCGCAGATCCGGTCGCGCGGCGAGCCCCTCGGCCATGCTCCGGCGACGCCGTCGGTGGGTGCGCAGGATGTACCAGATCAGGCCGTCGCGGCGAAGCACGTTCCGGACGGTCTCGCGGTTGCCCGTGCCGGGCCAGAACTCCTCGCCGGTGCGGACGCGCGCCACTGTGCGCCGAAGCCAGCGCCACAGGACGAGCGGCAGGGGGTAGTCGAGCCACACCACCGTGTCGGCGCGTCCCCAGGTGAGGTGGCGGACCGGCGAGTAGCCGCCGTCGATCACCCAGCGCTCCCCGGCGACCGCGTCCGTGACCCGGGCCTGGAACGCGGCGTCGGACACCGGCGTCCAGTGCGGTCCCCAGTAGTGCGCGTCCAGCTCCACGTACGGCAGCTCGAGCCGGCGCGCGAGGGTGCGCGCGAGGGTCGTCTTGCCGGAGCAGCTGGTCCCCACGACGTTGATCCGATTCATGGCGGGATGCAGCCTAGCCGGACGGGCGGGGCGTGCACGCACCGCCCGCGACATGCACAATGCCCGCGATATGGCGACGCCGAAGCCGGGCGAGATCCGCTGCCCGACCTGCCACCGTTCCACGCCGCCGGCGGCGTTCTGCACGCAGTGCGGCTCGGCGATTCCGCCGGATGCCCGCATCCGCCCGCGCGGCATGGACCGCGAGGAGCTGCAGGACCGCATCCGCGCGCGACGGTCCGGCGCGGAGCCCTATCGCCGCGGCGTCCCGGCCGAGGACGAGGAGCCGGGGTACCAGCGCTTCGAACCGGAGCCGGAGGACACGCGCGCGCGTCGCCCCCGACAGCCCGAGACGCGACGCGAGGATCACTTCCGGGAGCCGGCGGCCGCGCCGGCGCCGCCGCCGACCAGCATCCCGGCCGAGCCCCCCAGCCTGACGCGCGAGCGCGACGAGTGGGAGGACCGCCCGATCGGCGCGGGGCCGTCCGTTCCGCCCGTCGTCGTGCCTCCCGCCCCTACGCCGACCCCGGTCGCGCCGATCGCTCCGGTCACGGCGGAGGAGGAGCCGGAGTACGTCGACAACTTCGACGACGAAGCGTACGAGGGCGAGGAGTACGCCTACGCCGAGGACTGGGACGACGGTCGCGAGCGCCGCTCCGGCGCCGGCGCCTTCGCCATCGTCGGCTTCCTGGCCCTGGGGGTCATCGCCCTGCTCGGTGGCGCGCTGCTGGCCGGCATCTTCGGCGACGGCGGCACCGGGCAGGCCGACACGTCACCGTCGGCGACGGCCAGTGCCGCGGTGAGCGCCTCGGCGCAGGCCTCGGAGAGCGTCGCCCCCAGCGCGAGCGCCAGCGCCGGCGCGAGCGCATCGGCTCCGGCCAGCGGCCAGCCGGTCGTCTTCCCGGATGGCTTCACCGCCGATGCCCAGCCCTGCCTGCCGGGGAGCGCCCAGCTCGACGGGTGCAACTCCAATGCGGCCGTCAACAGCGGCGCGGTGCAGATCTGGGTCGGCTTCCAGAACGGCACGAACCAGGACGTGATCGGCGCCGCGCTCATCGGGCCGGACGGGAACACCCTGGGTACCGGCTCCATCGACCTCGCGGACATCGACTGCGGCTCCAGCTGCAAGGGCTACACGTACTTCAACTTCTCGAACCTCGGGCCGGGCACGTACCAGGTCGAGATCACGCGCAACGGCCAGCACGCCAGCTCGACCAGCTTCGAGGTCTCCTGACCTCCGCCGACTCGCGAGCCCGCGGCTTGGGCTTCTCGACGCCAGCGGCGACAATGGTCCGCAGCGTGCAGGTACGGGGGCGAACCCATGTCCCGATCCACCTTCGAACGCTGGCGGCTGCCGGCGGCCATCGTGCTGCTCCTGCTCGCCGGCTTCTTCCTCTTCCTGAACCCCGGCGGGAACCAGACGGCGGTCGAGGTCTCACCGTCGACCTCGCCGAGCCCGTCGAATTCGATCGTCGTCGGCACGCCGGGCGGCAGCGTCGTGACCTCCGAGACGCCACCGCCGGCCACTGCCGTCCCGACGGTCACGCCGGCACCCACGCCCACGCCCGCCCCGACCGCCACGCCCGTTCCGACACCGGCGCCGCAGCAGGACGGCTTCACGGCCGAGATCCTCGCCTGCCGCTCCATCTCGGGCTCGCAATGCAACGACCAGCTCGGCACGCTGCCGCCGAGCGCGGGTTCGTTCACCGCACTCGTCCGATTCAGCAACGCCAACGCCGGTGACACCATGAACGCGATCCTGACCGGACCGGCCGGCACGATCCCCGGTGGCGCCTACACGCTGCAGGGCAGCGGCGACGGCTACTACTACACGACCTTCACCGCCGGGAACCTGCCGGCGGGGGACTACACCCTCACCGCCACCCGCAACGGCACGGAGGTCGCGACGACCAGCTTCAAGAAGGCCGGCTGAGGAGCCGCCTCAGCCGCCGCCCGAGGTCTGGCTGACCTCCCAGCTGCGGTGGATCATCGGCGCACCCGAGTCGCGGCGCTTCACGGCCAGGGCGCTGATGGCCTCCAGCACGCACCGATGCGCCGCCGCGGCCGTCACCTCGGCGTGGTCGAACGGCGGCGACACTTCCACCACGTCCATGCCGGCCAGCTCGACCGTCCCGACGATCTGCCGCACGGCGCGCAGGAGCTCCCGCGTCAGCAGGCCGCCCGGCTCCGGCGTGCCCGTCCCCGGCGCCAGCCCGGGGTCGACGACGTCGATGTCGACCGACAGGTAGATCACCTCGGGACCGTCCAGGGCCTCCGCGATGGCGTCGGCCACGACCGCCTCCGCGCCCCGCTCCTCGATCTCGGTCATCAGGTGCCAGCGCATGCCCTGGCGCTGCATCCAGTCCAGCGTGTGGGGACCGGGCCAGTAGCCGCGCAGCCCGACCTGCACGAAGTTGCGGCCGGCCACCGCGCCCGACTCGATCAGCCGGCGCATCGGGGTGCCGTGGGAGCGCAGGTTGCCCCAGGTCGAGAGGGCGGTATCGGCATGCGCGTCGAAGTGCACGATCCCCAGCCGGCGCGGCGCCACGTGCTCGGCCACGGCCGATGCCGAGGGGAAGGTGATCGAGTGGTCGCCACCCAGCACGATCGGGATGGCGCCGGTCCGGGCGACCTCGAGCACCTTGCGGCGGATGACGTCGTGGGCACGGTCGGGATCCATCGGCGTGACCGGCGCGTCGCCGGCGTCCACGACGTCCAGCCAGTCGTACGGCTCGATGCCGAGCTGGAGCGAGTTGATGGCGCCGGCGTGGTAGCTCGCCTGGCGGATGGCCCGGGGCCCGAAGCGCGCGCCGGGCCGGTGGCTCACCGCGTCGTCGAATGGGGCGCCGACGATCGCGACGTCCGGGCCGCGCTCGGCGAGCGCGCCCGCATCGGTCAGCCAGGGAAGCTTCTGGAAGCTGGGCAGGCCCAGGTAGCTGGGCAGGTTGAAGTCGTCGTAAGCGTCGTAGGGATCGGCCCCGGGAGGAGCCTCGTCGTTCATGCCGCTGGCGCGTCGTGGCTCGTCGGTCATGGCGCGGTGCGCGTCACCTCCGGCGTCAACGGGCGCCGTCGCGATGCGGAGCAGGCCCGTTGGGTGGCCGATCCTAGCACTACCATCCGGCTGCGATGGCAACGAAGGCGGTGTACAGCGTCGAGGAGGCGCGGGCGCTGCTGCCGGCCGTGCGCGCCACCCTGATCCAGCTGGCCATCGAGCGACGCCGCGCCGACGAGGCGCACGACGCGCTGCACCGACAGCTCGGCGAGCGTCGTGGACCGGCGGATCCCGCGCGTCGCCGGCTGGAGGCGCGCACCACGGAGCATCGGGCGCACATCCGGGCGCTGGTCGACCACCTCGAGTCGATGGGCGTGGTGATCCGCGACCTGGAGTCCGGGCTCGTCGACTTCCCGACCGTCCGTGATGGCGAGGCCGCGTGGCTGTGCTGGCGCCTCGACGACCCCGACCTGGCCTTCTGGCACACCACCCGCGAGGGCTACGCCTCGCGCCGCCCGCTCTAGCAGCCGATGCGCCTGCGCGCCGCCATCCTGGGCGATGCCGTCGTGGACGTCCAGGCCAGTGGGGCAGAGCCGCGGGCCGGCAGTGACGTGCCCGCCGCCATCCGGTTGGAGCCCGGCGGCCAGGGGGCGAACCTCGCGGTGCGGCTGGCGCGGCGGGGCGTCGACGTCCGGCTGGGATGCGCCCTGGCCGACGACGCCACCGGCCGTGTGCTGCGGGAGCGGCTGACCGCGGAGGGCGTGGAGCTGGTGGCCGCACCCGCCGACCGCACGGGGGCGGTCGTGGTCCTGGTCGCGCCCAACGGCGAGCGCGCGATGCTCAGCCAGCGCGTGCCCCTCCTCGCGGCCTTCGGCGCCGACCGCCTGGCGTCGCTGGCCGCCGACGTCGACTGGGTCGCCATCTCGGGCTACGTGCTCCTGGAGCCCGATGCTCGCACGGCCGTCTCGCCGCTGGCCGGCCGGCCGGGATCGAGGGCGGTGCTCGGGTGTGCGTTGACCGCCGCGCAGGCGGCGGCGTGGCGCGCGGCCGCTGGCGCCTGCGGGCCATCACTCCTCGTCCTCAACGCGGACGAGGTGGCCGCGCTCACCGCGATCGACCGTCCGGCGGACGCCGCCGCTCGGCTCGCGGACGAGCTGAGCGCGACCGTCGTGGTCACCGAGCCCGGCGGGGCGGTGGCCGTCGTCCGCGGGACGCGCGTTGCCGCGTCGGCCCCGCGGACGGGCGACGTGGTCGACACCACCGGCGCCGGCGACGCGTTCGCGGCCGCGCTGCTCGCGAGTCTCGGATCCGACGAGCTGGACGCGCCCGCCCTGGAGCGAGCGCTGGCTGCCGCCGTCCGGGCGGGAACGGCGGCCACGCGCACCGTCGGTGCCCAGGGCCGCATCCCCGGTGAGCGGGATCCGGATAGGCTGACCCCATGAACGCCTCGCCCCAGTGGCTCACCGTGGCCGAGGAGGTGCGCCAGGCGCTGGCCGATGGCCGCGCGGTGGTCGCGCTGGAATCGAGCCTGATCGCCCAGGGCCTGCCGGTGCCGCACAACCTGGAGACGGCGCTGGCGGCCGAGGCCGCCGTGCGAGCGACCGGCGCCGTGCCCGCCACCACGGCGCTCGAGAACGGACGCGTCGTGGTCGGTGCCGACCGCGCGCTCCTCGAGCGCCTCGCGGACCCGGAGCGCCGGCCGGCGAAGGCGGCCTCTCGCGACCTCGGCCCGCTCCTCGCCGGCCGCGCGCTGGCCTCGACCACCGTCAGCGCCACCATGCGCATGGCTCATGCCGCCGGCATCGCCGTCTTCGCGACGGGTGGGATCGGCGGCGTCCACCGCGGCGCGGCCCGGTCCTACGACGTCTCCAGCGACATCGACGAGCTGGCCGCGACCCCCGTGGCCGTCGTCTCCTCGGGAGCCAAGTCGATCCTCGACCTGTCGGCCACGCTGGAGCTGCTCGAGACCCGCCGCGTGCCGGTCGTCGGGTACGGGGTCGACGAGCTGCCCGCCTTCTACAGCACCACGTCCGGCCTGCGTCTGCCGCACCGCGTCGACGGTCCGGAGGAGGCGGCCGCCGCGATCGCGGCGCATCGGTCCGTCCCGGGCTCCGGTGGCCTCCTGCTGGTCCAGCCACCGCCCGCGGACCTGGCGATCGACCCCCGCGAGGTGGACGGCTGGATCGCCGACGCGCTGCGCGATGCGGAGGCGCAGGGCATCCGGGGCGGCGCCGTCACGCCGCACCTGCTGTCGCACCTGGCGCGAGCCTCGGACGGCAGGACGCTGCGGGTCAACATCGGCCTCATCGTCGGCAACGCACGGACCGCGGGACAGGTCGCATCGGCCTTGACCTGACCCCGGCAGAGCGTATGCTCGCTCGGACCCACCGATGCGCCGAGCCGGTGGGCGGAGCGGAGGGATCGGTTCGACCATGCGGATCTACGACGGCAGCCCACGCCAGGACTGGGAGGAGGTGCTGCGCTCGATCGGCGCGTTCATCGACCAGGAGCGCCTCAAGGACGTGCTCCTGCTCGAGCTGGACGGCGGCTTCCTGCTGCAGGGCCTGGCCATGGGCGCCGGCGGAGCGGATGCGGACGCGTTCGGGTCGCTCTCGAAGCGCACCTACGAGGTGACCGACGAGCAGGTCGCCGAGCTGATGGACGCCTCGGAGGGGCGCCGGGGCAGCGCCGAGTCGGACCGGCCGAAGCCCGACCTGGTGAACTACTACGAGCTGGCGCTGCGGATCGTCGGCAAGTACATCGACGGCCAGCGGGCCCACGACGTCTTCCTCTTCGAGCAGGACGGCTCGTTCGTCGTCCGGCTCTTCGGCGGCGCTGGCACGCACGGTGCTGGACACCAGCTCGCCGAGTTCACCCGGGAGGAGATCTTGGCTATGATCGAGGCAGCACCAGAACAGCGAATCCAGCCCGCGCCGAACCCCGGCGGCGCGCCGTAGCAGGGGAGATCCTTCCCATGAAGGCGGTCAAGTTCCTACTCATCAGCATCGCGGCCCTGCTGGCGGCGATGATCGTGATCCCGCTCACCATCCTCGCGGGGCTCTTCGTGTGGCTGAAGCTCACCGAGGAGACCGATGACGAGGAGATGGAGCTCGACGACGCCGTCTGACGCGTCCGTTCGGCTCTACATCGAAGCGGTCCCGCCTGGGGCCGCTTCTTCGTTCTCCGGTGTGCGAAGTCCTCACCTCTTGCTGCCCTGGCAAGTAACCGCCGAGATGAGGGCTTCACGCTTCCGTTCCTGGCTGCGGCTGACCGCCATGGCAAAGCAGCGCCAAGATCGGCCAGAACTCGGGCGTTACTTGCACCCCGTGCAAGCTCCGGAGCTGACGACCGTTCGACACCGGCCCCGCTAGCCGCTCCCCAGCGCCCACGCGGCGGTCCAGCACACCGCGGCGACCAGCATCCCGCCCCACAGGCGGTTGCTGCCGGCGTAGCCCTGCGCCACCGCCACGAGGCCGATGACCCCCAGCGCCCCACCGACGGGCTCCACCCGCCCCCCGATCGCGAACGCCAGGCCCACCCCGACGCCGACCGCCATCGCGAGGACCCAGGCGAGGCGGAACGAAGCCGTCCGACCGAGGAGCTGCGCCAAATTCCGCGATCCGATGGCCCGGTCGCCGTCGAAGTCGCGCAGCGTGTTGGCCAGGTGCGCGGCCGCCGCGAACGGTCCGACCAGCAGCGGG
Source organism: Candidatus Limnocylindria bacterium (assembly GCA_035700865.1). Taxonomy (GTDB): domain Bacteria; phylum Chloroflexota; class Limnocylindria; order QHBO01; family QHBO01; genus JACDBZ01. Next base: position 16,098 of record DASSOH010000118.1, on the reverse strand, counting down.
GCGACGGCCACCCGCTCGATCGGGACCCCCACGCCCGCCGCGACCCACAGCGGCAGGACTCCGAAGCTGACGAGGTAGGGGAGGACGGACCACGGCGTCCGCGACAGCCACACGTTGTAGAGGAGCGCCGATGCGACCGCCACCAGCCCCAGCACGAGGGCCAGCTCACCGATGCGGAGCGAGGCGGCGAGCTGGAGCCCCAGGCCGAGCGACGCGACCCACAGCGCGCCCTCGGGCGACAGGTCGCCGGCGGCGAGTGGCTTCTCGAGGCGCGCCGCGGCCAGGTCCCGGGAGCGGTCGACCAGGTCGTTGGTGGCCCCGGTGAAGATCTGCGACCCGAGCACCGCCCCGACGGTGGCCAGCCAGCGCTCGTCGAGGCCCCGCCCGGCCTGGTTCAGCAGGATCGCTCCCAGCGCGCCGGACAGCGCCGTGACGGCCAGCGTCGGCGCGGGGTGCACCAGGCGGACCGCGGCCCAGAGGCGGCCGAGGAGCGTCACCGGCTCAGCCGTCCGGATCCCGCTCGACGCGTTGGTAGGACCCGCCCTCGCGCCGCAGGTACCCCTCGTCGACCAGCAGGCGGCGGAGGGTGGCGTGATCCGGCGCATCGGCGGCCAGCAGTTCGTTCACGGCGGCCTCGGGATAGGTGCGCCCCGGCTCGAAGCGCTCGACCAGGAAGGCGCAGGCGGCCAGGATCATGGGCCTGCGCGTGGGCAGCGAGGTCAGGTGGCCGTCGCGCACGAACGCGTGGCGCAGGTGGACGTGCGGATCGCGCTTCGTCATCGGCGCGACCGTACACCGAACCGGGGTTCGGTGCGGTATGATCGGTTCCCGAGTGGCGCAAGGCGACGCTGCTCGCGCGCGGCCCACTCGTCGCTCAGCCGCCCGCTCGAGCCACCCGCGAGGTGCACAGCAACCGATGCCGAAGTACGTCTTCGTCACGGGCGGAGTCACGAGCTCACTCGGCAAGGGCATCACGGCCGCCAGCATCGGGCGCATCCTGAAGGCCCGCGGCATCCCGGTCAGCATCCTGAAGCTCGACCCGTACATCAACATCGACCCCGGCACCATGTCGCCGTACCAGCACGGCGAGGTGTTCGTCACCGATGACGGCGCCGAGACCGATCTCGACCTCGGCCACTACGAGCGCTTCATCGACGAGAACCTCAGCCAGGCGAGCAACGTCACCACCGGGCGCATCTACCAGAGCGTGATCGCCAAGGAGCGCCGCGGCGACTACCTGGGCGGGACGGTGCAGGTCATCCCGCACATCACCAACGAGATCAAGGAGCGCATCGCGCGCGTGGCGCGCGAGGGGACCGGCAGCGTCGCCGCCAGCGGGCTGGCCGCCCACGGCGTCGTGATCGTCGAGGTCGGCGGGACGGTCGGTGACATCGAGTCGCTGCCGTTCCTGGAGGCCATCCGCCAGATGCGCAAGGACGTCGGCCGCAAGAACGTCCTCTACGTCCACGTCACCTGGCTGCCGTCCATCGGCGCCACCGGGGAGCTGAAGACCAAGCCGACGCAGCACTCGGTCAGCACGCTGCGCGGCATCGGCATCCAGCCGGACATCATCATCCTGCGCAGCGACGAGCCGATCGACGACGACATCCTGGACAAGGTCAGCCTCTTCACCGATGTCGACGTCCACGCCGTCATCCCGCTCAAGACCGCGCGCTCCATCTACGAGGTGCCGCTGCAGCTGGAGCGCGCGGGCCTCGGCAAGCTCGTCGCGCGCGAGCTGGAGCTGCCCGGGGGCGAGCCCGACCTGGGCGAGTGGCAGGAGCTCGTCGGCCGGATCCGCGCCCCGCGGACGGAGATCGAGATCGCGATCGTCGGCAAGTACACCGAGCTGCCGGACGCCTACATCAGCGTGACCGAGGCGCTGCGCCATGCCGCGCTGCACCACAAGGTCGAGGTGAAGGTGCGCTGGATCCGCTCCGAGCACCTCGAGCGCGTCGAGCCGGAGCAGGTCGCCAGGGAGCTGGAGGGCGTCGCCGGCGTCCTCGTGCCGGGTGGGTTCGGCTACCGCGGCGTCGAGGGCAAGGTCCGCGCCATCCGCTGGGCGCGGCGCAACCGCGTGCCGTACCTCGGCCTGTGCCTGGGCCTGCAGGCCGCGGTCATCGAGTTCGCCCGGGAGGCGCTCGGCACGGAAGATGCGAATTCCAGCGAGTTCAACGTCTTCACCGAGCATCCCGTGATCGACCTCATGCCCGACCAGGCCGACGTCACCGACAAGGGCGGCACCATGCGCCTCGGCCTCTACCCCGCGCGCCTCGAGGAAGGGTCGCTGGTGCGCGAGGCCTACGGGTCCGAGATCGCCTACGAGCGGCATCGTCACCGGTTCGAGGTGAACAACGCGTACCGGGACCGCCTCGGCGAGGCCGGCATGCGCTTCAGCGGTGTCTCCCCCGACGGCCGGCTGGTCGAGTACATTGAGCTGCGCGACCACCCGTGGTTCGTGGCGACCCAGGCGCACCCCGAGCTCAAGAGCCGCCCGAACCGACCGCACCCGCTGTTCCGAGACTTCGTCGGCGCGGCCGCGGCCCACGCGGGCGTGCGGGCCGAGACCGCGGAGTCCATCGAGGTTGCCGCGCCGGCGTCTCCCTCAACCACCAGGATCAAGAGCAGCTGAATGAGCGTCCCAGCCATCCGGACCGATTCCGACATCGACCAGCGCGTCGCGGACGCCGAGGCGCGCGCCGCGGTGATGTGGAACAACGAGGCGATCGCGTTCGCCGACCTGCCCGACCGCATCGCGCGGACCGATCGTCGCGCCCTGCGCGACCGGCTGCTGGCCGGCTACGCAGAGGCGCTCGATGCGCTGGAGCCGTTGTACCGGGAGCGCCTCGCCGCCTGGCTGGCCGACGGGGTTCCCCAGCCGACCGAGGGCGATCCGTCCGCCATGGCGGAGCAGATGGAGCCGTTCGCCCTCCTGTCGGAGACCTGGTACTTCGCCGCGCTGCGGCGCTACCTGGCCCTCGTCGACATCGAGCAGGGCGACGCGACCATCGGCGACCTCTGGCACGTCCTGCGCGGCGGTGCCTGGGAGCACTGGTTCGGCGCCCGGGAGACGCGGGAGGCGATCGTCGCCACCGGACGCGAGGAGCTGCCGGTCGCGGACGTGACCGGCTGGCGTGCGGCCCGACGCATGCTGGCCGGGACGCCGGAGCCGGGTGAGGGCGTCGTGGCGGCCGCCGTTCGACAGGTGTACGGCCTCCTGGTCGGGAGCCCCGAGTGGCTGGGCGCCGAGCTGCGCGTCGCCGAGCACGAGGTCGTGCCCTTCGTCGACTTCGCGGCCTTCGCGCGCCTCGCCGACATCCGGCGCGCGTTCGCGGCGCTCCTCTTCGAGCAGCGCCTCTACGACGATCCCGATGCGGGGGTCGCCCGCGCCTACTACGCCGGCATCACCGGGCACATGCTGGGCGTCCAGGTCCCGGAGGCGGCCTACCTGCACGCCATCCCTCGCCCGTGGGCCTCGCTCGAGGAGCTGCGGACCGCCGTGTTGGCCGGAGACCTGCTCGAGGTGCTGGAGGGACGCTTCGGCGCCTCCTGGTGGCGCGAGGCGGCGGCACGCGACCTGGTCGCATCGGTCCGGCAGGCGTCCGGCGTCGACGACGCCCTTGCGCGACTCGGGTATGATGCGCTCGACTGGAGACCCGTCCTGCGTCAGATCCGGACGCGGCTCATCGGGGAGATGAGCGGATACGGCGGGCCCAACATCACCACTCGTGCCGGGACCCGCAAGGTCTGATGCGTTCTTGACCGTACGCGATTCCGAGCACTCCAGGCCGATCGATCCACGGGAGCAGGACGCCCGGGTCGACCTCTTCAACTGCCGATCCTGCCGCCGCTTCACCAACACCCTCATCCCCGGACGTGGGTGGTGCAGCAGGGACGGCTCCCCGAAGCTCATCGAGGTCAGGTCCTACATGAAGCACTGCTGGCAGGCGAGGCGACCATGAACGACGAGGCACGACCCCAGCAGCAGCGTCGGCGTTCCCGACGCCGCCAAGACAACGCGCCTCGCCGTCAGTCGCAGCGCGGTGGGTTCCAGCCGCGCCGTCGCAACGACTACGCGGCCGGCCAGTACTCGTCGATCTTCACCGGTCCGTTCCCGACCGATGCCGACGAGCCGGGCCTGAACCTCGCCGAGCTCCAGGCCAAGCCCATCGAGGAGCTGCGCGAGCTGGCGGGGGAGCACGACATCGAGAACTACGAGGAGCTGGAGCACTCCGACCTCGTGCTCAAGCTGCTCGACGTCGTGCCGCTCGCGCCCGCCCAGCCGCAACGCAACGGGCAGCAGCCCGGCACCGCCGAGGGCGTGCTCGAGATCGTTGACGAGGGCTTCGGCTTCCTGCGCGTCAACGGCGTCATGCCGTCCCCGGACGACATCTACGTCAGCTCGTCCCAGGTGCGCCGCTTCGGCCTGCGCACCGGCGACCAGGTCACCGGCCAGACCCGCGCGCCGAAGGACCAGGAGAAGTACTGGGGCCTGCTGCGCGTCGACACGGTCAACGGCGTGGAGCCGGAGGTCGCCAAGCGGCGCCCCTACTTCGACTCGCTGGTCCCCGTCTTCCCGGACGAGATGTTCGACATCGAGACCGACCAGAAGAACCTGACCCAGCGGCTCATCAACCTGATCAGCCCCATCGGCAAGGGCCAGCGCGGCCTGATCCTGTCGCCGGCCAAGGCCGGCAAGACGACCGTCCTCAAGCAGATCGCCTCCGGCATCACCGAGAACTACCCCGACACCCTGCTCCTGGTCGCCCTCATCGGCGAGCGGCCGGAGGAGGTGACCGACATGGAGCGCTCGGTCAAGGGCGAGATCTACTCGAGCACGTTCGACGAGCCCACGGAGAACCACACCCGCGTGGCCGAGATGTGCCTGGAGATCGCCAAGCGCCAGGTGGAGACCGGCCGCGACGTGGTGATCCTGCTCGACTCCATCACCCGGCTGGCTCGCGCCTACAACCTGGCCCTGCCGGCATCGGGCAAGACCCTCTCCGGTGGCGTGGATCCGGTCGCCCTGTACCCGCCGAAGCGCTTCTTCGGCGCCGCGCGCAACATCGAGAACGGTGGCTCCCTGACGATCATCGCCACCTGCCTGGTCGACACCGGCAGCCGCATGGACGACGTCATCTACGAGGAGTTCAAGGGCACCGGCAACATGGAGCTGGCGCTCGACCGCAAGCTCAGTGAGAAGCGCATCTTCCCGGCCATCGACGTCCTGCGCTCGGGCACCCGGCGGGAGGAGCTGCTCCTCGACGAGAACTCGCTGCGGATGGTGTGGACCATGCGTCGCATGCTCAGCGCCGTGGGGCCGAACGAGGGGATCGAGCTGCTCATGCAGCGGCTGGGCAAGACCAAGAACAACGCCGAGTTCCTGGTCTCGCTCACGAAGTCCGTCGAGGCCTCCGAGCGCTCCTGACCGATCCTCGCGTCGACCCTTCCGTGACTCGCGCGCATCGGTTCCTCGTTCTCGTCGTCGTCCTGGCGCTGGCCGCCTGCGGCACCGATGCGCCGGCTCCCGCGTCGCCGGGCGACACCCCGTCGCTGGCGCCGGCGTCGGCTGCCTCGGCGTCGCCCTCAGCGCCCGGTGAGGGCGAGCCGGAGCCCGCGCCCGGATCCGACAGCACGGTCTACGAGCCGAACCCCGGGGCCATCGTCGTGGCCATCGACCCGGGGCACGGCGGCTGCCTCGACTGGGGCGTGCCCGACCCATCCGAGCGCGGGGTCGAGTGGTCGGAGAAGCAGCTGACCCTCGACATCGGGCTGCGGCTCCGCGACCTGCTGGAGGCACAGGGCATCACGGTCGTCATGACCCGCGACTCGGACGAGGCGCTGGCCGGGGACGAGTACCCCGAGCTGGGCTGTGACGGGCCGCCGTGGCGCGACGTCAACGGCGACGGCGAGTCGGGCTTCGACCCGGAGGGTCACACCCGCACCCGTGACGAGCTGCAGGCCCGGCTGGACCTCGCCAACCTGGCCCAGGCCGATGCGCTGGTCAGCATTCACATCAACTCACCGTTCGATGCCGGCCAGTCGATCGCCATCGCCTTCACGCAGACCTACTACACCGACGAGACGCCGTGGGGACCCACCGCCACGGCCGGGCTCGCCGCCGACGTCCAGGCGGGGGTCGTCGACGCGCTGGCCGGGATCGCGACCTACGAGCGGGGCGACCGCGGCACCACGGCCCACAACTTCTACATCGTCGCGCCACCCCTGTACCAGGCGACCGAGGAGCGACCCAATCCGTGGGCCCAACCGACGCGCGGCGGCCTGATGCCGGTGATCCTCAGCGAGGTGGGGTCGATCACGCTGCGCGAGGAGCACGATCTGCTCGCCTCGGAAGAGGGGCAGCGCGCCATCGCGCAGGGCATCGTCGACGGCCTCGAGGCGTGGTTCGGCGGCCGCGCGCTGGCCGCGCGCATCGGCCTGGCGGACGCGGTCGTCGGCGCGCCGCCGGAGGCGGTGGCGGGTGACGGCCCTCCGTTCTGGGCCCCCACCGTCGATCCCGACCAGCCGCTGCGACTGCGGCTGACCAACACCGGCACCGACCCCTGGCCGGCCACGGTCGAGCTGGTGGCGGGGTGGGAGCCGAGCGACCAGCCGTACCTGCGCCAGGCGCCAGAGGACCTCGAGGCGCTGGACGTCGACGTGCCCGCGCTCGAGCCCGGCGCATCGGTCGAGCTGCAGGTCCAGCTGCCACCAGCCTCCGCGGATGGCCGGGAATTGGCATGGATCTCGCTTACTGACGGTCAGACGACCTTCGCCGACCTCGGGTCTCCGGCGCTCCAGGTGTCCACCTCGACACCCTGAACCGGAGCGGTCCTCACCGGACCGACAACACCGGAGGTACCGGTCGTCCCTGCGCGTTTTCGGTTGCGGCTGCCCCGTCCGCACTGCTAGGATGCCCGCAGCAACGGAACCGGCCACGGCCGACCGCGAGCCCATCACGAGTCGGGGCCCACCAGGCGGTTTCGCTGTTCAGCGACGCACAACCGTAGTAGGCGGGGCCTGACGTTCTATTGCCTGATCCACGACGACCGTTCCGCCGGCTGGTCGAGAGCACCCTTCCGACGCGCCTGATCGCGCACCTCACCGTCGTCACCCTGGTGGTGGCGGCTTCACTCGTCGGAATCTCGCAGGCCGATGGCGCCGGCAGCGCGTCTGCCATCGATGACACCGCCTTCTCGCTCGTGTCCCAGGTGCGGGGCGCGGCCGACGCGACGCAGACCCAGGCCCCGAGCTCCCTGCAGGTCAATCCGCTGATGGAAGAGGCCGCGACCCTCGACCGAGGCGCACGCGCCGTCGTCCCGGAGACGCAGCCACTGCCGACCCCGGTTCCCGTGGATCCCGACGCCACGCCGCTGGCGGCACCGGACTCGGGCACCGCGACCGGGACCACCGCCACCGCCGCGACATCGGGTCCGGCGGCCACCACGCGAGGCGCCGCACCGCGCGCCGCCGGCGCCCTGGTCTGGCCGGTCCCCGGCGGCACCATCAGCCAGTACTACCACGCGGGCCATCTCGCGCTCGACATCGCGGCGCCGTACGGCTCGACCGTCGTGGCCGCCCAGGCCGGTGTCGTGACCTGGTCCGGCTGGCGCAACAACGGTGGTGGCTACGTGATCCAGATCGACCACGGCAACGGCATGCAGACGGTGTACAACCACCTCGCCGGCCTGTGGGTCTCCGCCGGCCAGTATGTGGCCGCGGGGCAGGCGATCGCGCCGGTCGGCATGACCGGCATCGCGACCGGGCCGCACTGCCACTTCGAGGTCATCGTCAACGGGGTGATCGACAACCCGCTGCGCTACTTCTGATCCGCTCTCCGTCCCCCACGCGAACGCCGGCGCTCGACGCCGGCGTTGCTATGCTCAGCACCTGATGTTCGCGGATCGAGCCCGAATCCACGTCGCGGCCGGTGCGGGGGGCGACGGCGCGAGCACCTTCCGTCGCGAGGCCCACGTCCCGCGCGGCGGTCCCGACGGCGGCGACGGTGGGAACGGCGGTGACGTCATCCTGCAGGTGGAGCCGGGGATGACCACGCTGGGCGACTTCAAGCGCCGGCGCCACTTCCGCGCCGCGGACGGGGGACGCGGGATGGGCCGCAAGGCACACGGCCGCAACGGCACGGACACGGTGATCCGCGTGCCGCCCGGGACCGTGGTGCGCGCGCAGCCCGACGGCGCGTTCATCGGGGAGCTGATGCAGGGCGACGCGCGGCTGGTGGTGGCGCGCGGCGGTCGCGGCGGTCGGGGCAACGTCCACTTCGCCTCGGCGACGCATCGCGCGCCGCGCCACGCCGAGAAGGGGTTGCCCGGGGAGGAGCGCTGGATCGAGCTGGAGCTGAAGCTGATCGCCGACATCGGCCTGGTCGGCGCCCCGAACGCCGGCAAGTCCACGCTGCTCGCCGCGCTGACCGAGGCTCGTCCAGAGGTCGGCAACTACCCGTTCACGACCGTCACGCCCAACCTCGGCGTGATCTCGCTCGACGAGGAGCGGACGGCGGTCATCGCCGACGTTCCCGGCCTGATCGAGGGCGCGCACGAGGGCCGCGGCCTGGGGCATCACTTCCTGCGCCACGTCGAGCGCACCCGCGTCCTGGTCGGGGTGGTGGACGGCGCCGCGCGCGATCCGGTCGAGGAGTGGCGGGCCGTGGAGGACGAGCTGCGCCACCATGACGCCTCGCTGCTGAGCCGACCGATGACGATCGTGGTCACCAAGCTCGACCTGGCGGAGGTGCGCGAGCGCTGGCCGGAGCTGCGAGGGCAGCTCGCCGCCGGCGGAGCCGTGGAGCCGATCGGCGTGAGCGCGCATGACGGCACGGGCCTGGAGCGCCTGCGCTCGCGACTGGCCGCAGCCCTCGACGAGGCCGACGAGCTGGCGACCACGCAGCCGGCCAGCGACGAGGCCGTTCGCGTGCATCGGTTCGACCCGCTGGCCGAAGGATGGGACGTCGTCGCCGAGCCGGACGGCGGCTTCCGGGTTCGCGGCCGCCGCATCGAGCGCGCCGCCGCGCGCACGGACTTCGAGAACGACGAGTCACGCGACCGCTTCTGGCGGATGCTGGAGCGGACCGGGATCGATCTCGCCCTGCGCCGGGCCGGCGCCGGGCCGGGCGACACGGTCTTCATCGGTGGCACCGAGCTCGAGTGGGGCGAGGAATGACGGCCGAGGGGGTCGGACGCGCCGCGCTCGAGCGAAGCGTGCCGACGGAGCTCGAGCCGGAGCTCGAGCCGGAGCTCGTGCCGGAGGCGACCGATGACGGACCGCGGCGGATCGGCATCCTGGGGGGCACCTTCGACCCGCCGCACGTCGGGCACCTGTGGCTCGGGACCCTGGCGGCCGACAGCCTGGAGCTGGATCGGGTGCTGTTCATGCCCGCCGCGCAGCCACCGCACAAGCGCGGCCGGCCCATCAGCCGGGCGTCGGATCGGCTGCTGATGACGCGCCTGGCCATCGCCGGGGATCCGCTGTTCGGTCTCTCAGGCATCGAGATGGAGCGACCGGGGCCGTCCTACACCATCGACACGGTCGCGGAGCTGGAAGAGCTCTACGGCGACGAGGTCACGATGTTCCTGGTCATGGCGGCCGATTCCCTGAATGCCATCGACACCTGGCGCGAGCCGGACGCGCTCCTGGCGCGGATCGAGTGGATCGTGGGGCCGCGTCCCGGGAATCCCATGCCCGACCGCGCGGCGCTGACGCAGCGCTTCGGTGAGCTGGCCGATCGGATCCACCTGCTGGCGGGTCCCTCGCTGGACGTCAGCAGCTCCGAGATCCGCGAGCGGGTGGCGGCCGGCAGGGCCATCCGCTACCTTGTGCCGCGCGGCGTCGAGGAAGTCATCCTCGACCGCCACCTGTACCGTACCGACAAGGGGACCGCATCCTGACCGACGCCGACCACGTGGAGATCCCGTCCGAGAGCGCGCAGCTCGCGCATCGGATCGTCGAGATCGCGTCCGACAAGAAGGGCAACGACATCGTCATGCTTCGCACCGCCGAGCTGACGACCATGGCCGACTTCTTCGTCATCTGCTCGGGCCGCAGCGATCGGCAGGTGCAGGCCCTGGCCGGCGCGATCGTCGAGGAGCTGCGTGAGGAGGGCGTGCGCCCCATCGGCGTCGAGGGCCTGAGCTCGTCGCGCTGGGTGCTCATCGACTTCGGGTCGGTGATCGTGCACGTCTTCGCCCCGGAGGAGCGGGAGTTCTACGGCCTCGAGCGGCTGTGGGGGAAGGCCGCGCAGGTCGTCCGCGTCGTCTGACGGACGCCGCCGGGAGTACTACGGAGGTCCTGCCGGGCTGGCCCATCGGTCCCATTGAGGCGGTGCGGTGCGGTTCGCATGCTCGCCGCATGACCGACCGCCCACGTCGCTCGCCACCCATCGAGACGTGCCGCTTCTGCAGCGGCGCCCTCCTGGCCAGCGTCTTCGACACCGTCTTCCGCGACCCGGAGGCCGACGAGCGGCTCTTCTTCGCCATCCCCGGCGCGCTGTGCGTCCCGTGCCGACAGCTGTACGTCGATCAGCAGCTCATCGGCATCCTCGGCCTCGGCGGCGCGCGCTGCACCTTCGCCATCGAGTCCGATCGGGTGCTGTTGGCGGGGCAGGCCGGGGCCGCCTGACCGTCCGCGGTCCTTCGGGATCTCGCCCCTAGCGCCGGGCCGTCGCGAGCAGGTGCTCGCCGATCCAGGCCACCAGGGCCGGCTCCTCGTCCATCGCGTTCGACTTGATCGCCACATCGGCCTCCCACAGGCCGATGAGCATGCGATCCAGCTCCTCCCCCGGGTAGCGCTTCGCGGCGTCCACCAGCCGCTCCGCCATGCGCGCGTTCCCTCGCGCCAGCCGCCGGGCGATCTCGTTCGGCGGCGTCTTCGCGGCCACGAGGTCGCGGGCCACGATGAAGTCGCTCACCCGTCCGGCCAGCGAGGCGAGGATCCGCAATCCGGGCTGCCCCTCGGCCAGTGCCCGCCGCATCGCCTCGGCCGCCGCGGCCGGCTCGCGCCGGTCCACGGCGTTGGTGATGGCGAAGACCGATGCCGGCCGCGTGTCGGCGGTGAGGGCCTCGACGTCGTCCGGGCCGATGGGCCGGTCGCCGGCGTAGGTCGCGAGCTTGCGCAGCTCCGAGTCCGCGACCCGGGTCATCTCGCCGCGCTCGATGTCCGTCTCCCACACCTGCCCACCGATCCGCTCGGCCAGCAGGTGCGCCGCACGCACCTCGATGCCGATGCCCAGTCGCGCGGCGTGGGACGTGATCCAGCCGCGCAGCTCGCCCCGGCGCGGAGCATCGTGCTGCTCGATCCGTCCCCCGCGTTCGCGGACCGCCTCGGCCAGCCGTTTGAGCAGGGCCGGCGGCTTGGCCAGGTCGCGCGACGGCCGCTCTTCGGCGAGGGCCAGCGCCGACCCGTCGGGCAGCTGCGTCACCAGGGCCACCAGGCGGTCGGCCGCGGCGGTGGAGCGGCCGGCGGCGTAGAGGGGCCGGCGCAGGACGGCGAGGTGCGCCCCGAACATCCCGACCGAACCCGCCTCCAGCCTGGCGCGGTCGATGGCCGCCTCGTCCGGCGAGCGCTCGGGCAGGACCTCCACCCGATCGTCGGCGCCGATCTCGCGCGCGAAGTCGCGCAGCGCCAGGTCGATGGCGAAGCCGTCGTCCCCGTGCAGGAGCAGGAGCGACGCGGTCATCGCCCGCGCTCCCAGGCGCCGCGCAGCGCACCGACCAGCTCGTCCACGCTCAGGTCGACCGCCTCGGCCAGCTGGGCCTCCAGGACGTGGGCCCAGTGGCGTGCGGTGTCGATGCTCTCCGCGTACTCCGGGTATCGCTGCTTCATGTCGTCCAGGCGCTCGTCGACGGTGAGGAACTCCTGGGCCACGTGCCGGTCGGCGATGGCCACCAGCACCGACGGCCAGCCGATCGGGAAGCGGTCCTGGTCGACGAGCGCGGTGATCGGGTGGGAGGCGACCGGCATGGCGAGCTCGGGGTAGCCGAGCGCCTCGAGCCGGCGCGCGCCGACGATGCCATGCTCGCCGCCGTCGCGGCGGACCTCGAGCTTGTCGATGTCGTGCAGCAGTGCCGCCGCCTCGACCAGCTCGACGTCGACCGGGATCCGGGCCGCCGCGACCATCTGCGCACCGGCCACGGCGACGCGGGCGACGCCCTCGGAATGGACAACGATCCCGTCCGGCAGCCGCGCCTCGTCGAGCAGGCGGCGGGCGGTCGCGCGATCCGGTACGGCCATGGACCGATGCTACCCGCAACGCCGGCCGCGTGGGCCGGCCGGACGGTGGACCAGCCGCGGTCGGTCCGGACGCGCAGGACGTGGCCATCGGTCTCGACCTCGAGATCCCCGTCGAGGTCGGTGCGCAGGACGAGGACGCCGGGGTTCGCCCCCAGCGCGTCGAGCGTCTCCGGCGCGGGGTGCCCGTAGTCGTTGCCGGTGCCGACCGAGATCATCGCGATCGACGCGTTGGTCGCCTCGAGGAAGGCGGGCGTGGTGGATGAGGTCGAGCCGTGATGGCCGACCTTGAGCACGTCGACGGCGCCGATCCGACCCGTGGCCAGCAGCCGCTCTTCGACCGGCGCCTCGGCGTCGCCGGTGAGGAGGGCGGCGAAGCTCCCGTGCCGCACCAGCAGCACGATCGACCCGTTGTTGATGTCGCCCTCGGGCAGTGGGGCGGCGGCCTCGTCGGCCGAGGGGTACAGCACCTCGACCGACGTCTGCGCGTCGAGGGTCAGCCGGTCGCCGGCGCGGGCGACCCGCACGGGGACGTTGGCAAGCTCCGCATCGGCCAGCAGGCGATCGTAGGCCGCGTTCTCGAAGGGGATGCCGGCGTGCAGCACCATCCGGACGTCGAATCGGTCGAGCACGTCGACGAGCCCCGCGACGTGGTCCTGGTGCGGGTGACTGACGACGAGGATGTCGATGCGGCGGGCGTGGAATGGCATCTCGGCGCCGAGCCGGCGCAGCGTGCGCTCGGGATCGGGCCCGCCGTCCACCAGCATGCGCGCGCCACTGGGCGCCTCGACCAGGATCGCGTCACCCTGCCCGACGTCGAGCACCGTCACGTGCAGCCGCCCGTCCGGACCGGTCAGCAGCGTGAGGCCGGCGAGGACGACCGTCGCGAGCGCCAGCATCGGGGCCGGCCGGGTCAGGCGGGTGAACGCGCGCGGAGCGGCGGGCGGGACGGACGGCGGGTCGGGCGTCCGCGAACGCGGGGGAGTCCCGCCACCGGCCCAGGCCGCGAGGCCGAGGATCGGGAGCCAGGCGGCGGCGACGGCGCCGGGCAGGCGCACGTCCACGGCGGCATTCGGCACCGAGGCGATCGCCGACCCGAGGCCGACGATGATGCGCAGGGAGCCCCACGCGAGCCCGCCCGCGAGCCACCCGACGACGTCGGCGAGCGGCGAGGCCGGGAGCTGGTCCAGCAGCACGCCGGCCACCGATGCGACCGCACTGGTCGCCATGGCGACGGGGACGAACGGCACGACCAGCACGTTGGCGATCGGCGCCACGAGCGAGAGGCGCTCGAAGTTCACGAGGATGACCGGCAGCGTCGTCAGCTGGGCGGCCAGCGTCAGCGCGATGGGCTCGCGGACGAGTGGTGGCAGCCAGCCCAGGCGTGCCTCCACGGCGGCGCCGAACCACACCAGCCCCGCGGTCGCCAGCAGCGACAGCTGGAACCCGACGTCCCACAGCACGGACGGGGCGGCGAGCAGCATGAGCAGCGCGGCAAGCCCGAGGGCCGACGCGGCTCGGGTGCGCGATCCGCCGAGCCGGGCGGCGAGCAGGCACCCGGCCATCAGCGCGGCGCGGACCACCGACGGGCTGGCTCCGGTGAGCAGGACGTAGCCGGCGACCAGGGCCACGGCGATGGCCGTCACGGTCCGGCGGCCACCGGGACGGCGCTCCAGCGGCCGAAGCAGGGCCATCACGATGGCGGTGACGATGGCGATGTTCCAGCCGCTGATGGCCACCACGTGGGTGAGGCCGGCGCGGGCGAACGCGTCGTTGAGATCCGGGTCGATGGCGGCCCGGACGCCGAGCAGGATGCCCGCGCCGAGCGCGGCCTCCGGCTCCGGCACCAGCTGGTTCAGTCCGCGCAGCAGGACCGCGCGCACCGTTCCGACGACGGATGCCACCCCGCCGTCACGGCCGACGACCTCCACCGCGAACGGCCGCGCGATGGCGCCGATTGCCTGGCGTTCGAGATACTCCCGGTAGGCGAAGCCATCGAAGTCGCGAGGCAGGGCCAGCTCGGCGGCGAACCTGATCCGGTCGCCGGTCGAGACCGCGACGCCGCGCGGGACCCAGACCAGCAGCCGGTCGGCGAGGCGCGCGGCCGTGCTGCCATCCAGGCTCGTCACCACGTCGCCCACGACGAGCTGCAGCCGGTCTTCGCGCGGCCGCGGATCGTCGCCCACCGTTCCCACGAACGTTCGCTCGACGCCGTCCGCGAGGGTCGCGGCGGGTGTGGCGCCGGCCTGGTTCGGCGTTGCGGCCGGCAGCGCGCGCCACGTTCCGATGCCGAGGCCGAGGAGCATGGCTCCGACGGTCAGCCCGATGGGTCGCCGCCATCCCACCGCCGCCAGGCCGAGGCCGATGGGTGCGGCGATGACGGTCGTCGTGATCCCCGAATCGGCCGCGAGGATGCCGGCGCACACGCCAGCCAGCAGGGCGGGGAGGAACCAGCGCGCTGCCTGCGACTCCACGGCTCAGCCCGCGGTGGCCAGCCCCTGGATCTGCTCGAGCTGGCCGCGATTGAGGATGCCGCGGTCGACCGCGTCCTGGAGCGACGCGAACGGGCGCTCCTGCCGCGCCGCCACGAGCTTCTGAACGGTCACCGGGCCGATGCCGGGGAGCGCCTCCAGCTCCTCGGGCGTGGCCGTATTGAGGTCGACCGGGCCGTCGCTTGCGCTTCCCGATGCCGCAGCCGCGGTCGACGGTCCCGCCGATGCGGCCGCCGCAGCCTGGCCGACGCGAGGCACGCGGAGTTGCTGGCCATCGATCAGCGGCTGCGCGAGGTTGATGGCGACCGAGGCCGCCTCGAGGTCGGCATCCGCGGCGTACCCTCCCGCCGCGGCGATGGCATCCGCGACGCGGGCCGTCGCCGGGAGCCGCCGGATGCCCGGCTCCGCCACGGCACCCTGCACGTCGACGACGATCTCATCGCCGGCGGCCCGCTCCGGAGGGCTCGAGAGCGGGGTGGGCGCCGCGGAACCGACGACGAGGGCCGCCGCCGGGTCTGAGCTGGGCGCCGCGAACCCCGCGGATGTCGGTGCCAGCAGGATCCAGCCGGCCGCCAGGGCCAGCACCGCCGCGGAGCCGATGGCGGCGAGGATGAGACGGTCGGGACGGGGCACGGCGGACGACCTCCGGAACGGGAGGCGATCCGGTGCGATGCGATGGGTCGGGCGAGCCTGCGTCCGAAGCCCGGCGCCCGGGCACTCGACGCCGGGCCTCGGAAGCAGGTGCGCAGCCTACGCCGCCCGACCTTATCGGGTGGTTACCGCGTGCTTACTGCCGCTCGGCCGCGCGGCGAACCCCTCAGTCGCGCGGCGTCACCACGTTGACGAGCTTGCCCGGGATCTGGATCACGCGTCGCGGTGGACGCCCGGCCAGGTAGCGCTGGACGTGCTCGGAGGCCAGCGCCATGCGCTCGATCTCCTCGGCCGGCGTGTCGGGCGTGACGACCAGGCGATCGCGCAGCTTGCCGTCGACCTGGACCGGCAGCTCGATGGTGTCGGCGGCCGCGACCTCCGGATCCGCCACCGGCCACGGCTGCTGGTGGATCGAGTACGGCCGGCCGCGGCGCGACCACAGCTCCTCCGCCATGTGCGGCGCCACCGGCGCCATCAGCAGCAGCAGGGTGTCGACCGCCTCGGCGAACGCCTCGGACCCGGCCAGCCCGGCCTCTCGCGCCCGGACGATGGCGTTCGTCAGCTCCATCAGCTTGCTGATCGCGGTGTTGAAGTGGAAGTCCTCGTAGTCGGCGGCCACCGCGTCGATGGTCACGTGCGTCAGGCGGCGCAGCGCGCGCAGCACCTCCTGTCCCTCGGCGTCCGACGGCGGACGGACCGTGCCATCCGGCTGGGC
>DASSOH010000117.1:0-20751 GCA_035700865.1 Candidatus Limnocylindria bacterium | reverse complement strand
CTCCAGCTTGTCCGCCCAGCCGGCGTAGTAGAAGAAGTGCGCCGCGGCCAGCGGCACGTCGACGTCGCGCGACTCCTTGATCGGCTTGCCCGAGTTCATGCTCTCGACCACCGCGAACTCGCGGCTGCGCTCCTGGAGGATCCGCGCGATCCGGTACAGGTACTTCGCGCGCTCCCGGCCCGGCAGCCTCGCCCAGCTGGACCGATGCGCCTCACGCGCCGTGCTCACCGCCCGGTCCACGTCCGCCTTCGAGGCGTGCGCCACCTTGGCCAGCGGCTCCTCGGTGGCCGGATTGATGACGGTGAACGTCCGGCGCGGCTTCGACGGCCGGAACTCGTTGCCGATGAACAGGCCGTACTCGGGCTCGATGTGAACGTGGTCGGTCGCCTCGGGCGCGGGCGCGTACTCCCACGGTACGTCGCCGGCCCCGAAGCCCCACGAGGCGGGCGCGGGGCGGCTCTCGCCCTTCTTGGTGAGCGTCATGACCCGGCGATTATCGCACCGCCGCCACGGAACGGCCCGGTGACCGCCCCGTTGCCGCCGGCGCTACTCGACCGAGCCCAGCAACGTCACCGATTCGGCCCACCGCACGCCGTTCGCGGATTCCAGGGCGACCGTCGACAGATCCAGGCCATCGACGACGATCCGCTCGCCGCCGCACTGCGGCGGGAAGGACTCCGCGATCGCGTCGCACAGCAGCACCGAGCCATCCGCGGCCACGAACAGCGCGCCCGCCACGGCGACGACGTCGTCCGTCGGCCGGTGCCCGAGCGCCTCCGCCACGCTCATGCCGGCGGCGCCGGGGTCGCCCTCGGCGATCACGAGCACGGGCTCGCCGGTGTGAGCCTTCGGAACCGATGGCGAGGACGCGCCATCGGCGGCGCAGGCGGCGAGCACGAGCAGGAGCACGAACGTCAGGGCGCGCATCGGCGGCAACCTCGGGCGGATGGGTGTCGCGGTCAGGACGCCGGGACCGTGCGCGGCGTTCCCTCGTCGTCGAGCACGCCCTCGAGGCGCAGCAGGAATCGCTTGCGGTCGAGACCACCGGTGTAGCCGCCCAGGCCGCCACCGGCGTGCAGCACGCGGTGGCACGGCACGACGATCGGCACCGGGTTCGATCCCAGCGCGTTGCCGGCGGCGCGGTACGCGTTCGGCGAGCCGGCTTCGGTGGCGATCTCCCGGTACGTGGAGACCTGCCCGAACGGGATCCGGGCGGTCGCCCGCAGCACCTCGCCGGCGAAGCCGCGCACCAGCCGCCAGTCGATCGGGAGGTCGAACGAAGTGCGTCGACCGGCGAAGTAGGCGTCGAGCTCGCGGCGCACCGCGTCGGTTCGCTCCGGCGCCTCCAGCACGCGGGGCGAGATGCGCTCGGCGATCTCGTCCAGCTCGGCTTCGATGGGCTCGTCCGGGTACGACAGGCGCACCAGCCCGCGCGGGGTCACGACCAGCGTGAGCGGCCCGAGCGGCGAGTCGTAGGTGCCGTACGCCACGTCCAGCAGCCCCTCCCGGTCCGCGCGCCTGGCGAGCCGGCGGCGCAGCGCCTCCAGGTCGAGCTGCGGGACCTCACCGCCGGCCAGGCGCCGCTCGAGATCGTCGGTCATGCCGGCACCTCCCGTCGCAGCCGCCGCAGGCCGGCGCTGACGTTCTGCCGCGCGGCCTCCTCGCTGATGCCCATCCGCTCCCCGATCTCGGCATAGGCGAGATCCAGCACGTACCGGTGCACGACGGCCGCGCGCTGCTTGGCCGGAAGGCGCCGCACCGCGTGCCACAGCCCGTCGTCGGGCGGCTCAGCCGTCGCCGCAGCCGGCAGATCCACGCCATCCAGGTCGCGGCTCGGTCGCCGAGCCGAGCGACGGACCGCATCGGTCGCCTTGCGTTGGGCGATGGTGTAGAGCCACGCGCGCAGGTTGTCGCCGTGGCGGAGCCGGGGGTAGGCACGGAGCGCGGACATGTAGGTCTCCTGGAGGCAGTCCTCCGCGTCGGCCGGCCCGACCAGCGCCACGAGGAACCGATGCAGCTCCGCGGCGTGGGCGTCGACGAGCGTCTCGAACGGCGGCAGGTGCACGCTCATCCAAACGCCCGCGCGGGCGCGTTCGTGAGGTCAGCCGGCCGCAGCACGCCGGACGAGCTCGTCGATGGCCCTTGGGTCGTCGTGCTCGATCCAGTACCGCCCGGCCGGACTGCCGTCGTCCTCCCAGCCGATGCCGATGCCGGGGTTCTCGTCGTTCGTCCCGTCCGGCGCGAAGACGTGGGCCGAGCCGCGGACCTCGTCGCCCTGCGCGACCCGCCAGTCAGCGATCACGGACGAGCGCGCCCGCCCATCGTCGAGCGCGGCGGCCAGGGCGGCCACGTCGACGACATCGGCCTCCGTGGCGACCTCGAGGATGACGTGGCGCAGGCTGATGCATCGGCTCTCGGCGTACAGGGCGCGCCGCAGGCCCCGGTCGAGCGCCTCCGACGCCTCCAGCGACTGGAGCTTCGCCGCCTGGACGGCCTCCATCGGCAGCAGGAGCGTGACGGGCCAGGCCGAGTCGGGCGCCGACCACGACTGCCAGCCCGCGCGCGGCGCGACGGTCTCCGCCACCGGGGCCTCGACGTCGATGTGCCAGCGCGGCGTCGGCTGGTCGTTGAAGAGCTCGAGCGGGAAGGCGTGATGGTCGAAGCGCACGCGGTCCTCGAGCCCCAGCCGACGGCGCGCGTCCCACAGCCGCCAGACCGTGACGTGGGCCCAGGGGCACCCCAGGTCCGACCAGACCTGGACCGTGCCGGGAGCGACCTGCATCGGCTCAGTCGAGGGTGAAGTAGTCGCCGCCGCTGTACCGGCCGGTGCGCTCCTTGCGGATCTGCATCAGCACGTCGTTGAGCAGGCTGGAGGCGCCGAAGCGGAAGAGGTCCGGCGTCATCCAGTCCGGGCCGAGCGTCTCGTACAGCGTCGTCAGGTAGGCGATCGACTCCTTGGCGGTCCGGATCCCGCCGGCCGGCTTCATGCCCACCCGGCGGCCCGTCTGCGCGTAGAAGTCGCGGATGGCCTCGAGCATGACCAGCGTCACCGGCAGGGTGGCCGCCGGCTGCACCTTGCCGGTCGAGGTCTTGATGAAGTCCGCACCGGCCGCCATGGCCAGGACCGATGCGCGCCGCACGTTGTCGTACGTCTCGAGCTCGCCGGTCTCCAGGATGACCTTGAGGTGCGCCTCGCCGCATGCCTCCTTGACCGCCACGATCTCGTCGTAGACCGATGCGTAGTCACCGGCCAGGAACGCACCGCGGTCGATGACCATGTCGATCTCGTCCGCCCCCATCTCGACCGCCGAGCGCACGTCGGCCAGCTTGACCTCCAGCGGCGCCTGGCCCGACGGGAAGTAGGTGGCGACCGAGGCGATCTTCACGCCCGATCCGGCGAGCGCCTCGACGGCGGTCGGGATCATGTTGGGGTAGACGCACAGCGCGGCGACGTGCGGGATGGAGGGATCGGTCGGATCCGGCCGGCGGGCCTTGCCGGCCAGCGCCCGCACCTTGCCCGGCGTGTCCTTGCCCTCGAGGGTCGTCAGGTCCGTCATGCGGATGACGAGGTCCAGGGCCCACAGCTTCGCGTCCTTCTTGATGCTGCGCTTGGCCAGCGAGGCGGCGCGCTCCTCGACGCCGACCGCGTCCACCGCCCAGACGCGTCCCAGTAGCGAGCCGAGGTGCTGGTGGCGTCCGGTGGTCAGGTCGCCGCGCGCGGGGCGACGGGCGGGCGTGGTGGTGCTCATGGGCCATCCATTCTACCGCGCGGCCTCCTGCTACCCTTCTGCGAGCCCATGGCCGCCGATCCGATCGTCTACGTCCTGACCCGCGACCGCGACCTCGCCACCGCCGTCGACGAGCGACTGGTGGGGGCGATCGCCTTCTTCTACAACGACGCCGCGCGCCTGCACCAGGCCGTGACGCTGCGCCCGCCGCAGGTCGTCGTGGTCGACACGGGCGCCGTGCGGCAGGAGTACGGCGACGCCGGCCTGGGACCGGTGTTCGACTTCCTTCGTCACCGCGCCCCCGGGGCGCGCCTGTCCGTGCGCCCGACCGCCGGCGTGGAGCACCTGGTCGCGGCCGAGGCCGGGACGGACGTGGAGCTGCTGCCAGCCGCCCGCGATGGCTGCGTGGAGGCCGTTGCGGCCGCCTGCGGCTGCACCTAGCGGACGGCGTCCTCGCCGGCGATCAGCGCCTCGGGGAAGGCACAGGCCGGCTCCCCGCCCTCGTCGATCGGCTCGAACGCGGGAGGCGGCACGGCCCGCAGCCGACCGATCCGGCCCGGTGGCCAGGTCCGCGCCACGGCGTGCCAGCGCACCCGCTCGGCGGGGACGCCGCCGAAGGTCCGCGCATCGGTGCTGGCGGCGGGGTTGTCGCCGCGCAGGATCACGCCCGTCCGGTCGACCGCCGCGACGCGCTTGACCAGCTCCCGCGACGCCTGGCGGGGGTCCGGCGCGAGGACGATCTCCCCGACGCGCGGTTCGCGACGCAGCGGCAGCACCAGCAGCCGGTCGCCCGGCCACAGCGCCGGGGTCATGGAGCGCCCGCGCACCTCGACCACGTCGAACCCCCGGCCCAGGAGCGCGCCGAGCCCCGCCGCGAGGGCCCCGACCAGCGCCAGGCATGCGACGAGGGGCCCGGTCAGGCCCCTCAGCGGTCGCATCGGTCGAGTCGCGTCCGGTCTCAGCCGGGGCGGCCGTTGACGCGGGTCTTCTCCGGCCCGCCGGTCGCCTTCCACATCTCGTCGATCGTGTCGATCATCGCGAGCAGCTCCTTGGCGGCGCCCGCGTCGACGGTGTGCTTGACCTTCGAGGCCTGCTTGGTGGCCTTCCAGAAGGTCTCGTGCAGGTCCGGGTACTTCTCCAGGTGCTCCGGCTTGAAGTAGTCGTGCCAGAGGACGTCGAGGTGGTGCTTCACCAGCTCGGCACGCTCCTCCTTGACGTGGATGCAGCGAGTCCGGAAGACGGGATCCTCGTTGCCCTCGTACTTCTCGATGATGCGGAGGCAGGACTCGGCCTCGATCCGGGCCTGCTCGGGGTCGTAGACCCCGCACGGGATGTCGCAGTGCGCGTCGACGACGCGGCTTGGTCGGAACAGGGTGCGCAGGGAACGCATCGGTCTCCTTTCGCCGGTGAGCAATCGCTTGGCTGTCGCAGTGACGACATTGTATGGCGCTGCAAGCCGCGCGCCGGGTTGGCCCATCGCCGTCACAGATGCAACGGAGCCCGGGGTTGAACCCGGGCTCCGTGCGGCGGAGGGCGCCGATGGTGGTACGGCCGGCCGGGCGCGCCGGATCAGCGCCGTGCTGGCTCGTGCTGACGAAGTCGCGCGAGCAACCAGGGGGCTTGTGCGGCCCCAGTGTTCATCCGGTGCACACTGGATGGACGGGCCCCAACCGGTGCGCCGTCTGCGGCCCTCAGCTCATTTGGACGGCAGGACCCAACCGCTGAGCCACCGTCTGCGGCCGCAGTGTTCATCCGGTGCACACCCGCGGACGTCAGCTCCCCATCACGATGCCGCCATCGACCCCGAGCACCTGGCCGGTGACGTAGCGCGCCTCGTCCGACGCGAGGTAGACCGCGGCCGCCGCCACGTCGCTGACGTCGCCGATGTACCCCATCGGCGTCATCTGCTTGAGCGCGTCGGTGGCCGCCTCGGGCAGGTCGGCGGTCAGGTCGGTGGTGATCAGGCCCGGCGCGATGGCGTTGCAGGTGACGTTGCGGCTGGCCAGCTCGCGCGCCGTGGTCTTGGTCAGGCCGATGAGCCCCGCCTTGGCGGCCGCGTAGTTCGCCTGCCCGGCGTTCCCCATCCGGCCGGCCGCGCTGGACATGTTGATGATGCGGCCGTATCGGGCCTTCATCATGGGCCGGGCGATGGCGCGCGTCATCCAGAACGGGCCGGACAGGTTCGTGTCGAGGACGGCGTCCCACTCTTCGGCGTCCATGCGCATCAGCAGGTTGTCGCGCGTGATGCCGGCGTTGTTGACCAGGATGTCGATCTTGCCCAGCTCCTCGAGCGCCGCCTTGACGATCGCCTCGCACGCCTCGCGGCCGCCGCTGGTGTCGCCCTGGACGAGCACCGCGCGCCGCCCGAGCGCGCGAACCTGCTCGGCCACCTCGGTGGCCGCATCCGAATTGCCGCGGTAGTTGATGGCGATGTCGGCGCCCTGCCCGGCCAGCGCCAGCGAGATGGCGCGCCCCAGGCCGCGACTGCCGCCGGTGACGAGGGCGGTGCGCCCGGTCAGGTCGAACATCAGGCGGCGACCTCCTGGGCGGTGCGCTGCGGCTGCCCGAGGCGCGTCTGCGAGCCGGGCGCCAGGAAGGCGCGCTGCGGATCGGCCGTCCACTCGACCACCGCGGCCGCCGCGGTGAAGCCGGCGCCGAAGGCGACCATCAGGATCCGATCGCCGGGGTGGATGCGGCCGGCGGCGATCGCCTCCACCAGCGCCATCGGGACCGATGCCGCGCTGGTGTTGCCGTACTTCTCGATGTTCACGAAGCACTTCTCCATCGGCATGCCGAGCTGCTTGCCGACGCTCTCGATGATGCGCAGGTTCGCCTGGTGGAAGACGAACTGGTCGATGTCGTCCATGGTGATCCCCGCGTCACGGACCGCGGCGAGGGCCGACTCGGTGAGCTGGCGCGTCGCGTAGCGGTAGACGTCGCGTCCGGCCATGTGCACGAAGTGCTGTCCGGTCGCGGCGGTCTGCGGGGAGGCGGGACAGGCGCTGCCGCCGGCCGGCACGATGATCCCCTCGAAGCCCGAGCCATCGGCGAAGAGCTGGAACCCGGTCAGTCCGCCCGGCTGGTCGGAGGCCTGGAGCAGGACGGCCCCCGCGCCGTCGCCGAAGAGGACGCACGTGTTGCGATCCTGCCAGTCGAGGAATCGGCTGAGCACCTCGACGCCGATCACGAGGACGTTGCGGTACATCCCGCTGCGGATGAAGCCGTTCGCGGTGGCGAGGGCGTAGACGAAGCCGGAGCACGCCGCCGCGAGGTCGAAGGCTGCGGCCTTCGTGGCACCCAGGTCGCGGGCCACCAGGCAGGCCGTCGCGGGCAGCGGGTAGTCGGGCGAGCACGTGCCGAGCACGATCAGGTCGACGTCCGCCGCGTCCACGCCCGCCACCGCCAGGGCGTCGCGCGCCGCGTGCACGCTGAGCGTGGTCGTGGTCTCGTCGTCGGCCGCGATGCGACGCTCCCGGATCCCGGTGCGGCTGACGATCCACTCGTCGTTGGTGTCGACGATCTTGGCGAGGTCGTCGTTCGTCATCACCCGCGACGGCGCGTACATGCCCCAGCCGGTGATCAGGGCGTTCGTCATGGCGTGCTCCTTCGCGTCGGTGTTGGCTGCGGTCATCCCGGATCAACCTCGAGCAACGGCTGCTTCCGCTTCACGAGGGTGCCGCTCTCGACGAACACCCGGGTGACCGTGCCGGACTGGTCCGACTTGATCTCGTTGAACAGCTTCATGGCCTCGATCAGGCCGATGACCTGGCCGCTCGATACCTCGCCGCCCTCGGTCACGTACGGGCGGGCGCCCGGCGACGGCGCCGAGTACCACACACCGGTGAGCGGCGCGGTGACCAGGCGTCGCCCCGGCGCCGCCTGGTCGAAGGCCGGCGGCTCGTCTCCGGCCGGTGCCTGCGCCGCCGCTGCCACAGCCGGTGCCGGCGCCCCAGCGGCCGCTGCCCCGACCACGGCCGCCGGCGCGCGAGGCCGCGCGAGCCGCACCCGGAGCTCCCCCACCGCGACCTCGAGCTCGTCGAGACCGGCGCGCTCGAACGCCGGCGCGAGCGCGTCGACGGCCGCGAGGATTCGGTCGGGCTCGTGGTCGGTCATCGGTCCTCGTATCGCTGGAAGACCAGCGTGGCGTTGTGGCCCCCGAAGCCGAAGCTGTTGCTCATCACCACCCGCACGCCGCCGGCCAGCTCGCGCGCCTCGTTGGGCACGTAGTCGAGGTCGCAGTCGGGATCCGGGTGCTCCTGGTTGATGGTGGGGGGCACGATGCCGGTCTCGATGGCCCGGATGGACGCGATGGCCTCGATCCCGCCGCCGGCGCCCATCAGGTGCCCGGTCATCGACTTCGTGCTCGACACCGGGACGCGGTAGGCGCGCTCGCCGAAGAGGGTCTTGATGGCGGCCGTCTCGGATCGGTCGTTTGGCGGCGTGCTGGTGCCGTGGGCGTTGATGTAGTCGACGTCCTCGGTCGTCAGCCCGGCATCGGCGATGGCCACGCGCATCGACTCCACCGCGCCGCGGCCACCGGGCGCGGGCAGCGTGATGTGCGACGCATCATCGGTGGCGCCGTAGCCGACCACCTCGGCGTGGATCCGCGCCCCGCGGGCCCTGGCGTGCTCGAGCTCCTCGAGGACCAGGATGCCGGCGCCGTCGCCCATGACGAACCCGTCGCGCTCCGCGTCGAAGGGCCGCGACGCCTTCGTCGGATCGTCGTTGCGCTTCGTCGAGAGCGCCCGCATGGCGCTGAACGCGGCGACCGGGATCTCGCCGATCCCCGCCTCTGCGCCGCCGGCGATCATCACGTCCGCCTCGCCGCGGCGGATGATGTTCAGCGAGTCGCCGATGGCGTGGTTCGAGCTCGAGCAGGCGCTGACGGTCGCGTAGTTGGGCCCGCGCGCGTTGGCGTAGATCGCGATGTAGCCGGCCGCCATGTCCGGGATCATGGCCGTCACCAGGAAGGGGCCGACCTTGTCGATGCCCTCGAGGGTCGCCTCCTGGATGTCGCGGATCATGGTGTTGATGCCGCCGATGCCCGAGCCGACGATCGCGCCGGTGCGCCAGGCCAGGGCCTCGTCCTCGATCGGATTCGGGAGCCCCGCGTCACGCAGCGCCTCCGTCGTCGCCGCCCAGGCGAAGTGCACGTAGCGGTCGTTGCGGCGGACCTCCTTGCGCGGCATCGTCTCGGCCGCGTCGAAGCCCTTCACCTCGCCCGCGATCTTCGCCGCCACCTGGGATGGGTCGAAGATCGTGATGGGGCCGATGCCGCTGCGCCCGTTGACCAGGGAGTCCCAGAAGCTGGGCACGTCGTTGCCGATGGGCGTGACGGCCCCCATGCCGGTGACGACGACGCGCCGCTCCCCCTCACGCATCGGTCTGCCCTCCGCCCAGCCCCTGGTCGCGCGGGATGATGATGGACAGCGTCGCCTCCACCGCCACCTCGTCACCCACCCGGGCCACGCCGCGCACGCGGCCGAACATGCCGCGCAGCTTCTCGACGGTCACCTCCAGGTGCAGCGTGTCGCCGGGGACCACCATCCGCTTGAAGCGGCACTCGTCGATCCCGGCGAACAGCCCCAGCTTGCCCCGGTACTCCGGCAGCGTCATGACCGCCACGCCCGCCGTCTGGGCCAGCGCCTCGACCATCAGCACGCCGGGCATGATCGGCCGTCCCGGGAAGTGCCCGGTGAACTGCGGCTCGTTGGCCGTCACCTGCTTCACGCCCACCACCCGCTTGCCCGGCTCCAGCTCGACCACGCGGTCGACCATCAGGAACGGGTAGCGGTGCGGCAGGATGGCCATGATGTCGGCCGCCTCGAGCGGCAGCTTCACGGCCGCGGCGGTCGTGTCGGGTGTCGTCTCGGTCGTCATCTCGCCTTTCGTCGGTGCGGTCATGGGCGGGATCGGTCAGCCGGCCACGAAGGCGGCCGGACCCACCCGGTCGAGCAGGTTCGTGCTCACGCGGGCGTCCACGAATGCCTCGTTGTCGATGATGCCCCGGTGGAACGGCACGTTCGTCTTCACGCCGCCGACCTCCAGCTCGGCCAGCGCGCGACGCGATCGGGCCAGCGCCTGCGCGCGATCCTCGCCCCACACGATCATCTTGGCCAGCAGGCTGTCGTAGAAGGGCGGAACCTCGTAGCCGGGGTAGAGGTGGGTGTCCACGCGCACGCCGGGCCCGCCGGGCAGGTGGAGCGACTCGACCTCGCCGGTCTGGGGCGAGAAGTTGTCGGTCGGGTCCTCCGCGTTGATGCGGAACTCGATGGCGTGGCCGCGGAACTCGATGTCCTCCTGCCGCAGCGAGAGCTTCTCCCCGGCCGCGAGCCGGATCTGCTGCGCGATCAGGTCCACCCCGGTCAGGAGCTCGGTCACCGGGTGCTCGACCTGGATGCGGCAGTTGATCTCGATGAAGTAGAAGTTGCCGTCCCCGTCGAGCAGGAACTCGAGCGTGCCGGCGCTCTCGTAGCCGGCGGCCACGACGCTCCGGATGGCCAGGTCACGGAGCCGCTCGCGGGTCGGGTCGTCCATCGCCGGCGATGGCCCCTCCTCGATGATCTTCTGGTGCCGCCGCTGCACGCTGCAGTCGCGCTCGCCCAGGTGGATGCCGTTGCCGTGCCGATCGACCAGCACCTGCACCTCGACGTGGCGACTCTCCTCGATCCACTTCTCGAAGTAGATGCTGTCGTCGCCGAAGGCGGCCTGCGCCTCGGAGCGCGCCAGCGGCAGGCTCGTCTCCATCTCGCGCGGCGAGCGGACCAGCCGCATGCCGCGCCCGCCTCCACCGGCCGACGGCTTGAGCAGGACGGGATAGCCGGCGTCGCCCGCCTGCTGCAGCGCGTCGCGCAGGTCGGTGATGATGCCCTGGCTGCCCGGCACGGTCGGCAGCCCGTTGGCCGCCAGCATGCGCCGCACTGCGTACTTCGAGGCGAACCGCTCCAGCACCTCGGGCCGGGGGCCGATGAAGGCGAGGTCGTGCGCCACGCACGCCTCCGCGAAGGTCGCGTCCTCGCTGAGGAACCCGTAGCCGGGGTGGACGGCGTCGCAGCCGGTGATCATGGCCGCGCTGATGAGGGCGGGCTGGTTCAGGTAGCTGCGCCGAGCCTCGGCCGGACCGATGCAGATCGCCTCGTCCGCCAGCTTCACGGCCATCGAGTCGCGGTCGGCTTCGCTGTACGCCACCACCGCCGGGATCCCCAGGTCGCGGCAGGCGCGCAGGATGCGCACGGCGATCTCACCGCGATTGGCGATCAGGATCTTCCCGAACATCAGGCGCCGATCCCCACGGCGTCCAGCTCGCGCAGGGTCGCCTCGAGCGTCTCCGGGTCAGCGACGGTGCCGATGCGCGCCTCCGGCGCGATCCGCTTCACCATGTTGGTCAGCGCCGTGCCCGCCCCGCATTCCACGAACAGGTCGACGCCCTCGTCGCGCATGCGCCGGACCGATGCGACCCACTCGACCGGCGAGCGGACCTGCTCGGCCAGCAGGGCGCGGATGCGCCCGGCGTCGGTCAGCGGCTCCGCGGTCACGTTGCTGACCACCGGGACCGTCGCGTCGCGCCACGTCTCGGCCTCGAAGGCGTCGGCGAGCTGCTCGGCCACTGGCGCCATCAGCGGCGAGTGGAACGGCCCCGAGACGGGCAGGCGCAGCACGCGGCGCGCGCCGGCGGCCTTCATGGCCGGCTCGGCGGCCTCGAGCGCGTCCAGGACGCCGGAGATGACCACCTGGCCCGGGGCGTTGTCGTTGGCCACCACCAGCTCGGTCGGTCGCGCCACCTCGTCCACCACCGCCTGCACCGCCTCCCGCTCCAGGCCGATGACCGCCGCCATCCCGCCGGGCACCTCGACCGCCGCCATCAGCTCGCCGCGCCGCGCGACCAGGCGCAGCGCCGCCGCGAAATCCAGCACGCCGGCGGCCACCAGGGCGGCATACTCGCCAACGGAGTGACCGGCCACGCAGGCGGGGGCGAGGGCGGTGCGCTCGCCGAGCGCCCGGAAGGCGGCCACGGAGGTGGCCAGGAGTGCCGGCTGGGTCTGCCGCGTGTCGTTGAGACGCTCGACCGGACCATCGAAGCAGACCGACGAGACGGACCAGCCCAGGGTCGCATCGGCCTCGCTGAAGACGTCGCGCGCGGCGGCCGACGCGGTGGCCAGGCTTCGCCCCATGCCGACCGACTGCGAGCCCTGCGGGCTGAAGAGGAGGGCGAGGCTCATCGCGCGGCCGCCTCCGCCTCGATCTCGACCACGGTCTGCCCGTACTCGACCGCCTCGCCACTCTCCGCCACCAGGTGGCTGACGACGCCGGCGCGTGGGGCGTGGACGTCGTGTCGCACGCCGAGCATCTCGACGTAGCCGATGCGGTCGCCCTTGCCGACCGCCTGTCCGGGGCCCAGTCCGTCGGCGTAGACGAAGAAGCCGACCGCCGGGGAGGCGACCTCGACCGGGGGCGGGGTCGACGCGCTGCCCGGTGCAGCCGGTGCCGGCGCGGCGGCCGCGGCCGGGGCGGCGGCATCCGCCGGCGTGGCCGCGGGGGTGACCGCGGGATCGGCGACGACCCGCACGTGGAGCTCGCCCTCGGTCACCTCGATCTCGCCCAGGCCGTGGCGACGGAGCCGCTCACCGAGCTCGGGCACGAGCCGTTCGGCCGCCTCGGCCATGGCCCGCACCGCGTCCGTATCGGTCATGCGCCTCGCTCACTCTCATCGTCGGTGCCGTCGCTGGGCCACACGTCGCTCCAGCGCGGCCGGCGCGGCACGCCGGGCAGGTGGAGGATGCGGCCGATCCGGTGGCGCAGTGACGGCGCCGCCGGCGCGCGGCCGGGTCCGGTCCCCGTCTCGAGGTACGCGCCCATGCCGCGCAGCCGAGCATACCGGCTCGCGAGCAGTTCCGCCGTCTCGAGCTCCGAGAGGCGCGTCAGGGCCGACAGGATCGCCTGCTTCAGCGTCCGCGCGGTCGCGACGTGGTCGGTGTGGGCCCCCTCGCCGGGCTCCGCCACGATCGCGTCGACCACGCCGAGGTCCACCTGGTCCGCCGCGGTCATGCGCATGGCGGCGGCCGCGGTGCGGGCCTCGTCCCGCGAGCGCCACAGGATGGAGGCGCAGCCCTCGGGGCTGATGACCGAGTAGACCGCGTTCTCGAGCGCCAGGACCACGTCGCCGACGCCGATCGCCAGCGCGCCGCCGGAGCCGCCCTCGCCCAGGATGACGACCACGATGGGCACCTGGAGGCCGGTCATGAGCTTGATGCTCGACGCGATCGCCTCGGCCTGGCCGCGCTCCTCCGCGGCCGGACCGGGAAAGGCACCGGCCGTGTCCAGGAAGGTGACGATCGGCATGCCCAGCTTGTCGGCGAGGCGCATCAGGCGCTGGGCCTTGCGGAACCCCTCGGGATGTGGCGATCCGAAGTTGCGGTGGATGTTGGAGTCCGTATCGGTGCCCTTCTGATGACCGATGACCATCACCGGCCGCCGCTCGAGGAGCGCCGGACCGGCCACGATGGCGGGATCGTCCCCGAAGGCACGGTCGCCGTGGAGCTCGTAGAAGCCCTCGAAGATGTGTGGCACCAGGTCCAGCGTGCGCGGTCGCTCCGGGTGCCGTGCGGTCTGCACCCGCCGCCAGGCGGCCTCGATCTGCTCGGCGCTCGGCGGCGCGGCCTCCGGAAGCAGCGACGTCTCGGTCATCGGTCGTCCTCCGCCGCACGAGGCGTGCCGTTGCCGGACCGGGCGGCCTGCGTGTCGACCTCGATGCCCACCGTCTCGCTCACGGCACCGCCCAGCCGCTCCGCGAAGCTGGAGAGCGCGCCGATCGGACCCCATGGCCGCTCCGGCTCCTCGTCGGCCGCGCGCGGCACCCGCAGGAGGCGAAGCAGCCGCGCCAGCGTCATGCGCAGCTCCGCGCGGGGAACGACGGCGTCCACGAAACCGTGCTCCAGCAGGAACTCGGCCGTCTGGAAGCCCTCCGGCAGCTCCTCGCCGACCGTGCCGGACGCGACGCGCGCGCCGGCGAAGCCGATCAGCGCCCTCGGCTCGGCCAGGATGACGTCGCCAAGGCTGGCGAAGCTGGCCAGCACGCCCCCGGTGGTGGGGTCGGTCAGCACGCTGATGAAGGGCACGCCCGCCTCGTCGAGCCGTGGAAGGGGCGCCGTCGTCTTGGCGAGCTGCATCAGTGACAGCGTCCCCTCCTGCATGCGCGCGCCGCCCGAGGCGCTGACCACGATCGCGGGGATGCGCTCCTCCAGCGCCGCCTCGAAGCAGCGCGCCAGCTTCTCCCCGACCACCGCGCCCATGCTCCCGCCCATGAAGCGGAAGTCGAAGATGCCGATGGCCACGCGCTGGCCGTCGATGCGTCCGACCCCCCAGACCACCGCGTCGCGCAGGCCGGTCTTCAGCCGCGACGCCTCGAGGCGGTGGGCGTAGGGCCGGTCGTCGTGAAAGCCCAGCCGGTCGACGGCCTCGAGCCCGGCGTCGCGCTCCTCGAAGCTTCCGGGATCCAGCAGCAGGTCGATGCGCTCCCCGACCGACATCCGGAAGTGATGGCCGCACGACGGGCAGACGCGCTGGTTGCGCTCCAGCTGGCGGTTGAACACCTGCGCGTCGCAGGTCGGGCACTTGGTCCACGCGTCCGATGGCGCGGCCCGGCGACTGAACGGAAACTTGATCGGCACGCCGTCCCTCTACCGGTGCAGCAGCCGATGCGCGACGCCGGCGCGGCGCCCGCTGCGCCACACCGCGAACGCGGTCACGCCCACCCCGACGGCCGAGCCCAGCGCGCCGCCGACGAGCAGCGTGCCGGGGTGCCGCCGCGCCCAGGCGACCGGTGTCGGGCCCACCGCCGAGGTCGCCAGCCGCGCGCCGAGCCGCGCCTCGAAGCGCGTGCCGGCCGGCGCGAGCGGG
Organism: Candidatus Limnocylindria bacterium; assembly: GCA_035700865.1. GTDB lineage: Bacteria > Chloroflexota > Limnocylindria > QHBO01 > QHBO01 > JACDBZ01. The sequence continues at coordinate 6,127 of DASSOH010000117.1, read as the reverse complement.
AGCGCCGCATGGGCGCGATCGGCGACCTCGACCAGCGGGCGGCCGGAGGCGCCCAGCCCGGCCAGCGCCGCGGCGGCGGTCGGGAGCGCCCCGTCGAGGAGGGCGTCGACGGCCCGGTCGAGCCGTTCGGCGAGCGATGGAGGATGGTCGGTCACGATCTCAAGAACACCGGAGGGCGCCTAACGTTACACGCAGCCTCGCCGCGGCGGATCAGCGCTCGGTGCCCAGGCGCTCGGCCAGGTCGCGCAGGGCACGATGCTGGAGCACGCGGACCGCCCCCGCGGAGCGGCCCAGCACCTCCCCGATCTCACCGGCCGAGAGGCCGTCGACGAAGCGCAGCACCAGGACGTGGCGTCGATCGTCCGCGAGCGTCTCGAGCGCGCGCCGCACGCGACGCGCGTCGTCGATGCGGTCGACCTCCTGCGCCGGGTCGACCGCGGCGGACGCGGCGGGCAGGCTCGGCACCTCGAGCTCGCCCATCGGCACGGTCCGACGCCGGCGACGGGTCCGGCCACGCAGCGCGTTGGCCACCTCGTTGTGCGCGATCCGGAAGAGCCACGCCCGAAAGCTCGATCCACGGTCACGGAAGCGGTGGAGCGAGGCGAGCGCGGCCAGGAACGTCCGCTCCGTGACGTCCTCGGCGTCGTGATGATCCCCGAGCAGGTAGAAGGAGTACGCGTAGACGCGGTCCAGGTAGCGCCGGTAGAGGACGCCGAACGCCGCGCGATCTCGCTGGGCGGCGGCCACGTCGAGCCGGTCGGGGTCCCCCAGCGACCGGTCCGGCGCGCGGCCGGCGGCGAGCGGCCGCGTCATGCCGGCACCGCGGCCCGGGTCCGCACCACCTCACCGGCGTCCAGCGCGACCGTGCCCTCGGCGCTCTCGACCAGCAGCGCTCCATGCTCACCGATCCCGACCGCCCGACCCTCCACGACCCGGCCCGCCGTCTCGACCCGCACGTCGCGGCCCAGCGTCGCGCAGGCGGCGCGGTACCGCTCGACCGGCGATCGGCCGCGCTCGACGGCCGCCAGCTCGACCTGCAGCGCGGCCAGGAGCCGGCCGAGCAGCTCGACGCGGTCCACGGGCCGGCCGAGGACCTCGCCCAGCGACGCGGCGGTCGCGACCAGGTCGGCAGGCATCTCGGCCGCCGGCCAGTCGAGGTTGAGACCGATCCCGAACACGACCGACGCGATGCGGTCGCCTTCGACCGTCGTCTCGACCAGGATGCCGCCGACCTTGCGCCCGTCCTCCGCCACCAGGTCGTTGGGCCACTTCAGCCCGATCGCCTCGCCCGCGTGGCACGCGTCGCGGGCGGCCAGGCCAGCCGCGAGTGCCAGCTGCCAGCCGTCGCGGGCGGCGAGCGCGGTCCGCACGCCGACGCTCAGCGCCAGCCCTCGTCCCGGCGGCGTCAGCCACGACCGGCCGTGGCGGCCACGGCCCGCGGTCTGCTCGTCGGCCACGACCGCCACGCCGTCGCGTCCGGCGGCGAGCAGCGCCCGGGCGCGGTCGTTCGTGGATCCGATCGTCGCGTGACCCTCCACCTCGTGCCCGATCCGCGCGCCGGGGCGCGCGGCATCGGCCCACCGGGAGGTCGACGGTTGGTTCATCGGCGCACACGATACCGTGCGCTACACTCGGCGTCCCATGAGCCAGACCCTCGACGCCCCTGCCGGCGAGGCGGCCGCGACGCGCGAGCGCGTGTTCAGCGGCATCCAGCCGTCGGGCGCCAGCCACCTCGGCAACTACCTGGGCGCGCAGGTCAACTACGTCGCGCTGCAGGATCGATACGACGCGATCTACGCGATCGTCGACCTGCACGCGCTGACCACCGTCCACGACGGGCGCCAGCTGCGCGACCTGAGCCACGAGATGGTGCTCGACCTGCTGGCGATCGGGCTCGATCCGGACCGCTCCGCCCTCATCCGGCAGTCGGACTTCCCCGAGCACTCGGAGCTGACCTGGATCTTCAACACCGTGACCCCGGTGAGCTGGGCGGAGCGCACGCCGACCTACAAGGAGAAGAAGCAGCAGGGCATCGAGAACTCGATGGGGCTGCTCGACTACCCGATCCTGCAGGCGGCCGACATCGTGATCTACAAGGCCAGCCGGGTTCCGGTCGGCCGCGACCAGGCCGCGCACCTGGAGCTGTCGCGCGAGGTGGTGCGCGCCTTCAACCGGCGGTACGGCGCCATCTTCCCGGAGCCGGAGCCGGTCTTCACCGAGGCGCCGACGGTGCTGGGCCTGGACGGCGTGGCGAAGATGAGCAAGAGCGCCGGCAACACGATCCCGATCTTCGCCGAGCCCGACGAGATCCAGCGCCTGGTGATGAGCATGGTCACCGACCCGCAGCGCATCAGGCGCACCGATCCGGGCCGTCCCGAGGTCTGCAACGTGTGCCAGCTGCACCGGTTCTTCGGCGGCGACTACCTGCAGATCCAGGACGGCGAACGCACCGCCCGAACCGGGTGCGTCGACACCAAGAAGCTGCTGGCCGAGCGCATCATCGAGTTCTTCCGCCCGATGCGCGAGCGCCGCCGCGAGCTTGCCGCCGACCCGGCCGTGGTCGAGGAGACCCTCGCCGCAGGCGCGGCCAGGGTGCGCCCGATCATCGACGCCACCATGGCGGAGGTGCGCGCCGCGGTCGGCATCGGTCCTCGCCGGCAGGTGTAGGCGTGACCGGGCCGGCATCTGGCATCGGTCCCCGCGAACGCCGCTGGCTGGTCATCTTCCTCGCGCTCGGCAGCGCCTACTTCGCCGTGCTGCTGGCCGAGCGATTCCTGGGCATCCTGGGCGGCGTCGGCACCATCGTGCTGATCCTCTTCCTCGCCTGGCTGCTGGCCTTCGTCATGTCGCCGGTGGTCAGCGCCATCGAGCGCGCCGTCGATCTGCCGCGCCCGGCGATCGTGGTGACCGCCTACGGGCTCGCCCTGGTCGTCGTCGGCTTCGTGCTGTTCTACACCGGCACCGCCATCACGCAGCAGGTCGCCGAGCTGGCCCGCAACTACCCCGAGACGGAGCGTCGCATCCTCGGCACGCTGCTCGACTGGGAGCAGTCACTCCACTTCGGCCGCCTCGAGATCAGCCTCACCGACCTGTACGGTGGCGTCGCCCGGGAGTTCGAGCGCCTCGGCGGCGACATCGTCGAGCAGGCGCAGGCCATCGCCGGCGTGACCATCGCCGCCCTCGGCTCGCTGCTGCTGATCATCGTCCTGTCGCTGTACATGCTGATGGACTCGCGGCGGATCCTCGCCCGGCTCCGGACCGCCGTTCCGCGTCGCTACACGGACGAGGCGGTGCTGTTCGAGCGCAGCATCGTGCGCGCCTTCGGCGGCTTCCTGCGCGCGCAGCTCATCCTGGCCATCCTCCAGGCGGTGCTGGTCGCGATCATCGGCACGGTCTTCGGCGTCCCGTACCTGTTCCTGTGGGGGACCATCAGCGCGCTGGCCATGCTGATCCCCTTCTTCGGGCCGGCCCTGGCGCTGGTGCCGCCCATCGTCGGCGCCGTGCTCTTCGCGCCGGAGGCCGCCCTCCCGGTCGCCATCATCCTGCTGGCCGTGCAGACCGTGCTGGTCAACTGGCTCCAGCCGCGGCTGATGCGCGGGGCCCTGGGCCTGCACCCGATCCTGGTGCTGGTCGGCCTGCTGCTGGGAGCCCAGGTCGCCGGCGTGTGGGGCGCCCTGTTCGGCATCCCGATCATCGCCGTGGCGTGGGTCTTCATCAGCTACGCGGTCTTCGGCACCGTCCCCAATGCGGCGCTGCCCGAGGCGGAGCGACTGGCGGACGTCGACGAGCACGTCATGGTCAGCGTGGCCAAGGAGCAGGTCGGCGACGAGACGCATCCCCACATCCACGTCACGCGGATGCGGCGGGCGGACGGCTCGGAGCAGGTGGAGCTCCGGATGGCCGAACCTCCGGCGCCCCCACGCCCCTCCGAGGAGGGCTAGCCGCCGGCCGGGCGGATCAGGCGATCTGCCGGGCGCGAAGGGGCGTGACTTCCTCGGCGAAGTGACAGGCGCTCATGTGCCCGCCGCCGATGTCGCGCAGCGGCGGCTCCTCGACCTTGCAGATCTCCTGCGCCATGGGACAGCGGGTGTGGAAGCGGCAGCCCGACGGCGGGTTGGCCGGCGAGGGCAGGTCGCCCTTCAGCACGATCCGCTCGCGCCGGACGGTGGGGTCCGGGATGGGGATCGCCGAGAGCAGCGCCTTGGTGTACGGGTGCTTCGGGTTCTCGTACAGGTCGTCGGCGTCGGCCAGCTCCACCAGCTTGCCCAGGTACATCACGCCGACGCGCGTCGACAGGTGCCGGACCACCGCCAGGTTGTGGGCGATGAACAGGTAGGTCAGCTGGAACTCGTCCTGGAGGTCGCTGAGCAGGTTCAGCACCTGCGACTGGATCGACACGTCCAGCGCGGAGACCGGCTCGTCGCAGACGATGAACTTCGGCCGCAGGGCGAGCGCTCGAGCGATGCCGATGCGCTGTCGCTGGCCGCCGGAGAACTCGTGCGGGTAGCGGTGGATGTGCTGCTGGTTGAGCCCCACGCGCTTGAGCAGGTCGCGCACCGCCGACTCGCGCTCGCGTCGGTTGGTCATGCCGTGCACGAAGAGTCCCTCGCCCACGATCTCGCCGACGCTCATGCGCGGGTTGAGGCTGGCGTACGGGTCCTGGAACACGACCTGGATGTCGCGGCGCGCCGCCTTCAGCTCGCGCTGGTTCAGGTCGAACAGCTGCCTGCCCTCGAAGCTCACCTCGCCCGAGGTCGGCGGCAGGAGGCGCAGGATCACCTTGCCGAGGGTCGTCTTGCCGCAGCCGGACTCGCCCACCAGGCCGAGGGTCTCGCCCTCGTTGACGGTGAACGAGACGCCGTCGACGGCCCGAACCGCGCCGAGCTTGCTGACGCCGAAGAAGCCGCCGCGGATGTCGAAGTGCTTGACCAGGTCGGTGACCTGGAGGAGCGGAGCGCTCGAGTCACCGCCGCGCGCCGTGGAGCGCTGCTGAGCCGTCTGGCCCGAGCTCGTGACGTTGCCGCTGGTGTCGATCGTCTGGCTGGTCATCGTGGCTCCACCGTCAGCTGGTCGGCCGCGGCCTCGGCCTCGGCGGCCGGCGCGTCGGCGCCGACCTCGGGCTCCTCGCCGGCCGGCGTCAGCCAGCAGCGGGACAGGTGCCCGTCGGTGACGACGCGATACGGCGGGGCGACGTCGCACACCGGCATGCGGCGCGGACATCGGCGCTTGAAGAGGCAGCCGGTCGGCAGGTTGTAGGGCGAGGGCACCGTGCCCTTGATCACCTCCAGGCGGCCAACGCGCTCGTCCAGGCGGGGGATCGAGTGCAGCAGGCCCTGCGTGTACGGATGATGCGGGGTGCCGAAGATGGTGCGCACGTCGCCGCGCTCCACCACCTTGCCCGCGTACATCACGACCACCTGGTCCGCCATCTCGGCCACCACGCCCAGGTCGTGGGTGATGAGCATGATCGCCATGCGGTTCTTCTCGCGCAGCGAGCGCATGAGCTCCAGGATCTGCGCCTGGATGGTGACGTCGAGGGCGGTGGTCGGCTCGTCCGCGATCAGCAGATCGGGGTTGGTGGAGAGGGCCATGGCGATCATCACGCGCTGGCGCATGCCGCCCGACAGCTGGTGCGGGTACTCCTTGGCCCGCCGCTGCGGGTCCGGGATGCCGACCAGGCCCAGCATCTCCACGGCGCGGTCCCAGCCCTCGCGGGACGAGGCGCCCGTGTGCTGCTGCACCGCCTCGCTGATCTGGTCGCCGCACGTGAACACCGGGTTCAGCGAGGTCATCGGCTCCTGGAAGATCATGCTCACCTGGTCGCCGCGGATGTCCTGCATCTCCTCGTCGCTGCGCGTCAGCAGGTTCTCGCCGTTGAGCAGGATCTCGCCCTCGACGATCTTCCCGGGCCGCTCGATGAGGCGCATCACGCTGAGGCTGGTGATGCTCTTGCCGCAGCCGGACTCGCCGACGACGCCGAGGGTCTCACCGTGGCCGACCTCGAAGGTCACGCCATCGACGGCCTTGACCGTGCCGTCCTCGGTGAAGAAATGGGTCTTGAGGCCCTTGATCTCGAGGAGAGGGCCGACGTGCCGGGACGCCGTCGTCATTGCTGCTCGACTCGCTG
>DASSOH010000116.1:0-5853 GCA_035700865.1 Candidatus Limnocylindria bacterium | reverse complement strand
CGGAAGAGGGAGCGCCGCAGCCCGAAGCTGACCGTCGCGCCCAGCGCCGCGCCCGCCGCCTCGCCCGCGAGGACGAAGGCCGCCAGGCCCAGCAGGGTGACCAGCGCCCGCATCGGCTGCTCGATCTGCCCGAGCGCATCGCGGAAGACCGATGCGGCGATGAGCGCGAGGCCGAACCCGAGGACGGCGCCCGCGAGACCGAGCACCGGGCTGACGAAGCCGGCGCGGGCACCGGAGAAGAGGCCCAGCGCGAGCAGCAGGAGGACGACGAGATCGAGGGGGTTCATCGGCGCAGCTAGCCTAGCGGGCGGCCGGTGTAGAGTATCGGCTCTTCATCCGGCAGCCCTGTCTGCCCGACTTGCGTAGGCGAAGGACGGAGGACCGATGGCGCGAATCGTCCGTGCGGCACTGCTCCAGGCGGAGTGGACCGGCGACAAAGAGTCGATGATCCAGAAGCACGAGAAGTACGCGCGCGAGGCCGCGGCCCAGGGCGCGAAGGTGATGTGCTTCCAGGAGCTCTTCTACGGCCCCTACTTCTGCCAGGTCCAGGACCCGCAGTACTTCTCCTACACCGAGCACATCCCCGACGGTCCGACCACCAAGCGGATGCAGGAGCTGGCGAAGGAGACCGGGATGGTCCTCATCGTGCCGATGTACGAGGAGGACGAGCAGACCACGGGGATCTACTACAACACCGCGGCCGTCATCGACGCCGACGGGACGTACCTGGGCAAGTACCGCAAGACGCACATCCCGCACGTCCAGGGCTTCTGGGAGAAGTACTACTTCCGCCCCGGCAACACCGGCTACCCGGTCTTCGACACCGCGGTCGGCAAGGTGGGCGTCTACATCTGCTACGACCGCCACTTCCCGGAGGGCGCGCGGGCGCTGGGCCTGAACGGCGCGGAGATCGTGTTCATCCCGTCGGCCACGTCACGCGGCCTGAGCGAGTACCTGTGGCGCGTCGAGCAGGTCTCCCACGCGCTGGCCAACGGCTACTTCGTCGGCACCATCAACCGCGTCGGGATCGAGCCGCTGGGTGACGACGACTTCTACGGCCAGTCCTACTTCGTGGACCCGCGCGGCCAGTTCGTGGGCGACGTCGGCGACCCGCACGACGAGGAGCTCATCGTGCGCGACCTGGACCTCGACAAGATCGAGGAGGTGCGACAGACGTGGCAGTTCTTCCGCGACCGGCGGCCGGACGCCTACGACGACCTCGTTCGCCCGTAGTGCGGAGGGCAGTCGTGGTCCCCACGGCCGTTCGGGCGTATCTGTCCGCGGGTGACGCGTATCCCGCGGCGGTCCTCGCGAGCGGCCATGTCGGGCTGCCAGCTGTCGAGCAGCGACCGATACGCCGCCGTCGCACCGCACCCTGCGCGATACGCACCCACCAGCGACAGTTGACCCGGGAGAGTGGCCGATGAACCCCCAGCAGCCGAGCGTCGTTCGCGCCGATGCGCGCAGCGCCGCCACGAACCTGCCTGCCGACAGCTTCGGTGAGGAGGCGTTCAACCACCCCGGAGCGTGGGTGGGTTACCTCAGGCTGCCCCCGGGCGCGACCTCCGGTTGGCACCACCACGGCGAGTGGGACAGCTACGCCTGCGTCCTGGAGGGCGTGCTGCGCTGGGAGCATGGTCCGGGCGGCGGCGACGCCATCGAGATCGCGGCCGGCGACACCGGGCACATGCCCGCGTGGGCGATCCATCGCGACGTCAGCGCGGGCGACACGGACCTGGTGATGATCCTCTTCCGTGCCGGCCACGGCGAGATCACCATCAACGTGCCGGGGCCGGAGGAAGGATCCGACGCATGAAGTTCGGCATCACGCTGAAGCCGGACCATCGGTTCGACCGATCCATCGACCTGGCGCGCCGAGCCGAGGCCAACGGGTTCGGCTACGGCTGGATCTTCGACTCGCACATCCTCTGGCGCGACCCGTACCCGCTGCTCACGCTGATGGGCACGGCCACGGAGCGCATGCGCCTGGGCACGTGCGTCACGAACCCGGCGACGCGGGATGTCACGGTCACCGCCAGCGCCCTCGCGACGCTGAACGAGATCACCGGCGGCCGGATGGATCTGGGCATCGGCCGGGGCGACAGCGCGCGACGCGTGATGGGCAAGAAGCCGACGACGGTGGCGTACATGGAGGAGTGCTGCCGCATCGTCCGTGCGCTCACGGCGGGTGAGGTGGTCGAGGTGGATGGCACCCCCATCCAGATGCCATGGGTGTCGCAGGGGCCGGTGCCGGTCTGGATCGCCGGCTACGGGCCCATGGCCCTGGCCGCCGCGGGCCGCGTGGCGGACGGGATCATCCTGCAGCTCGCGGATCCGGACGTCATTCGCTGGTGCATCGGCTTCGTGCGGGCCGCCGCCGAGGAGGCCGGCCGTGACCCGGACGCGATCGAGGTCATGGCCGCGGCCCCGGCCTACGTGAGCGACGACACCGAGCTCGCCCGCGACAAGGTCCGCTGGTTCCCCGCCCTGGTCAGCAACCACGTGGTCGACCTGATCAACCGGTACCCGAAGGACGACCTGCCCGAGGCGCTGTGGAAGTACGTCGAGAACCGCGAGGGCTACGACTACCTGCACCACGCCGAGGTGGGCAGCGACAACGCGCGCTTCGTCTCGGACGAGATCACCGATCGGTTCGCCATCATCGGTCCGGCATCGGCGCACCGTGAGCGCCTGGCGGAACTGCGTGACGCGGGCGTGACGCAGTTCAACATCTACCTGATGAACGGCGAGGAAGAGGACTGCCTGGACGCCTACGGGCGCGACGTGGTCGGCGAGTTCGCGACCGCCACGAGCTGATTTCCGGGCCGCTCAGCCGGCCGCCTCAGCCGGCCAGGCGGGCCTTGAGGCCCATGATCCGGCCGTAGGCCTCGTCGATCCGCGCCTCGCTGACGGCCCCGGCGCGCACCAGGGCCTCGATGGTGTCGATCGTGTCGGTCACCGTGGTCGCGGAGGTCTGGCCGATGGTCAGGAGGTCCACGCCGGCGTTGAGGGCCAGCGCCAGCGCATCGGCGAACCGATACACCCCGCTGATGGCCGCCATCTTCAGGTCGTCGCTGATGACGACGCCCTGCCAGCCGAGCTGCTCGCGCAGGATCGCCAGGGTCGGCGCCGAGAGGGTCGCCGGGTAGGTCGCGTCGATGCCACGGTTGTAGATGTGCGAGGTCATCACCGCGTCCACGGCGCCATCGGCGATGAGGTTGGCGAAGGGCTGCAGCTCGTAGTCGGTCCAGTTGCCGGTGACGTCGACGCTGCCGCGGTGCGTGTCACCGGATGCGCTGCCCTGCCCCGGGAAGTGCTTGATGGCGGTCAGCACGCCGACTTCGTGGTGCCCGGCGATGAACGCCTTCGCCTGCTGGGTCACGACGCCCGCGTCGCCGGAGAAGCTGCGTCCGGCGCCGCCGATGATCCGGTTGGCCGGGTTCAGGTTCAGGTCGACGACCGGGGCCAGGTTCAGGTTGATGCCCGCGGCGGCCAGCTGCTGCGCGATGGCCCGCCCCTGGCCCTGGGTGAAGGCGGGGTCGTTCATCCGCCCCAGCACGGCCGCGCTGTACGTGCCGGGGAAGCCGTCCCGGGGGTTCAGGCGCGCCACCTGGCCACCCTCCTGGTCGACGGCCACCAGCAATGGTGTCCCGAGCGCGGAGCGGCCGGCCGCGGCCTGGAGCGTGGCGGTGAGATTCGCCAGCTGGGTCGGCGAGGCGATGTTGCGCACGCGGCCCGAGCCGGTGAACCGGTCGAACAGCACCACGCCGCCCAGCCCGCGGTCCACGACGTCGCGGACGATGGCGCTCGAGCCGTCCACGCTGGTGCCGGTGAAGCCGACCAGCAGCAGCTGCGCGATGCGCATGCGCAGTTGAGGACGCAGCGTGGCCTGCTGCACCGGTTGTGGCTTGCGGGTCTCGGGCACCACGCTGATCTGCTCGATGCCGATGAGGCGCGAGGCATCCGCCAGCGGCCCGCGCCCGCCGCGACGCACGCCGGACCCCAGCGACCAACCGAGGGCGGCCGGCGCGTGCGCGACGGCGATGCCGAGCGCCGCGCCCAGGGCCAGCAGCGCCTGGCGGCGGGAGCGCCGTCGGTGCCAGTCGACGGAGAAGGGCGCGGGCGAACGCGAGGGATCGGTCATCGGGTCGGTGAGCCTCGGCATCACATGGTCGACGGGGGACGAGGGCGGAAGGTTGAGCCGCCCTGTGCAAGCACCGATCCAGCTCGCCCGCCCGGCAGCCAGCGAGCCGTGGCGCCAGCGCTGGCTCGAGCGGTAGGATCGGCGTCATGCTGATCGCCACCATCTCGCCGACCGCCGATGACCGCCGCGCGCCTCGCCTGCTGCCGAAGGACGCCGCGGCATGAGGCCCAGCTTCGTCGCCGGGTTCGGCCCGATCATCCGGGACGCGGACGCGGCCCATGCCTTCTGGCGTGACGGGATCGGCATCGAGTTCGCCGAGCCGGCCCCCGGCTACTTCACCAACGACGACCTGGAGGGGGTGAAGGCGTTCGCGATGTGGCCGCTCTCCCAGGCGGCCGAGTCGACGTTCGGCAGCCCCGACTGGCCCGCGGACCTTCCCACGCCCCAGGCCTGGCTGGAGCTCGACGTCGAGTCCGCGCAGGCGGTCGCGGAGGCGGTCGAGGAGCTCCGGGGCGCCGGGCATCGGGTGCTGCGCGAGGAGCACGAGGAGCCGTGGGGCCAGACGACCGCCCGCTTCCTCAGCCCGGAGGGCCTGCTGGTCGGCGTCACCTTCACGCCGTGGATGCATCCGCACGAGCACGCGGACGAGGGCGAATCGGCCTAGGCCAGCAACGACAGGACCATCAGCGCCTGCCCGGCGTGATACGGAATTCGCGTGACGAGGCGTCCCTGCGGCAGCGGCCGGACGAATCGGTTCCAGCCCAGGACGCCGTCGGAGGCGTAGAGGAGCACCGCACCGATGCGGGCGACGGCGTCGCCCGACACGCCCGCCGCGACGAGCGTCGCGGAGATCGCCAGCAGGTACGCGCTCACCGCGGCGGCGAAGGTGATCCCGTGGCGGGTGGCCGCCGCACGGACGATGGGGACGCCGACGAACGCGGCCCCGACCGCGGCCAGGACGAGCCCGAAGGTGGGTGACTCGCCGCCGCCAGGCTCCGCGAGCAGCGCCACCACGTAGACCAGGTGCGCCGCCAGGAACGCGGCCAGCCCGGCCACGAACCAGCGGGGCGGCGCGAGCAGTGCCACGTCGCCGGCCAGCGACAGCGCCAGCGCGCCCACGACCAGCCATCGCTGCCCGTCCGCTTCGGGGGTCAGCGTGACGGCGCCGGCGAGCAGCAGGACGATGACCAGCGGCTTGCTGACGACCTCGATGGAGCGCCGGCCGGTCGCGACGGCCCACCAGTCGACGACCGCGACGAGCGCGCCGGCCGCGAGGAGGGCCGCGGCGACGGGAGTCAGAAGGAGCCCGACGCCCCGCGCGCGGCCGCCTTGCGGGCGCGCTTCTGCGCCTGGTACTCGGCCAGCGCCTCCGGGGAGTCGACGTCGCCGAGGGTCGGATGCTTCGGCAGGACCGCGTCGATGCCCTTGGGCCGCACGCCGAGCCGCCTGGCCAGCACCGCGCTCAGGGAGGCGACCTTCATCTCGCCGAAGCCGGGGAGTGCGGCGATGCGCCGCTGCAGGTCGCGCCCGTCGGACGCATCGGTCCAGAGGCGGGCGGCGTCGCCGCCGTAGGTCTCGTCGACGTACGCGGCCAGCTCGCGGACGCGCTTCGCCATGGCGGACGGGAAGCGGTGGATGGCCGGCGGGCCCTTGGCCGCGCCCTCGAGCTTCGCGGGGTCCATCGTCGCCAGGGCGTGCGCGTCCAACGT
>DASSOH010000115.1:0-10897 GCA_035700865.1 Candidatus Limnocylindria bacterium | reverse complement strand
CGGTAGTTGACCAGCCGCTGCACGATCGCGCCCGCCGTCCCGGTCCGCAGGTCGAAGAAGCGTTCGCTCAGGGCGTCCGCGCCGACCACGATCCAGGTCGTGTCGTGCTCCCACGCCGCTGTGATGATCGGCGTGACCGCGGCCTCGCCGTCGATCGGCGACTCGAGCGCCTCGACGTGGAGGAGCCGCGTCGTGGCCAGCTCGAGGACGGTCGTGCGGAGCATCGGTCCATGGTGGCAGATCGCCTTGGTGCCGCATGCATGGGGTTGATCACAGCGCGCATGAAGGCCCGTTCCCGCTCCCGGTGATGCATGCCATGCATCGGACGACGCGGCTCGGCGCCTTGACGTGCACGGTGATCCATGGGGGTGATCGTGTCCCGCGTGCCTTGTCGCATGGGTGCGGTGACGCATGCGGTGCATCCGACGACGCGGCTCGGGACTTTGACGTGCACGGTGATCCATGGGGGTGATCGTGTCCCGCGTGCCTTGCCGCACGGGTGCGGTCATGCATGGGGCTGATCACAGCGCGCATGAAGGCCCGTTCCCGCTCCCGGTGATGCATGCCATGCATCGGACGACGCGGCTCGGGGCCTTGACGTGCACTGTGATCAATCGGGCGTATCGGCGGCCCAGCTGGAACCACTTGACACCCCTGCTAGCGTTCCCGCCATGTCCATGGAGCGCGGCCTGAGCGCCGCCAGCCCGAGCGTGCGACCGGCGACCACCGGCCTCCTCGGCATGCTCCTCGTACTCTCGATTCTTCGGCTCGTCATTCTCCTTGGATGGCGGGATGGAGGACGCGCCAGCGGATAGCCGAGAGGCGAACCGAACGCAGCGAACCCGAGTCCCGCCAGCCGAAAGGCCCGGCGGGATTTCTCGTTTCTTGAAGGGAACTCCCACCGATGCACCGATGACAGCCCTCCGACTCCCCGACGACCAGGCGAATGCCCCAGCCACCGCAGCGACCGCAGCGAGAGCTGTTGCCCCGCGCATCGGCGCGCGCGCCGTGTGCGAGGCGCTCGTCCGCGAGGGCGTGACCACGATCTTCGGCTACCCCGGCGGCACGGTCCTGCCGATCTACGACGTCCTGCGCGAGTTCCCCATCCGCCACATCCTGGTCCGTCACGAGCAGGGCGGCGCGCACGCGGCCGACGGGTTCTCCCGAGCCACCGGCGGCGTCGGCGTCGCCATGGCGACCAGCGGACCGGGTGCCATCAACCTGGTGACCGGCCTCGCCACGGCGATGATGGACAGCGTCCCCATGGTCGCCATCACCGGCAACGTGCCCCGCGCGCTGCTGGGCAAGGACGCGTTCCAGGAGACCGACATCGTCGGGATCGCGCTGCCGGTCACCAAGTACGCGACCGTCGTGATGGACCCCGACGAGGTCCCGCGCGCCGTGGCGGAGGCCTTCGAGATCGCCCGCTCCGGCCGGCCCGGCCCCGTCCTGCTGGACTTCCCGAAGGACGTGCTGCAGGTCGAGACCACCGCCCCCTACCCCGAGCGCCACGAGCTGCGCCTTCCCGGCCTGCTGCGTCCGACCCGCGGCGACGTGCCGGAGGCCGACGAGCTGGCCGAGCTGATCGCGCAGTCCGAGCGCCCGCTGATCCTGTCGGGCCACGGCGTCCAGATCAGCGACGCCACCGACCTGCTGCGCCAGGTCGCGGAGCGAGCCGAGATCCCGGTGGCGCACACGCTCCTGGGGGTCGGCAACATCGACGAAAGTCACCGCCTCAGCGCCGGGTACGCCGGGATGCACGGCTGGATGCACGCCAACAAGGCGATCCAGCAGTGCGACCTGCTGATCGGCATCGGCTGCCGCTACGACGACCGCATCACCGGCAAGACCAGCACCTTCGCCCCGAACGCGCGGATCGTGCACGTCGACGTCGACCGCAGTGAGATCGGCAAGAACGTCCGGACCGACCTCGGCATCGTGGCCGATGCGGGGGACCTGCTGGCCGCCCTCCTCCGCCGCCTGCCGCAGTCCGAACCGCGCACGCAATGGCTGGCGCAGCTCGCCTCCTACCGCGAGGTGAGCGAGCGGCGCTCGTGGCACGGCTCCGGCGCCTGGCGCCAGGGTCGGCTCAGCGCCGATTACGTGGTCGACCGCATCGGTGAGGCGACCGACCACGAGGCGACCCTGGTCAGCGACGTCGGGCAGAACCAGATGTGGGCCGCGCGCTACTTCGGCTTCCGCCATCCCTTCCGCCACCTGTCGAGCGGCGGACTGGGGACCATGGGCTACGCCGTCCCGGCGGCCATGGGCGCCGCGCTGGGCGCGCCGGAGCGCGAGACGTGGGCGGTCGTCGGCGACGGCGGCTTCCAGATGACCATGCAGGAGCTCGCGACGCTGGTGCAGGACCAGATCCCGGTGCGGATCGCGGTCCTCAACAACCATCGGCTCGGGATGATCCGGCAGTGGCAGGAGATCATCTACGACGAGAACTACCACTCGTCGGAGCTGCTCGGCCCGGACCTGGTCCGCCTGTGCGAGGCGTACGGCATCCCCGCCTGGCGCGCCACGACGCCGGACGAGGTGGACGCGGTCATCGCGGAGGCGCGACAGGCGCCCGGACCCGCGCTCATCGACTTCGTCCTCGACGAGGCGCAGAACGTCTACCCCATGATGCTGCCGGGCAAGGGCCTCAGTGACATGGTCGAGGGGGCGCCCGAATGATCCCCGCCGCCACCCGGCCCGCCACCGTCCCACCGGGCGAGCCCGACGCCCAGCAGCGCCGCCACGTGGTCAGCGCGCTGGTGGTCGACCGGCCCGGGACGCTGAACCGCGTCTCGGGGCTGCTGCGGGCGCGCAGCTTCAACATCGAGTCGCTGACGGTGGGCACGACCCACGAGCCGGGCCGCTCGCGCATGACCATCGCCCTGCACGGCGACGACGGCCACCTGCGCCAGGTCCTCGCCCAGCTCGAGCGGCTGATCGAGGTCCTCGAGGTCACCGACCTGACCAGCACCGAGCGCATCGAGCTCGAGCTGGCCCTCGTCGAGCTCGACGCGCCGGCCACCGACGAGGCGACGCAGCAGCTCAACGACATCCTGACCACCGCGGGCGGCGAGGTCCTCCAGACCGATGCGCGCGCCTGGCGCGCGCGGCTGGCCGCGCCACCGTCCCGCATCGACGACGCCATCGAGGCGCTGCGCGGCCGGGGACTGCGGTCCCTGGTGCGTGCCGGCGCCGTCGCCATCGCCGCCCCCAGCACCCAGAACGGAGCATCCGACGCATGACCAAGCTCATCTACGACGCCGACATCGACGCCGCAGCCCTCGACGGGCAGACCGTGGCCGTCATCGGCTACGGCAGCCAGGGCGAGGCGCACGCCCGCAACCTCTCGGAGTCGGGCATCGACGTCGTCGTCGGGCTGCGCCCCGAGTCGGCATCGGCGGAGCGCGCCCGCGAGGCCGGGCTGCGCGTGACCGACGCGGGATCGGCGACGGCGGAGGCGAAGGTGGTGATGGTGCTGGTGCCGGACACGGCGGCGCCATCGGTCTACCACGATGAGATCGAGCCGAACCTGTCCGACGGGACGCTGCTGATGTTCGCCCACGGCTTCAACATCCACTTCGGCGAGATCGACCCGCCGGGCGGGATCGACGTCGGCATGGTCGCGCCGAAGGGCCCCGGGCACCTGGTCCGGCGCCTGTACGAGGGCGGCGGCGGCGTCCCGGCGCTCTACGCGGTCCACCGCGACGCCACCGGCACCGCGCGCCAGCGGACGCTGGCCTACGCGCGCGGCATCGGCGCCGGCAAGGCGGGCATCCTCGAGACCAGCTTCGCGGAGGAGACCGAGACCGACCTGTTCGGCGAGCAGGCCGTGCTGTGCGGCGGCGTCACCTCGCTGGTCCAGGCCGGCTTCGAGACGCTGGTGGACGCCGGCTACCAGCCGGAGCTCGCCTACTTCGAGACGATGCACGAGCTGAAGCTCATCGTCGACCTGATGTACCAGGGCGGCCTGGCGTACATGCGCTACTCGATCAGCGACACGGCGGAGTACGGCGACTACGTCTCCGGCCCGCGGGTCGTGAACGAGGCGACGCGCGAGGAGATGCGTCGCATCCTGGGCGAGATCCAGGACGGCACCTTCGCCCGACGCTGGATCGAGGAGGGTCGCCGTGGTGGCCCGGAGTTCCGTCGCATGCGGGCGGAGCACGCCGACGCGCGGATCGAGGGTGTCGGCGCCGAGCTGCGCTCGCACATGGCGTTCCTGGATCCGAAGTCGCCCCCGCCCGGTTGGGCCGAGGGCGGTCGCCAGAAGGCCGATGTATCGCCGGCGGAGGGGATCGCCTGATGCCCCGCATCCGCGTCTTCGACACCACCCTGCGCGACGGGGAGCAGACGCCCGGCGCGGCGCTCACGGTCGACGAGAAGGTGGCCGTCGCCAAGCAGCTGGCGCGCCTCAACGTCGACGTCATCGAGGCCGGCTTCCCCGCCGCCTCCCCCGGCGAGGCGGAGGCCGTGCGGCGCATCGCGGAGGAGGTGGGCGCCAGGAAGGGGGCACCCGCCGTCGCGGCGCTGGCGCGCTGCGTCCCGGCCGACGTGACGGTCGCCGCGGCCGCCCTGGCACCGGCGCGCAAGCGTCAGCTGCACGTCTTCATCGCCACCAGCGACATCCACGTCACCCACAAGCTGCGCACCACGCGTGACGAGGTGATGGAGCGCATCCGCTCCTGCGTCGCGCAGGCGCGGCGCATGGTCGGGCCGGACCACGACGTCGAGTTCAGCGCCGAGGACGCGTCGCGCACCGACCTGCCGTTCCTGCTCGAGGCCTTCGCGGCCGCCGTCGAGGCGGGCGCATCGGTCATCAACGTGCCGGACACCGTGGGCTACACCGAGCCGAAGGAGTACGCCGACGTCATCCGCCAGGTCGTGAAGCTGGTGGGGCGTCGCGCCATCGTCAGCACGCACTGTCACAACGACCTGGGGCTGGCCACGGCCAACACGCTGGCCGCCATCCAGGCCGGGGCACGGCAGGTCGAGGTCACCGTCAACGGGCTCGGGGAGCGTGCCGGCAATGCATCGCTGGAGGAGGTCGTCATGGCCCTCCGCACCCGGCCGACGCGCTTCCGCGGCGCGAGCACGCGCGTCGCGACCGAGCAGATCACGGCCACCAGCCGCCTGGTCAGCTACCTGACCGGCATCCCGGTTCAGCCGAACAAGAGCGTCGTGGGCGCCAACGCCTTCGCGCACGAGTCGGGCATCCACCAGGACGGCTTCCTGAAGAACCCGCTGACCTACGAGATCCTGACCCCCGAGTCGGTGGGCCTCTCCGGCTCGACGCTGACGCTGGGCAAGCTCTCCGGCCGCGCCGGCTTCGACGAGCGGCTGCGCCAGCTGGGCATCCACGTCGAGCCCGACGAGCTGGACGCGCTGTACGCCGAGGCCATCAGCCTCGCCGACCAGAAGAAGCAGGTGACCGATGCGGACCTGCTCGCCCTGGCGGAGCAGCACGCCGACCCCGTCCCGCAACTGGTCGAGCTGGAGCACTGGGCGACCGCCAGCCGGCAGGGCGAGTCCTCGAGCGGCAACGTCTCGCTCTTCTACGACGGACGGACGTTCCGCGCCTTCGCCGGCGGCAACGGCCCGGTCGATGCGCTGCTGAAGGCGGTCGACAACGCCCTGGAGCAGATCATCAGCGAGCGGCCGCGGCTGATCGACTATGGCCTGCGCAGCGTCGGCTCCGGCGAGGACGCCCAGGGCGAGGCGACGGTGAAGATCGCCGCCCAGACCGGCGAGGCGGAGGCGCCGCAGGTGTTCACCGGCCACGGCCTCTCGACCAACGTGGTCGAGGCGAGCCTGCGGGCCTACCTGGCCGCGGTGAACAAGCTGATCGCCGAGCATCCGGCAGCCGCCGCGGTGATGGCCAGCGCCCGCGATCGCCGATCGCGCCCGGGCGCTCCGGCCGCGACCGGGAGCGCCCGATGACGGAGCACCGCGTCGCCGTGCTGCCCGGGGACGGCATCGGCCCGGAGGTCTGCGGCGTGGCGCGCCGCTGCGTCGACGTCGCGGGCGAGCACCACGGGTTCCGGGTGTCCTGGGACGAGCAGCCGGTCGGCGGCGCGGCCATGGACGCCACCGGCGATCCCCTTCCCCCGACGACCCTGGAGGCGGCCCGCGCTGCCGACGCCGTGCTGCTCGGCGCCGTGGGCGGGCCGCGCTGGGACGATCCGTCGGCACCGAAGCGGCCCGAGGACGCGCTCCTCGGCCTGCGATCGGCGCTGGAGCTGTTCGCCAACCTGCGCCCGGTGGTCGCCCATCCCGCCCTCGACGCGGCCTCGCCGCTGCGTCCCGAGGTGCGCGCGGGCGCGGACGTGCTGATCGTGCGCGAGCTGACCGGCGGCCTCTACTTCGGTCGTCCCCAGGGCCGCGCGACCGACGACGGCGTGGAGACCGTCGTCGACACGCTGCGCTACACGCGCCCCGAGATCGAGCGGATCGTGGAGCTGGCCTTCGAGCTGGCCGAGGGCCGCCGCGGCCACGTGACCAGCGTCGACAAGGCGAACGTGCTGGCCTCGAGCCGGCTGTGGCGCGAGGTCGTGGAGGAGGTGGCTCCGCGCCACCCCGACGTGACCGTGGAGCACGCCCTGGTCGACTCGACCGCCTACCTGCTGCTCACCCGGCCGACGCGCTACGACGTGATCGTGACCGAGAACCTGTTCGGCGACATCCTCTCCGACGAGGCGGCGGCCATCAGCGGGTCGTTGGGCCTGCTGGCATCGGCCAGCCTGGGCACGCGCACCACGTCCAGCGGCCGGTTCGGCCTCTACGAGCCGGTCCACGGCAGCGCGCCGGACATCGCCGGCACGGGGCGGGCGAACCCGCTGGCCACGGTCGCATCGGCCGCCATGTTGCTGCGTTGGTCGCTGGGCCAGCCGGAGGCGGCCGACACGCTGGAGCAGGCGGTCGACGCGGCCATCGCGGACGGGCCGCGGACGGCCGACCTGGGTGGCACCGCCACGACGCAGCAGGTCGAGCAGTTCCTGATGGAGCGCATCGGTTCACCGGTGGGGAGCGCCGCATGAGCGCCCCGATCCTCCTCTACGACACGACCCTGCGCGACGGCACGCAGCGCGAGGGGCTGGTGCTGAGCCTCGCCGACAAGCTGAAGATCGCCCGGCGCCTGGACGAGGCCGGCTTCCCGTACGTCGAGGGCGGCTGGCCGGGCTCGAACCCGAAGGACGAGGAGTTCTTCGCGGCGGCGCGCGGCATGACCTTCCGGCACGCGAAGCTGGCGGCCTTCGGCTCCACGCGCCACCGCGCCAACCGGGTCGAGGATGACCCGAACATCCGGGCCCTCCTCGCCGCCGAGACCCCGGTCACCACGATCTTCGGCAAGAGCTGGCTCCTCCACGTCACCGAGGTGCTCGGCGCGACCCCGGAGGAGAACCTGGCGATGATCGGCGAGTCGGTGGCGCACCTGCGCGCGGCCGGTCGCGAGGTGGTCTACGACGCCGAGCACTTCTTCGACGGCTACAAGGCCGATGCGGCCTACGCCATCGCCACCCTGCGCGCCGCCATCGCGGCGGGCGCGACGACGGTGGTGCTGTGCGACACGAACGGCGGCTGCCTCACCGACGAGGTGGCCGCCATCACGCGGGGCGTGGGTGCCGAGGTGGGTGGGTCCGTCTCCCTCGGCATCCACGTCCACGATGATGCGGGCCTGGCGGTGGCCAACTCCCTCGCCGCCGTCCAGGCCGGCGTCACCCACGTGCAGGGCACGATCAACGGCTACGGCGAGCGCTGCGGCAACGCCAACCTAGTCACGATCTGGGCCAACCTGGCGCTGAAGCTGGGGCTCGAAACCGTCCCGTCCGGCGAGGACCTGACGCACCTGCCCGAGCTGTCGAGCTTCGTGGCCGAGGTCGCCAACCTGGCGCCCGATTCGCACGCGCCGTACGTCGGCACCAGCGCCTTCGCCCACAAGGGCGGGGTCCACGGCGCCGCCACGGTGCGCGTCGAGCAGGCGTACCAGCACATCGACCCGGCGCGGGTCGGCGGCACCTCGCGCCTGGTGGTGAGCGAGCTGGGCGGCAAGGCGAACGCCGGGTGGCGCGTCCGGCAGCTGGGGCAGCTGCTGGCCGATGGGCTGGATCCGGCCGAGCTGTCGCGCATCGTGAAGCAGCTCGAGGCGGAGGGCGCCAGCTTCGAGGGCGCGGATGCGTCCTTCGAGCTCCTCGTCCGCCGCCGCCGGCCGGAGTACCGGGCGCCGTTCCGGATCGTCGACTTCACCGTGATCGTCGAACGGCGCAACGGGGCGGAGTCGCGGGCCGAGGCCAGCGTGAAGGTCGAGGTCGACGGCGAGGTGCTGCACACCGCCGCCGACGGCAACGGGCCGGTCAACGCCCTCGACCTGGCGCTGCGCAAGGCGCTCGGGGCGTTCTACCCGGCACTCGACGGCGTCCACCTGGTCGACTACAAGGTCCGCATCCTGGACGGCGAGGCGGCCACGGGTGCTCGCACCCGGGTGCTGATCGAGACCGGGCACGAATCCGGCACGTGGATCACGGCCGGCGCCGACGCCAACATCATCACCGCCTCCCTCGCCGCGCTCCACGACTCGATCGAGTACGCCATCTGGCGCCTGGATGCGCGGCCCGCCCGGCGGGACGAGCGCGCCTCGTCGTGGGCCACCGGCACGCGGCAGCTCGCCGGAGAGCCGTCGTGATCCATCCCGTCGCCACCACGTCACCGCGATCCGGGGCGCGCTCGCCCCGGACGATCCGAGCAAGGAGACCCGACCCGTCATGACCCTCTCCCCGACCGACACCCGTCCCGGCACGGCCGCCGAGCTCTCGCTCGAGCGCTGGTCGGCCACCAGCGGCAGCGAGCGATCCAGCCGCGCCAACCTGGTGCTGGCCGGCGGCGGCCACCGCTGGCGCGCCAACGCCGATGGCAACGGCGCCGTCGACGCCCTCATGCGTGCCGTCGACAACGCCCTCGAGCCGCTCCTCGGTGCCGGGGTCGAGCTCGTCTCGTTCGACGTCCACGCCACGGGCACCGGCCACGATGCCCGAGCCTCCATCTCGGTCGCGGTGCGACGCCGGGACGACCCCGACGGCCCCGAGTATCCCGGGCGCGCCGTGGACGAGAACGTGCTGCAGGCCAGCGTCGTCGCCTACCTGGACGCGGTGAACGCCGTCCTGGCCGATGCGGGCATCGACATCGCGTCCGCCAAGCCGGGACCGGGCGACACGGAGCGCCACGAGACGGATCCCGAGCATCGGTCCGGCGCGAAGGACCGGATCATGTCGGCCTACAACAGCTGACCCCCGTCCGCCGGACTCGCTCGGCAGCCGGGTCGGTCCACGACGTACGATCGAGGGGATGCCCGAACCCCACGTCATGACGGTGACCGGACCGATGCCGGCCGCCGCCCTCGGCGTCACCGACGCGCACGAGCACCTCTTCCTGCGCACGCCGGTGACGCCCGGCCAGGAGATGGAGGACCTCGATCGCGCGTGCGACGAGGTCCGTGCCGCGGCCGGCGTCGGGCTGCGGTCGATCGTCGAGATGACGCCCATCGGCCTCGGCCGACGGCCGGACCTGCTTCGCGCCGTGGCGGAGCAGACGGGCGTGGCGATCATCGGCGCGACGGGCTACCACCGCGACAGCCACTACCCGAGCGGCCACTGGGTGCACCGGGCCTCGGTCGAGATGCTGGCCGAGCGCGTCATCACGGACCTGGCGCAGGGGATGCATCCGGGCGACTGGAACGACCCGTCACAGCCGCTCGACGCCGCGCGGGCCGGCGCGATCAAGGCCGGTGCGTCGTACCACCACCTCTCCGACGGGGAACGTCGTCGCCTGGAGGCGTGCGCGGTCGCCAGCCAGCGGTCCGGCGCGGCGATCCTGGTGCACACCGAGATCGGGACGGCCGGTCACGAGATCGTCGACCTCCTGGAGGGGTTCGGCGTCGCGCCGCCGCGGGTCGCGCTGGCGCACATGGACCGCAACCCCGACTGGGAGCTGCATGCGGAGATCGCCGACCGCGGCGTGACCCTCGAGTACGACACCTTCGGACGGACCAAGTACCACCCCGATTCGGTCGTCCTCGAGCTGCTCGAACGGATGGTCGAGGCCGGCCACCGGAGCCGCCTGATGCTGGGCTGCGACCTGGGGCGTGCCGACTACTTCCGTTCCCACGGCGGCGGGCCGGGGCTCGCCTACCTGCTGACGACCTTCGTCCCGCGCGTCCGTCGCCGGCTGGGTGATGACGTGACCGACGACATCCTGGTCGCGAACCCGGCCCGCTTCTACGCGATCGTCGAGCCGGCGCCGTGAGCACGCGCTACGACGTCGTCGTGGTCGGATCCGGGTCGGCCGGTGCCTCGGCGGCGATCACCGCGGCCCGCGAGGGCGCACGCACCCTCCTCGTCGACCGGCTCGCCTTCATGGGAGGCACGTCGACGGCGGTGCTCGACACCTTCTATGCGTTTTACACGCCGGGCGAGCGGCCTCGGCGGGTGGTGGGCGGCATCGGCTGGGAGGTCGTCGAGCGGCTCAGGCAGGAGGGCGTCGCCTTCGAGCGGCCGAACACCTACGGGGCCGGCACGGGCGTCACCTACGACCAGGAGACGCTCAAGGTCGTCTGGGAGGAGCTCGCCGCCGATGCCGGCGTCGAGCTGCTGCTCCACACCTGGGCGACCGGCGTGCGCGTGACCGATCGGGCGATCGAGGCGGTCCGGCTCTGGAACAAGGGCGGCGAGCGCTGGGTGGAGGCCGCGGTCGTCGTCGACGCGTCCGGCGACGCGGACGTGGCCGCCATGGCCGGCGCGTCCTACGACAACGCCGCGAAGCAGGGCAGGGTGCAGTCGCTGTCGACCCTGTTCAAGCTCGCGAACGTGGACGTCGAACGGGCCTCATCGGTCAAGAAGGCGCAGCT
>DASSOH010000114.1:0-26195 GCA_035700865.1 Candidatus Limnocylindria bacterium | reverse complement strand
GATCGCCTGGCTCTGCCTCCTGGCCGGTGACGCCCTGCTCATCGCCGGCTCGCTGCTGCCGGGGATCTGACCGATGAGCCGCATGAACTTCGCCCCGCGCCTGCCGACCATCATCGTCGCGCTGGTCCTCGTCCTGGTCGGGCTGCTCGGCACCTTCGGGAGCGTCCTGCCGGACGCGGTTGGCGTCTGGGCGTTCCTGCTCGCCGCCGCGGCCCTGTTCGTCGGGATGGTGATCGAGGGCATCTGAGCCGATGACGCGGCCGGACCCCGGCCTGGGCGACCAGCAACGTGTTCGCTCGTTCCTCCGCATCGGCGGCTGGGTCGCGCTGCTCGCGGGCCTGGTTCTCGCCGCGGCCGGCTTCATCGACTTCTTCTCCGCCTTCGGCACGTTCCAGATGCCCCGCAACTTCTGGATGGCGTTCGTGGGTCTGCCGCTGATGGGCATCGGCGCCAGCATGCTGCGCGCGGGATACCTGGGCCCGGCGTCGCGCTACGTGGCCGGTGAGGTGACGCCGACCATTCGCGACACCCTGGGCGCGCTCGGCGTCGGCCCGCGACGGCTGACCTGCCCCTCGTGCGGCGGCGACAACGCGCCGGACGCGCGCTTCTGCGACGACTGCGGACGGGAGCTCGCGGCTCCGTAGCACCCGTGCCCGGCGCGACGCTGCGCCGGAACGAATCCGGCCTCCGGGGCGTCCCGCTCACGCCCACGGATGGAGGTTGGAACCATGATCAGACGACTCCTCGCCCTGCTCGCGGCGGCGCTGCTGCTCGTGGCCTGCGGCTCACAGGGCGCGCAGGTCGGCGACACGGGAGCGCCGGTCGTGCCCGAGGCAAGCGCCGCGGCTGCGGGCGGTGACGGCGAAGCCGCGATGCCTGATGAGGACCGGGGAGCCGTCCCCGGCGCCGAGGACGGCTCAGGCTCGTACGCCATTCCGATCGAGCAGCGAATCGTGAAGACCGGCGAGATCACCCTCGAGGTCGAGAGCGTGGCGGAGACGCTCGGGCGCGTCCGCGCGCTGGTCGCGGAGCTCAGCGGCTACGTCGGGGGCTCCCAGGCGGGCACGCTCGAGGAGAGCGCGACCATCACGGCCCGCATCCCGGCCGCCTCGTTCGACGAGGCCCTCGCGCGCCTCCACGAGCTCGACGTCGACGTGGTCGCGGAGACGACCGCCGAGCAGAACGTGACGAGCCAGATCGTCGACCTGCAGGCGCGGATGGACAATCTCGAGGCCTCGGAGGCCAGCTACCGCGAGCTGGTGGCCCGCGCCGAGAAGATCGAGGACATCCTGGCGGTCCAGTCCCGCCTGGACGACGTTCGCGGCCAGATCGAGCAGATCGCGGCGCAGCTCAAGGCGCTCGAGGGCCAGGCCGACCTGTCGACCCTGACGATCACCCTGATCCCGAGGCCGCAGCCCATCAGCCAGCAGACCGAGACGTGGGATCCCGGCGCACAGCTGAACGCGGCGCTCGCGGCGCTGGTCGGCGTCGGGCAGGCGCTGCTCAACGGGCTGATCTGGTTCGCCATCGTGTGGCTGCCGATCCTGCTCGTCCTGGGCCTGCTCGTCCTCCTCGCCCTGCGGGGCGTGCTCGAGGTCCGGCGCCGCATGCCGGCTCCACGCCGCGACGACGCGACCGCCTGATCCGCTACACTGCGCGCGAATCCTTTAAGCCCGGCCCAGTGAGGCCGGAAAGGAGCGCGCGTGCAGACCGCACATCAACTCGATCTCGCCACCGATCCGACGCCGTCCGCTCCGCGGGTGGCGTCGTCGTCTGCCCCGGCCCACCGCGCCGGCCGCCTGGCGCTGGAGGGCGGGCTCGTCCTCGAGGGTCGCCTCCACGGCGGCGCCGCCCCGGCCAGCGGCGAGCTGGTCTTCACCACCGCCTCGACGGGCTGGGGCGAGATCTTGACCGATCCCTCCTACGCCGGCCAGATCGTCGTGCTCACGCACCCGATGGCGGGCAACTACCGCATCGACCGCTCGGAGCTCGAGTCCGACCGCGTGCGCGCCCGCGGCCTGGTGGTGACGCGCCTGGTCGAGCCGCCGGCCGGTGACGGCGTCGCCCTCTCGGAGCTCCTGCTCGAGGGCAACATCCCGGCCATCTCGGGCATCGACACGCGTGCGCTGACGCTGCGCCTGCGCAACGGCGCCGCCCGCCGCGCGGTGATCGCCGCCGCCGACGTTCCTGCCGCCGACGTCGTGGCGGCGGCCCGGGACAGCGTCCCGTGGGACTCGGTGGACCACGTCAGCGCCGTCGCCACGGCGCGACCCTACGTCGTCGCTCCGCGGGGCGAGGTGCGCGGTCGAGCGACGCTGGTGGACTACGGTGTCAAGCGCTCGCTGCTGCGCGCGCTGACCGAGCGCGGCCTGGTGGTGACCGTCCTGCCGCCGGACGCCACGGCGGGGGACGTGCGCACGACACGCCCGGACCTCGTCGTCCTCTCACCCGGGCCGGGCGACCCGAGCCGCATGCACGCCCAGATCGCGACGGTGGGGGCCCTGGCAGCCGCCGCGGTCGACGGCGGCACGCCGATCCTGGGCATCTGTCTCGGACACCAGCTGCTGGCGCTCGCCGCCGGGGCGCAGACCCACCGGATGCCGGTCGGGCACCATGGCGGCAACCACGCGGTGCTCGACGTGGCCGCCGGCCGCGTCGACATCGGCGCCCACAACCACGAGGTGGCGGTGCTCGATGGTCCGGCCCTCGCCGCCGCGGGCTACGCCGTCAGCCATCGCGACCTCAACGACGACACGGTCGAGGGGATGGTGCACGCCAGCGGCCGCATCGCATCGGTGCAGTTCCATCCGGAGGGGGCGCCGGGACCGATCGACGCGGCCCGCGTCTTCGACATCGCGACCAGCGGCGCGACGGCATGACCACGCCGCGCAAGGTCCTGGTGATCGGCTCCGGCCCGATCCTCATCGGCCAGGCCGCCGAGTTCGACTACGCCGGCGTGCAGGCCTGCCTGGCGCTGCGCGCGGCGGGCGTGGAGACCATCCTGGTCAACTCCAACCCGGCCACGGTCATGACCGATCCGGACGTCGGCGGCACGGTGATCATCGGTCCCCTGACGCTCGAACACGTGACGCGCGTGATCGACCAGCACCGGCCGGACGCGCTGCTGCCGACGCTGGGTGGCCAGACCGGGCTGAACCTGGCGGTCGCCCTGGACGATGCCGGCGTGCTGGATCGGTACGGCGTCCGGGTGCTCGGCACGCCCCTGGACGCGGTGCGGGCCGCGGAGGATCGCGGTGGCTTCCGCGACCTGGTGATGCGGATCGGGGAGCCGGTGCCCGAGTCCGCGGTGATCGAGTCGGTCGAGGACGGTCTGCGCTTCGTCGAGGCGCTCGGCGCGCCGGTGGTCGTGCGCCCCGCCTTCACGCTGGGCGGGGGCGGCGGCGGGTTCGCGCGCACGCCCGAGGAGGCGCGCGAGCGGATCGCGGCCGGACTGGCGGCCAGCCCCATCCACCAGGTGCTGGTGGAGCGCTCGCTGCTCGGCTGGTACGAGATCGAGTTCGAGGTCCTGCGCGACGCGGCCGACACGACCATCGCCATCTGCGGGATGGAGAACCTGGACCCGATGGGGGTGCACACCGGCGACTCGATCGTGGTCGCGCCCATCCAGACCCTGCCCGACCCCGTGGTCCAGCGCCTGCGCCGATGCGCGCTCAACATCGTGCGTGCCCTGAAGCTGGAGGGTGGCTGCAACGTCCAGCTCGCCGTGTCACCCGATCACGCCGACTACCGCGTGATCGAGGTCAACCCGCGCGTGAGCCGCTCGTCGGCGCTGGCGTCGAAGGCGACCGGCTACCCGATCGCCCGCATCGCGGCGCAGATCGCGCTGGGGCGGCTGCTGCACGAGATGCCGAACCCGGCCACCGGCGGCAACAGCGCCGCCTTCGAGCCGGCGGTCGATTACGTGGTCGTGAAGCTGCCGCGCTGGCCGTTCGACAAGTTCCCGACCGCGGATCGGTCACTGGGCATCCAGATGAAGGCCACCGGCGAGGCCATGGCCATCGATCGCGAGTTCGGACCGGCCCTGCTGAAGGCGATGCGCTCGCTCGAGCCGCGCGGCCGCGGCTGGCTGTGGGAAGACCCGGCGTGGCAGCTGGACGAACGGGCCCCGGAGGACCTCGAGGCCTTCCTGGCGCCGTCGGACAGCCGGCTCTGGCGCATGGTCGCTCTGCTGCGCCACGGCTGGACCGATGCGGCCGGGATCGCCCGGGCCACCGGCATCGCGCCGTGGTTCACCGAGCGCATCGCGGAGATCCTCGCGGCCGAGCGGACGGTGGTGGGCGCGCCGCTGCTCGATGCCAAGCGCTTCGGCTTCGGCGACGCGGACATCGCCCGCCTCTCGAACGTGCCGCCGGTGGCCATTCGGCGCGCCCGCGTGCGCGCCGGCATCGGTCCGGCCTACCGGCGGGTCGACACCTGTGCGGGCGAGTTCCCGGCCGAGACGCCGTACTTCTACTCCAGCTATGCCGAGGCCGAGGTGGCGCCGCCGGCCGAGCGCCAGAGCGTGATCGTGGTCGGCTCCGGCCCGATCCGGATCGGCCAGGGGATCGAGTTCGACTACTGCAGCGTGCGCGCGGCGTGGGCCATTCGCGACATGGGCCTGGACGCGGTTGTCGTCAACAACAACCCCGAGACGGTCAGCACCGACTACGACGCCAGCACGCGCCTCTACTTCGAGCCGCTCGACACCGAGTCGGTGCTCGACGTCATCGACCACGAGCGCGCCCTGACCGGGACGCCGCCGGCCGTCGTGCTGACCTTCGGCGGGCAGACGGCCATCGACCTGGCAAAGGACCTGGCCTACGCGCACGTCCCGATCGCGGGGCTGACGGCGGAGGCCATCGAGATCACCGAGGATCGCGAGCGGTTCGCGAAGCTGCTCGACGAGCTCGGACTGGCGGGCCCGCGGGGATCACTGGCGTCGGACCAGGCCTCGCTGCACGACGCGATCGCCTCGCTCGGCGGACTGCCCGTGATCGTGCGGCCGTCGTGGGTCATCGGCGGGCGCGGGATCGCCGTGCTGCGGACCGATGAGGATGTGCGCCGGTACCTGGCGACCGACGTCGGGTGGCCGCTGCGGGTGGACGAGATGCTCGAGGGCATCGAGCTCGACGTGGACGCGGTCTCGGACGGTGCCCGCTGGGCGGTGCCGGGCATCCTGGAGCAGGTGGATCCGCCGGGCGTCCACTCGGGCGACAGCGTCGCGGTGCTGCCCCCCCAGCGGTTGCCGCGCGAGCTGCAGGAGCGGGCCGCGGAGGCGGCCGGGCGGATCGCGCTGGCGCTCGGCGTGCGCGGAATCCTCAACGTCCAGATGGTGGTCGCCGACGGCCGGGTGGTCGTGATCGAGGCCAACCCGCGCGCCAGCCGCACGGTCCCGATCGTGGCCAAGGCCACCGGCCTCGACGTGGTGGCGGCAGCCGTGCGCTGTGCGCTCGGCGCGGATCTCGAGTCGGTCGGGCTCGCGCCCGGACTGCGCGCCGATGGCGGGCTGGTGGCGGTCAAGGCACCGGTCGGGTCGCTCTCTCGCCTGCCGGGCGTCAGTCGCGAGCTGGGACCGGAGATGCGCTCGACGGGCGAGGTGCTGGGGCTGGCGCCGATCGCGGCCGATGCGCACCGGCTGGCCGCGGAGGCCGCCGCCGCTCACGCGTCCTGACCCGGGCCTCCCGGACACGAAGGAGGGCCGCCGGGTCCAGTACGGAGGGTCCTGGATCCGGCGGCCCAGAAGACACGAGCCTGGTCATCGAACGAACGAAGCCGCACAAGGTCGCGTTCGGCCCGAGCTTCCGTTCGCGACGAGGCTTCGTTCGTCCAGGAGATGACCCGGAAGGCTCAATGTCTACGTCACGCCAGAGGAGCAAGAACCGTGCCGGTCCGCCCCTGGCGCGATGGTCGTTCGGTCAGCGCCGGCGCGTGGTGCGCGTGCCTCGGGTCTCCGCGCCGATCTGCGTCTGGCGCCGACGCAGGTAGCCGCCATACCAGCCGCCAATGAAGCCGAGCACGGCCTGGTAGAGCGCCTGTGGCACCAGCGCGGCGACGATGTCTCCGGTGGTGATGCTCGGGTCGACGGCATTGAAGGCCAGGATGAGCAGCGCCGCGCCGAGGACGAAGCTCACCAGCGCGGCCGCCGTGCCGTACAGGGTCGGCCGCTGCCAGCCGAACCATCCCGCCGCGATCAGGGCACCGAACAGGACGAAGGTGCCGACGATGCCGAGGATGTTGCGCTGGTAGGCGAACGAGGCGTAGAAGCCGATGAAGGCCACGACGCCGGTGGCCAACCAGGCCACGAGGTTGCTGCGCAGCAGGAAGAGGCGCTCGCGGACCGGGCGCAGCGGGCCGTCACGGTCGAAGCCGGCGAGCGGGTCCCCGCGGCCGGGGAGCGGCGGCGCCGGCGGGAAGATGCGGCTGAAGAAGCCGCCGCCCGAGCGCGACGGCGCGGGCGCCGGCTCATCCATCGGGTCGTCGGTTTCGGGAAGCTCGCCGCGTGCGGCGAGCCGGGCGCGGCGTCGGGCCTCGGCGCGGGAGGCCGCGCGGGCGTCGGGGGTGCGATTGGACATCGGGCGCGATTGTACCGATGCCGACCGATAAGCGTGCACTAACCGGCCGGTAAGCGGCCGCGGCGCATCCTCCGGCCACCTGCTGCGCCTCCGTGCTGCGAGGTGCTGCGTGTCCGCTCGGCTTCTTCCTCTCGCCCCAGCGCTGGCCGTCCGTCGGCGCGGGCTCGTCGGCCTGGTCGTGTCGGTCCTGGTCGTCTCGGCGCTCCCCCTTGCGGCGCTGCGCGCCGTCGGCCTGACCCCCGATCACCTGCTCATCAGCGAGGTGGTCACCGGTGGCGTGAGCGCCAGCGACGAGCTGATCGAGCTCTACAACCCGACCGCCGCGCCCCTCCCCTTGGAGGGTCTCGAGCTGGTCTACGTGAGCGCGAGCGGTGCGACGGTCAGCCGCCGCGCCGCGTGGCCGGCGGGTTCGGCATCGGTCCCTGCCCGCGGCCACCTGCTCGTCGCCAACGAGGCCGGCATCTACCTCGCGATCGCGGACGCGGTCTACACCACCGGCATGGCCGCCAGCGGCGGCAGCGTCGCGCTGCGCATCCAGGGGGCCGCCACCGCGATCGATGCGGTCGGTTGGGGCACGGCGACCGGCGCATGGCTGGAGGGGACGCCCGCACCGGCACCCCCCGCCGGCTCGAGCATCGAGCGGCTGCCGGGCGGCGCCACCGGCTCGACGCAGGACACCGGCGACAACGCCGCCGACTTCGTCGTCCGCGCCGCGCCCGATCCGCAGAACAGCGGCTCGGCACCGACGCCCGACGCGACGCCCGAAGCCACGCCGACGCCGGGTCCATCCGGCTCGCCGGGACCGTCGTCGAGCTCGAGCCCGAGCCCGAGCCCGAGCCCGAGCCCGATGGCGTCGTCCAGCCCCGAGGTCACGCCGGAGCCGACCGCGACGCCGACCGCGACGCCCGGTGCCACCGGCACGCCGGCCGCGACGCCGACCACGACGCCGACCGCGACGCCAGCCGCCACGCCGGCTCCGACCGTCGATGTCGCCACCGCTCGCTCCCTGCCCGACGGGACGGTCGTCACCGTCGAGGCCGTGGCGCTGACCGGCTCGACCTTCACCGACGGCGGCGGGTACGTCGCCGACCCGAGTGGCGGGATCGCCGTGCTGGTCAGCGGCGGCTCCTTCGCCCGCGGGGATCAGCTGCGCGTGACCGGGGTGCTCGACGACCGGTACGCGCAGCGCACGATCCGGGCGGACGGCGCCGACGTGGCGGTCCTGGGTCCTGCCGCCGCCGCGCCGCCGCGCGCCATCCTCAGCGGCGGGGTCGGGGAGTCCGTCGAGGGGTCGCTGGTGGCGGTGGTGGCCACCGTCGTCGCCGGCCCGACCATCCTCAGCAGCGGCCCGGCCTTCGACGTCGACGATGGCAGCGGCGTCGCGCGCGTGGTGGTGTCCACCTCGACCGGTATCGACACCGCGTCGTGGACTGCCGGCATGGTCGTCGAGGTGGTCGGCGTCGTCGGCCAGCGGGACTCGAGCGGAACGGGCACCGGCGGATACCGCCTTCAGCCGCGGGACGCGGCGGACGTCCTCTCGGTGACGGCAGCGCCCAGCGGCAGCCCCGCGCCGTCATCGTCGGCCGGGTCGACGCCGACACCGGCGCCCACGGCCAGCACGTCACCCGGTGTCGGCCTCGTCTCGATCGCCACGGCACGGCAGGCCGCCAAGAACGCCCGCGTCACGGTGCGTGGCGTGGTCACCCTGCCCAGTGGGCTGGTGGACGAGGGCACCGCCGTCGTGCAGGACGCGACCGGCGCGATCGCGCTCCGGCTGGGCGATGATGCGGGAGAGCTGCTTCGCGGCCGGCTGGTCGAGGTCAGCGGCGCGCGATCGACCAAGGGCGGCATGGAGACCATCCGCGTCACCCAGCCGCCCACCGACCTGGGAGCGGCGAGTGAGCCCGCCGCGCCGCTGGTGCGCACCGGCGACGTGGGCGAGGCGCTGGAGGCGCGCCTGGTGATCGTGCGCGGCGCGGTCGCCTCGCCGCGTCGTTCGGCGAGCGGCACCGTCAGCTTCGACGTCGACGACGGCAGCGGTGCGCTGCGGGTCGTGGCCGTCGCGGACGCCGGCTTCGACGCCGACCTGCAGGCGGGCGACTGGATCGAGGTGGTCGGTGTCGTCGGGCAGGAGACGACCGGGGCGCTCCCGCTCCGGGGGTACCGCCTCTGGCCGCGCGACGCCGACGACCTGCGCATCACGGCCCAGGCGACGGGCGCGGCGACGGGCGCGGCGACCGGCGCGGCGGGATCGGCGGCGACCGGTGGCGGCGAGAGCCGCGACGACGGCGGCGAGGCGCCGGAGGCGGCCGGCCTCGGCGCCCTCGATCGGCCGGACCTCACCGGCGCGGACCTCGAGATCGGCGCGACGCTGGTGGCCACCCGCTGGCCGGCGATCGGCCTGGCCGGCCTGCTGTGGGACGGAGAGCGGCTGGTCGCCATCGACGAGTCCGCCGCCGCCGCCATCGCGCGCTCCGTCCCACGCGTCACGGTACCGCTGCCCCTGCGCCTCACGGGACTCACCGGCGTCGGCCGGCACGAGTCGACCGACATCCCCATCGTGACCATGCGGTCCGGCCACGTGGCGACCGGCGGGCTCGCGGCGGCCCCCGCGACCGAGCTGCCGGCCGAGGGCGAATCGCCGCGCTGGGTCACCCTCGTCGGCCGGCTGGCCACCGCCCCTCGCGGCGATCGGGTCGAGCTCCACGTGGCGGGCTCGGCGCCGGTGCCGATCATCGATACGTGCGCCACGCACCTTCTCGTCGAAGGCGCCGGGCGCCAGGTCAGCGTGACCGGCATCGGGTCCGGGGCGCCGGCCTCGGTCACGGTCGGTTGCGACGGCGTCCGCACCGCACCCGCGCTGAGC
Organism: Candidatus Limnocylindria bacterium; assembly: GCA_035700865.1. Taxonomy (GTDB): domain Bacteria; phylum Chloroflexota; class Limnocylindria; order QHBO01; family QHBO01; genus JACDBZ01. Next base: position 16,757 of record DASSOH010000114.1, on the reverse strand, counting down.
GCGCCGTCCCCCCCGGGCCGCGCGCTTCCGCGTGCCGTGCTCACGGCGTCGTCCACCCAGCCAGGCGACCCCGCCACGCCGACCGACGACCGGCGTCAGCCGGCGGCGCTCATGCTGCTGGTCGGCCTCCTGATGGTGGTCGGCGCCGTCCTGGCCCGCGCCATTCGCGGCGACGCGACGCGGCGGGCGGTCGACGGTGGCACCGGCGACGAGGCCGATGACGCGGCCGGGACCGAGGAGGAGACCGACGACCCGATCGACGATCGGGGTGCCGTCCGGAACGGAACCGAGGTCCGCGTCCCGACCCTCACGCTCGTGGCCGTGCCGCGCGAGCGTGGTCCATGAGGCGGAGCCGAGCGTATACTCCCGCCCGTTCGACGCCGGACGAGCAGGAGGAGACGCCGCGACGTGACCGGGGTGACCCAGGCCGACGCACCGATGACGGGAGCCCGCCAGTACCACATCGCCCTCGAGCGGGGGGAGCTGGCGGAGTACATCCTGCTGGTCGGCGATCCGGGCCGCGTCGCGAAGGTGGCCGAGCGCTGGGACGGCGTGGAGGTCGAGCGCAGCAACCGCGAGATCACGACCGCCACCGGCACCTACCGCGGGATGCGCGTGTCGTGCATGTCGACCGGCATGGGCACGGACAATGTGGAGATCGTGCTGGCCGAGGTGATGGAGATCACCGATCAGCCCACGCTGATCCGCATCGGCTCGTCCGGCGCGCTCCAGCCGGAGATCGCCCTCGGCGACCTGATCGTGTCGACCGGGGCCGTACGGCTGGAGAACACGACGGACTTCTACGTCCATCCCGGATTCCCCGCGATCGCCCACCGCGACGTGGTGTGGGCCCTCGAGCAGGCCTGCCGCGACCAGGGCGTGCGGTACCACGTGGGGCTGACGGCCACCGCGAGCGGGTTCTACGCTCCGCAGGGACGTGCGATGCGCACGCTTCCGGTTCGCTATCCTGCGCTCGCAGATGAGCTTCGCCGCCAGCGTGTGGCGAACCTCGAGATGGAATCGTCGGCACTGTTCGTGCTGGCGCATCTTGCGGGACTGCGGTCCGGCACCGTCTGCGCGGCCTATGCGCAGCGGACGGACGGCACGTTCCTCGAAGGCGCGGCGAAGGAGGCCGCGGAGGCACGCTGCATCGATGCCGGACTGGCCGGCATCCACCTGCTGTGGCAGGTCGACACTCACGGCGACGACACGCTCGCCCGCCGCGGAGGGTCGATCACCGGGCAGGCAGGAAGCTCACAGGCACCGACCGCAACCGAGTGACGGTCCTAATTGGGAGGCAAAGAACCGATGGCGACTGAGGCCTACTGCGTCAAGTGCAAGACCAAGCGCGAGATGCAGAATGCTGAGAAGATCACGATGAAGAATGGCAAGCCGGCGACCCAGGGCCAGTGCCCGGTCTGCGGCACCAAGATGTTCAAGATCGGCGGCTGACCGACTCTCGATCACCACACCGTTCGGAAGACGCGCCGGCACCTCGCCGGCGCGTCTTCGTGTGCGGCCCTCCGAACGGGTCGGCGCCCGCGCGGCGTCACGGGTTCGGGCCCCGGGCGCCGCCGGGTGCCGTTCGTCACGCATCTGGGGGCCACCTTCACCGGTCGATCTCGGGCAGCGTCCGTACAATCAGGGACGTGGAGCATCCAGCCGAACGACCCGTCCTGGCGGTCGACCTCGGCGGCACCCAGATCCGCGCAGCACTCATCACCCCCGACCGGCAGGTCCTGCACCGGCGCGCCATCGAGACGCGTGACGAGGACGGGGTGACCGCGGTGCTCGACCGGATCGTGGAGACGGCCGCCGCGGTGCGCGATGACGCGCGTCGCGCGGGTGAGCCGGAGCCGGCGGGTCTCGGCATCTCCGCGCCCGGTCCGCTCGATCGGTGGCACGGCGTCGTGCTGGCGGCCCCGAACCTGCGCGGCTGGAGCAACGTGTCCGTCGTCGATCACGTCGCGCCGCGCATCGGCCTCGACACCTTCCTGGAACGCGACACCAACGTGGCGGTGATGGCCGAGTGGCGCTACGGCGCCGGCCGTGGTGCGCGGAACGTCATCTACATCACCGTGTCGACGGGCATCGGCGGCGGGATCGTGCTCGACGGCCGGCCGATCATCGGCCCGGACGGCTCGGCCGGCGAGGTCGGGCACATGACGGTCGACCTCGACGGTCCCGTCTGCGGCTGCGGCGGCATCGGCCACGTGGAAGCCATCGGATCGGGCACGGCCCTGGCGCGCGAGGCGCGGGCACTGCTCGACGCGGGACGCGCGCCAATCCTGGCACGCCTCGCCGGCGATGGCCGGGAGCCGGATGCCCAGCTGCTGGCCCAGGCCGCCGACGCGGGCGATGCCGAGGCCACGCGCGTCCTGGAGCGGGCGTGGGAGGCCATCGGCGCGCTGTGTGCCTCCCTGGTCAACGTCCTCGACCCCGAGGTCATCGTGCTGGGCGGCTCGATCGCGCAGCACCAGCCGCGGCTGTTCGAGGTGATCGACGCCGAGATCGAGCGTCGCGCCTTCGCCTTCCTCCGCCACCGCGTGCGCATCGAGCGCGCCGCGCTGGGTGGCGATGTCTCACTGGTCGGACTCTTGCCGATCGTCAACGACCGAATGGACGACGCCGCCCTCGAGGCGGCGGCGAGCCGGCCGCCATCGGCGGCCCAACAGCAAGGAGCTTCACCCTCATGACGACCCGCATCGGTATCAACGGCTTCGGCCGCATCGGTCGCCAGAGCCTGCGCGCCATCCTCGAGCGACACCCCGACGAGCTCGAGGTGGTCGCCGTCAACGACCTCGCCCCGACCAAGACCAACGCGCATCTCTTCAAGTACGACTCGACCTACGGGACGTTCGAGGGCGAGGTCAGCGCGGGTGAGGGCTCGATCACGGTGGATGGCCACGAGATCCGCGCCTTCAGCGAGAAGGATCCCGCGGCGCTGCCGTGGAAGGATCTCGGCGTCGACATCGTCATCGAGTCGACCGGCATCTTCACCGACGCCACCAAGGCCAGGGCGCACATCGACGCCGGCGCCCGCAAGGTCATCATCTCGGCGCCCGCCAAGAACGAGGACGTGACGCTCGTCCTGGGCGTCAACGAGGCGACGTACGACCCCGAGCAGCACACCATCGTCAGCAACGCGAGCTGCACGACGAACGGGCTGGCGCTCCCGGCGAAGGTCATCTTCGACACCTTCGGCATCGAGCGCGGGCTGATGACCACCATCCACAGCTACACCAACGACCAGAACGTGCTCGACGTGTTCCACAAGGACCTGCGCCGAGCTCGCAGCGCGGGGCAGAACATCATCCCCACCACGACCGGCGCGGCGAAGGCGCTGGCCCTGGTCATCCCGGAGCTGAAGGGCAAGTTCGACGGCTTCTCACTCCGCGTGCCGACCCCGACGGTGAGCGTCATCGACTTCGTGGCGATCACCGAGAAGCCGGTCACGGCCGAATCGGCCAACCAGGCGCTCAAGGCCGCGGCCGACGGAGCCATGCAGGGGCTGCTCGGCTACACCGAGGAGGAGCTCGTCAGCATGGACTTCAAGGGCGACTCGCGCTCGAGCATCATCGACGCCGCGTCGACCATGGTGACCGGCGATCGACTCCTCAAGGTGATCGCCTGGTACGACAACGAGTGGGGCTACTCGTGCCGCGTCTCCGACCTGGCGGCCTACATGGCCGAGCGGCTCTAGCACGGGGGCGAATACACCGATGGACTCCAAGACGGTCCGGGACGTCGACGTCGACGGGAAGCGAGTCTTCCTGCGCGCCGACCTGAACGTCCCGCTCGACGACGGCAGGATCACGGATGACACGCGCATCCGGGCCAGCCTGCCCACCATCGTCTACCTGCTCGATCGTGGCGCCACGGTCATCCTGGCCAGCCATCTCGGCCGCCCGAAGGGCAAGGTCAACGACGCGCTGCGGCTCAAGCCGGTCGCCGACCGGCTCAGTCAGCTGCTGGGACGCCCGGTGCGCATGACCGGCGACGCGCTGGGCCCGGGGGTGCAGGTCGCGGTCGACAAGCTGCGCCCCGGCGACCTGATCCTGCTCGAGAACCTGCGCTTCCACGCCGAGGAGGAGGCGAACGATCCGGAGTTTGCGAAGTCGCTGGCCGGCCTCGCCGATCTCTACGTCAACGACGCCTTCGGAGCGGCGCACCGTGCCCACGCCTCGACGGAGGGGATCACGCACCACCTGCCGTCCGTGGCCGGGCTGCTGATGGAGCGGGAGGTCGACGCGCTGCAGACGCTGCTGGAGCGACCGGCCAAGCCATTCCACGCCGTGATCGGCGGCGCGAAGGTCTCCGGCAAGCTCGAGGTGCTGGAGGCGCTCCTCTCGCGCTGCCAGGCCGTGCTGGTCGGCGGCGGCATGGCGAACACCTTCCTGGCCGCCAAGGGGCTGTCCCTGGGCAAGAGCCTGGTGGAGGAGGAGCAGCTCGACAACGCGGTCCGCATCATCGAGGAGGCGCGCCGCAAGCGCGTCCGCCTGATGCTCCCGACCGATGCGGTCATCGCCCCGCAGATCCACCACCGGGCCAAGACGAAGGTCGTCGCGGTCGACGCCGTCCCGAAGGACCAGATGATCGTGGACATCGGGCCCGAGACGGTCGCCGCCTACACCGAGCACCTCGCCAAGGCGAAGACCGTGTTCTGGAACGGCCCGATGGGCGTCTTCGAGCACCCGCAGTTCGCGGAGGGCACGAAGGCCATCGCCCGCTGCCTGGCGAAGCTGACCGATGCGGGCGCCGTGACCGTGGTGGGGGGCGGGGACTCGGTGGCCGCCGTCGAGCAGCTGGAGCTGACCGACCGGATGACCCACGTCAGCACCGGCGGCGGCGCGTCGCTCGAGTTCCTGGAGGGGAAGACGTTGCCCGGCGTGGCGGCCCTGCTGCCGCGCGACGCGGAGGTGCCGGCATGACCAGCTCGCTGATCGAGGACATCATCGGCCGCGAGGTCCTCGACTCGCGGGGCAACCCGACGGTCGAGGTCGACGTGCTCCTGGAGGACGGATCGGTCGGGACGGCCATCGTCCCCTCCGGCGCCTCCACGGGCGCGCACGAGGCGGTCGAGCTGCGCGACGGCGACGCGGACCGCTACGGCGGGAAGGGGACCCTGACCGCGGTCAAGAACGTCAACGACACCCTGCGGCCGGAGCTGATCGGCGTCGATGCGGTCGACCAGGTCAGCGTCGACCGCCTGCTGATCGCGCTGGACGGGACGGAGAACAAGGGGAAGCTGGGCGCCAACGCCCTGCTGGGCGTGAGCATGGCCGTGGCCCATGCCGCGGCCGAATCGGTCGGGCTGCCGCTGTACCGCTACCTCGGCGGTGCCGGCGCGCGCACCCTGCCGGTCCCCCTGGTCAACATCCTCAACGGCGGCAAGCACGCCATCGACTCCACCGACTTCCAGGAGTTCATGATCGCGCCGCTCGGGGCCCCCAGCTTCCGCGAGGCGCTGCGCTGGGCGGCGGAGACGTTCCACGCCCTGGGCAAGATCCTCCATGACGAGGGCTTCGCCACGACCGTCGGGGACGAGGGCGGGTACGCGCCCAGCCTGGGCAGCAACGAGGACGCCATCGCGGCGGTGCTCGCCGCCATCGAGCGCGCGGGCTACGAGCCCGGCGCGCAGATCGCCATCGCGCTGGATCCGGCGACGACCGAGCTGTACGGCGACGGCACCTACACCCTGGCGCGCGAGGGCCGGAGCCTCAGCAGCGCGGAGCTGGTCGACTTCTGGGCGGGATGGGCCGAGCGCTACCCGATCGTCAGCCTGGAGGACGGCCTGGCCGAGGACGACTGGGACGGCTGGCGCGCCCTGACCGAGCGCGTCGGCGACCGGGTGCAGATCGTGGGCGACGATCTGCTGGTGACGAACACCCAGCGCCTGGCGAAGGCCATCGAGCTCCGCGCCGCGAACAGCATCCTGGTCAAGCTGAACCAGATCGGCACCGTCACCGAGACGATGGAGGCCGTCGAGATGGCGCAGCGCGCCGGGTGGACGGCGGTGATCAGCCACCGCTCCGGCGAGACGGAGGACACGACCATCGCGGACCTGGCGGTCGCCCTTAATACCGGCCAGATCAAGACCGGCTCCATCAGCCGATCCGAACGCATCGCCAAGTACAACCGGCTCCTGCGCATCGAGGAGGAGCTGGCCGATGCGGCCATCTACGCCGGCGCGAGGGCCTTCCGGCAGGGGCGCTGAGCGCGACGACGCTCACCCGGACACCAAACGACCCCGGATCTCGTGGATCCGGGGTCGTCTTGCTGGCGGCTGACGTCAGCTCTCGTCGGTGGTCTCGCTCGCCTGTCGCCGGCGGCGCGCGGCGGCCGACTCGCGGCTGGCTCGCGTCACGGCGACCTTGGCCTTGCCGGCGGCCGTGCGCGGCCGATCGGCGGCCTTGCCGGCGGCGGCCTTCGACGCCTTGGCGGCCTGCACCTTCTTGCGCTGGGCGGTCTTGCTCGCGGCGGTTCGCTTCTTCGGAGCGGTCCCGGCGCCGGCCTGCGCCTCGTCGAGCAGGTGGGCCGCGTTGACCTTGGCCATCAGGCGGCTCTTGCGGCGCGCGGCGTTGTTCGGGTGGATGATGCCCTTCTCGGCGGCCTTGTCGAGGGCGCTGATGGCCGCGGTGACGGCCTCGGGGCCGTCGCCGTCGGCTCGGCCGAGAGCGATCGCCGCCGCGGTCTGGACGAGCGTCTTCGCCTCGCTGCGCGTGCGACGGTTCACGGCGCGGCGGCGAAGCGACTGGCGCACGCGCTTGAGGGCGGAGGGCGTGCGCGCGCCCTTCCAGGATCGAGGCGTTCTTGCCACGTGGTGTCCTCAGCTGGATGTGATCGGCACAGGAAAACAGCACTCCGAGGAGTGCGGTGCGGAGCCGGGAGTATAGCAGTCCGGCCCCGATCGAGCCACTCGACAGATCGGCTCCGGCCCGCGACAATCGGGGCCTCGTCGGACGCGCGCAGGCCCCGAGCGCGATGCGGCGAACCCGAGCCCAGGGAGGAACCACGGCGCAGACGCGACCAGGACGGCGAGGCGGCCGGAGACCGGCCCAACGCAACGAATCCCGACGCGACAGCGTCTCGTGCCAGACACCATGACGACGATCACCATGCCCCGGCGCCTCCTGCGCCCGGTGGGCTCGCCGCCGGCGCGCCGTTCCGTGCTCATCGGGTTCGCCGGCACGCTCCTGCTCGGCCTGGTCCTGCTCGCCGGCGCGGCGGTGGCGATCGGTGCGGCGAACGCCGGCGCCGTGATGCCCGGCGTCCGCGTGGCGGGCATCGATCTCGCCGGACTGACCCAGGACCAGGCCCGCGCGCGACTCGCCGAGCAGCTGCCCGCCCTCGACCGGGGGACGGTCCGCATCAGCGTCGGGGACCGCGAGGCCTCGGTCGCGTTCGCCGACCTCGGTCGCGGCTACGACCTGGACCGCATGGCGGCCGCGGCGTTCGAGATCGGCCGGGACGCCAACCCCTTCACCGCGGGCCTCGAACGGCTGCGGTCGATCGTGCGGAGCGCGACGCTTCCGGTGGCGGTGCATCCCTACGACGCCGAGGCGCTCGCCGCCGCCGCCGACGATCTCGCCGCGAGGCTGAGCATCGTGCCGCTGGACGCCGCCGTGTTCCAGGACGGCGCGCGGTTCACCTTCACCCCGTCACGCGACGGGCAGGTCGTGGACGTCGACATCGTCAAGGCCGCCGTGGCCAGCGCCGCCGACACGGCACGGCCCGGCGACGTCAGCGTCGAGCTGGCGGCCACGACCACGTCGCCGGCCATCACCACCGACGAGGCCCGCGCCGCGGCCGTCGACGCGACCGCCAGCGTCCGTCCCCTCGACCTCACCATTCCGGGGGCGGCGGAGGACGAGGCGCCCATCGCGCTGACGCGCGAGACGCTGGCCGGCCTGCTGGACATCACGACGGATGCCGAGACGGTGCGGGTCGGCGTGGACTCCGGCGCCCTCACCGGCCTGGTCAGCGGCCTCGCCGAGCAGATCGACCAGGAGGCGGCGAACGCCCGGATCGCGGTGGCCGCGGGCGGCGGGCTCGGCGGCGTCGTTCCGGGCGCCCCGGGCCGAGCGCTCGACGTGGACGCCAGCGTGGCATCGCTGCTCGACGTCTTCAGCCGGCGCGTCGACGGGGAGGAGGTTCGCTCGGTGCCGCTGGCGGTGGACGTGACCGAGCCGCAGTTCACGACCGCCCAGGCGGAGGCCGTCCTGCCGCAGATGCAGATGGTGTCCTCGTGGACGACCTACTACGTGCCGGGCGACGGGAACGGCTGGGGCAACAACATCAACATCCCGGCACGCGACATCGACGGCCGCAACCTGTATCCCGGGGAGTGGTTCAGCTTCTGGGACAGCATCGGTCCGGTCACGGTCGAGCGCGGCTTCATGTACGGCGGCGTGATCATCAACGGCCGGAGCGTCGCCGGCGGCGCCATCGGCGGTGGCATCTGCTCCACCTCGACCACCATCTTCAACGCCGCCATGCGGGCCGGCCTCGAGATCGGCGATCGGATGAACCACTACTACTACATCGACCGCTATCCCGACGGCCTGGACGCGACGGTCTACATGGACGACAGCTACGTCCAGGACTTCACCTTCCGCAACGACACCGACAACCCGATCGTGATCCGCGGCTTCGGCGGCAACGGCTCCGTCACGTTCCAGATCTGGACCGTGCCCACCGGACGCAGCGTCGTGCTCAGCAACGCGATCACCGGGAACTACCGCAACGCGGTCGACACCACGGTCGTCGATCCCAGCCTGGCGCCGGGCACCAGCAAGCGGCTCGAGTACCCGCACAACGGGCACGACGTGACGCGGTACCGCACCGTCTACGACGCCGACGGCAACGTCCTGCACCAGAACACCTGGTTCAGCGCGTACAAGGTCGTGAACGGGATCGTGGCGGTCGGCCCGACCGTCGCCGCGGCCGCCGTCGAGCCACCGCCATCCGAGCCGGCGCCACCCGCCGACCCGCCGGCCGGAGACGCGCCGCCCGGCGGCTGACGCCCCGGAGGCTGACGCCCCGGGACTGACGCCCGTCCCGTCGTCCGCCGGCGCGCGGCGCGGAGCCCAGGCGCTTCCGCCATCGGTGAATCCTGGGTCGCCCGCGGTCGGCCGCCAGCGCGTCCGCTAGACTTCCGCCCCGTGATCCCCCCGGAGCGCATCCGCAACTTCAGCATCGTCGCGCACATCGACCACGGGAAGTCGACCCTCGCCGACCGGCTGCTGGAGGCGACCCACACCATCGACCGGCGGCTGATGCAGTCGCAGGTCCTCGACTCCATGGACCTGGAGCGCGAGAAGGGCATCACCATCAAGGCCCGGGCCGTCCGACTCCACTACGACGCCGCCGACGGCCAGACCTACGCGCTCAACCTGATCGACACGCCCGGCCACGTCGACTTCACCTACGAGGTGAGCCGATCCCTCCAGGCCTGCGAGGGCGCCATCCTGGTGGTCGACGCGACCCAGGGCATCGAGGCCCAGACGCTCGCCAACGTCCACCTGGCGATGGCCCAGAACCTGGTGATCCTGCCCGTCATCAACAAGATCGACCTGCCCAGCGCCGAGCCCGAGATGGTGATGGACGAGCTGGAGGAGACCCTCGCGATCCCGCGCGAGGAGGTGATCCTGGCCAGCGCCAAGGAGGGGATCGGCATCCCCGAGATCCTCGAGGCGATCGTCCAGCGGGTCCCGGCCCCGCGAGCCGATGCCGCCGCGCCGCTCCAGGCGCTGGTCTTCGACAGCCACTACGACCCGTACAAGGGTGTCGTCGCCTACGTGCGTCTCGCCGCTGGCACGCTGCACGGCCATGACCGGATCCGCTTCATGGCCACTGACGCCGAGTCGGAGATCCTGGAGCTTGGCTACTTCCGTCCGCAGCCGCTCCCGACCAGGACGCTGGTCGCCGGCGAGGTCGGCTACGTCGCCACCGGCCTGAAGAGCATCCGCGATGCGCAGGTGGGTGACACGCTGACCTCGGCGACGCGTGGCGCCACCGCCCCGCTGCCCGGCTACCAGGAGCCGCTGCCGCTGGTCTTCGCCGGCATCTACCCGCTGCGCGGCGACGACTACCCCGAGCTCCGCGACGCGCTCGACAAGCTGCACCTCAACGACGCGGGCTTCGTCTACGAGCCGGAGTCGTCGGCGGCGCTGGGATTCGGCTTCCGCTGCGGCTTCCTGGGCCTGCTGCACATGGAGATCGTGCAGGAACGCCTCGAGCGAGAGTTCGACCTGGAGCTGATCGCCTCGGCACCGAGCGTCGAGTACCGCGTCAAGCTGCACCACCGCCCCGACGAGATCGTGATCGACAACCCGGCCCAGATGCCGAACGTCGGCGAGATCGAGCAGATCAGCGAGCCGTGGGTGGCGGCGCAGGTCATTACGCCGACCGACTACATCGGCCCGCTGATGGAGCTGGCGACGGGCCGCCGCGGCGACTTCCAGAACATGGAGTACCTCGACCCGAAGCGGGTCAACCTGCACTTCGAGATGCCGCTCGGCGAGCTGATCATCGACTTCTACGACCAGCTCAAGAGCCGATCCAGCGGCTACGCCAGCCTCGACTACCAGTACCTGGGCTACCGGCCGGGCGACCTGGTCAAGCTGGACGTGCTGGTCAACGGGGAGCCGGTCGACGCGCTGAGCCTGATCGTGCATCGGTCAAACGCGCCGCGCCAGGGCAAGGCGCTGGTCGAGAAGCTGAAGGAGCTGATCCCGCGCCAGATGTTCGAAGTGCCGGTCCAGGCGGCGATCGGCTCGCATATCATCAGCCGCGAAACCATCCGGGCCATGCGCAAGAACGTCCTCGCCAAGTGCTACGGCGGGGACGTGACGCGCAAGCGCAAGCTCCTCGAGAAGCAGAAGGAAGGGAAGCAGCGGATGAAGCGCGTCGGCTCGGTCGAGATCCCGCAGGAGGCCTTCCTGGCGGTGCTGCGCATGAACGACAGCGCGTCGTAGCGACCGATGAGCTTCTTCGACTCCCTGCGCCTGGCCATCGCCTTCGGGCTGACGCTGTTCCTGGTCCTGCTGCGATTCGACTCCGATCGGATCGTGCGGTCCGACTACTTCCGCTACCGCACGCCGTGGATGGGGCCGCTGAGCTACTACATCCTGGTCATCGGCTTCGCCGTCGGCATCGCCGTCATCCTGCCATCGGGCCGCGAGCAGCTGTTCCTGACCGGTGGCGACCCGAACAGCGTCGCGCCGATCACGCTGCTCTTCGTCGCCGTGGCCCTGATCAACGGGGTCGGGCTCGCCTTCCTGCGCTACGGCGGCGTGCTGCCCCTGCCCGTCGAGCTGCTGCCCAGCCGGGTCCTGGGCGCGGCGGCCAACGCCATCAGCGAGGAGCTCCAGTTCCGCTCGATCGTGCTCGGCATGCTGCTCTTCGCCGGCGTCCCCATCGGCTGGGCCATCGCCGTCCAGGCCCTCGTCTACGGGCTCGCCCATCGGCGCATGTGGCACGACCGCGACTGGTACTTCATCGCCGGCGCCGTGCTGCTCGGCTGGGCGGCCGGTGTCGCGACCGTCGAGACGGGTTCCGTCATCCCGGCCATCGTCGGCCACTTCGCGGTGACCATGTCGCTGTTCGCGTTCGCCGGAGGGCGGCTGCGCCAGCGACCGATCTAGGCTCGGCAGCCCCGCCTGCCGACGCCAACCTCGGACCATCTCGCGTCCTGAACGGTCGTTGGTGCATGGCTGACAATGGGGTCGCCATGTCACGCGAGCCGCACCACCTCTACGTCCACGTGCCGTTCTGCCGGCTGGTGTGCGCCTACTGCGACTTCGTGACCGTCGGCGGTCGCGCCGGCGACATCGACCGCTACACCCGGGCACTGGTCCGCGAGCTGGAGCTGCGGCCCGCGCCCGATGAGCTGCGGACGATCTACTTCGGTGGCGGGACCCCATCGCTCCTGACCGCGGCCCAGGCCTCGACCGTGATCGCGGCGGCGACGGCGCGGTGGGCGGCGGCCGATCTCGACGAGGTGACCCTCGAGGCCAATCCGAGCGGACGCGAGACGCCGGACTGGGCGGGGTACCGCAGCGCCGGGGTGGATCGGATCAGCCTCGGCGTCCAGTCGCTGCGCGACCAGGAGCTGCGGACGCTGGCCCGCGGCCACACGGCCGCCGAGGGCCGGGCGGCGTTCGCCGCCGCGCGCGCCGCGGGCTTCGACAACGTCAGCATCGACCTGATCTACGGCATCCCGGGCCAGTCGCTGGATGACTGGCGCGCCGGGCTGATGGCCGCCCTGGCACTCGAGCCCGATCACCTCAGCACGTACGCGCTGCAGCTGGCCCTGCAGCCCGACGAGTGGGCCGCGCCGCCGCGAGCCGGCGCGTTGCGATGGCGCCAGCGCGTCGCGGCGCAGCAGGACGACGCGCTGGCGTCCGACCAGTACCGGCTGGCCGAGGAGCTGCTCGACGCGGCCGGCTACCGTCACTACGAGCTCAGCTCCTGGGCGCGCCCGGGCCACGAGTCGCGGCACAACGGCGCCTACTGGGCCCGCCGCGGGTACACGGGCATCGGCGCCGGCGCGCACTCGTACGACGGCGCGGCGGAGCGCTCGTGGAACGTCCGCGACCTGGACCGCTACCTCGAGCGGACCGAGGCGGGGGAGCGGGCGCTCGAGGACCGCGAGCTGCTGGATGACGCGACGCGGGCCTTCGAGGCCGTTGCGCTCGGCCTTCGACGGGTCGACGGCATGAGCCGTCGCAGCTTCGCCGGCGAGTTCGGCGCCGATCCGCTGGATCGCTACCGGGAGGCGGTGGCGGCATCGGTCCAGGCAGGACTGCTGGAGGTCGACGGCGACGTCATGCGCCTCTCCGCCGCCGGCCGGCTGCTTGCCTCGGAGGTGCTCGTCGAGTTCGCGCCCGAGCCGGCCGCGGCGCGTTGACACGACTTTTCGTGCGGCGGTACCATGCTCGCCGAACCCCGTTAGCACTCTCCACCCGAGAGTGCCAGCAGTCGGGACCCGAGCATCGCAGGAGACACACGGAGGCGCCATGACGGAGATGCGTGACGCAGCGCAGCGGCCCTCGCCGAGCCGGCCGGCCTTCGAGCTGACCGATCGGCAGCGGTCGGTGCTGCGCGCCGTCGTGGAGGATTACGTGCTGACCGCGGTGCCCGTCGGGTCGAAGGCGCTGGTGGATCGGTACCGGCTCAACGTCTCGCCGGCCACCGTGCGCAACGCGATGGCGGAGCTCGAGGCGCTGGGCCTGCTGACCCACCCGCACACCAGCGCGGGCCGCGTGCCGTCCGACCTGGGGTACCGCTTCTACGTCGAGTCGCTCATGCGCGAGGCGGAGCTGGATCCGGCGGACCGGCTCATGATCCGCCACCAGTTCAGCCAGGTGCAGCTGACCAGCAACGAGTGGCATCGGCTGGCGGCGGCCATCCTGGCCGGGGCGACGCACTCGGCCTCGGTGGTGACGCCGGCCAAGGCCCGGCGCGCGCGGTACGGGCACGTGCAGCTGGTGGCGCTGGGGGACGGCACGCGGCTCATCGTGCTCGTGCTCGCCGACGGTAACGTGGTGCAGCGTCGCCTCGATCGCAGCGCGCTGGAGCGCCAGCTGCCCGACGTCCCCGTGGATCAGTCGGCGCTCGACTCGGCCGCCATCGAGCTCAACGCGGAGCTCGCCAACCTCGCCGCGCCCCACGTTCGGCGGCGCGCGACGAAGCTGCGGCCGCTGGCGGGCTGGATCGCGGAGGCGATCGCCGGCCTGCTGGAGGAGGCGGATGGCGTCATCGTCGAGGAAGTCTTCACCGATGGGATCGTCCACGTCCTCGAGCAGCCGGAGTTCAGCGAGGGCACGAAGCTGCGGCCCATCCTCGAGGCGCTGCAGCGCTCCGACTTCATCGAGCAGCTGGTGCCGGTCCTGACCCTCGGGCGGGGGGTGCACGTGATCATCGGTCGCGAGAACGCGAACGACGCCATGCACGAGATCAGCCTGGTGTTCGCGCCCTACGGCGCCCCAGACCGGGCACTGGGATTGCTGGGTGTTCTGGGACCGACGCGGATGCCCTACCCCCGCGCCATCCCGACCGTCCGCTACCTCTCCACCCTGATGAATGAGCTGATCAACAGCCAGTACGGCGAGACCCAATGAACGACAACCACCACGACGGCCACGACAGTGGCAGACAGCACGGATCGCGGACGCGGGCCGAGGAGCGCGCGGAGCAGGTGAAGGCGCCATCGCGCACGGACCTGCTCGACCGCGTCCGTGAGCTCGAGGCCGAGCTCCAGGCGACGCGCGACAAGTCGGAGGAGCACCTCTACAACTGGCAGCGTTCGGCGGCCGACTTCGCGAACTACAAGCGACGCACCGACGAGGAGCGCGCGACGGTCACCCAGTTCGGCAACGCGCTGCTGATCGGCAAGCTGCTCGGCGTCCTGGACGACTTCGATCGCGCCCTCGAGAACGTCCCGCCCGAGGCCCACGACGCGTGGATCGAGGGCGTGAAGCTGGTCGAGCGCAAGCTGCGCGGCGTCCTCGAGTCCGAGGGCGTGACCGCCATCGAGGCGCTGGGCCGGCCATTCGATCCGAACCTGCACGAGGCGGTGGCCCACGAGGCGACCGCCGAGCATCCCGATAACGAAGTCATCGGCGAGGTCCAGCGCGGCTACAAGCTGCACGACCGGGTCATCCGGCCGAGCCTCGTGCGCGTGGCGAACAATCCGAAGGAGCACTGACGAGACGATGGGCAAGATCATCGGCATCGACCTGGGCACGACCAACTCGGTCGTGGCCGTCATGGAAGGCGGCGAGCCCCAGGTCATCACCAACGCGGAGGGCGGCCGCATCACGCCATCGGTCGTCGCCTTCGCCAAGAGCGGGGAGCGGCTGGTCGGCCAGGTCGCCAAGCGACAGGCCATCACCAACCCCGAGAACACGATCTTCAGCATCAAGCGCTTCATGGGCCGCCGGTTCGACGACCCCGAGGTGCAGCACAGCAAGGACCTCGTGCCCTACGAGGTCATGAAGGATCCGAAGTCCGACGGCGTGGTCGTGAAGCTCGCCAACGACAAGACCTTCAGCCCGCCGGAGATCAGCGCCATGATCCTCCAGAAGCTGAAGGCCGATGCCGAGGCGTACCTGGGCGAGAAGGTGACCGAGGCGGTCATCACCGTGCCGGCCTACTTCGACGACACGCAGCGCCAGGCGACCAAGGACGCCGGGCGCATCGCGGGGCTCGACGTCAAGCGCATCGTCAACGAGCCGACGGCATCGGCGCTGGCGTACGGCCTGGACAAGCAGAAGGACGAGAAGATCGCCGTCTACGACCTGGGCGGCGGGACGTTCGACATCTCGATCCTGGAGCTGAGTGAGGGCGTCTTCGAGGTCCGCTCCACGAACGGCGACACCCACCTGGGCGGCGACGACTTCGACCAGCGCGTCATCGAGTGGCTGATCGACGAGTTCCGCAAGGCCGAGGGCATCGACCTGTCGAAGGATCGGATCGCCCTGCAGCGCCTCAAGGAGGCGGCCGAGAAGGCGAAGATCGAGCTGTCGAGCACGACGCAGACCGAGATCAACCTGCCGTTCATCAGCGCCGATGCGACCGGGCCGAAGCACCTGGTCACGCCGCTGACGCGGGCCAAGCTCGAGGACCTGGTGGCGGACCTGATCAACCGCACCGCCGATCCGGTGAAGAAGGCGCTGGCCGATGCCAGCATGCAGCCCGGCGAGATCGACGAGGTCATCCTGGTCGGTGGGATGACGCGCATGCCGGCCGTCGTCGAGGCGGTCAAGAAGATGTTCAACGGCAAGGAGCCACACAAGGGCGTCAACCCCGACGAGGTGGTGGCGGTCGGTGCGGCCATCCAGGCCGGCGTCCTCGGCGGCGAGGTCAAGGACGTGCTGCTGCTCGACGTGACCCCGCTGTCGCTGGGCATCGAGACCATGGGCGGCGTGGCCACGAAGATGATCAACCGCAACACGACCATCCCGACGTCGCACACGCAGATCTTCTCGACCGCATCGGACAACCAGCCCTCGGTGGACATCGTGGTCCTGCAGGGCGAGCGCGAGATGGCGGCCGACAACAAGAAGCTCGCGACCTTCCGCCTGGACGGCATTCCGCCGGCCCCGCGCGGCGTGCCGCAGATCGAGGTCACCTTCGACATCGACGCCAACGGCATCCTCAACGTGACCGCCAAGGACAAGGCCACCAACAAGGAGCAGAAGGTGACCATCACCGCCTCCTCCATGCTGGCCAAGGACGACGTGGACCGCATGGTCCGCGAGGCGGCGGAGCACGCCGAGGAAGACCGCAAGCGGCGCTCCGCGGTCGAGTCCCGCAACGAGGCCGATGCGCTCGTCTACCAGGCCGAGCGGCTGCTCAAGGACCTCGACGACAAGCTGTCGGACGAGGAGAAGGCGGAGGTCAACGCCCGGATCGAGTCCGTGCGCGAGGCCCTCAAGGGCGAGGACGCCGGCGTCATCGACTCGACCAAGTCGCAGCTCTCCGAGGTGCTCCAGCGCGTCGGCACCAAGGCCTACGAGGCCAGCGGCTCGACCGACGGCGACGGCAACGGGGCCGCCGGCGATGGCGCGGCCGACGGGGCTGGCTCCGAGGAAGAGGGCGAGACCATCGAGGGCGAGTACAAGGAGGTCTGACCTCCCTCTCGCCTTCCGTCAGTGCGCGACGCCGGGTCCTTCGGGGCCCGGCGTCGTCATGCCGGGCGTGGCGGGCGCGGCCCGAACGGCCTGGATTCACATGAGGCGTGCACACGA
>DASSOH010000113.1:0-19260 GCA_035700865.1 Candidatus Limnocylindria bacterium | reverse complement strand
CCCCGTAGCCGAGCTGGATCTCGGGCGCGTCGGACGGCGAGGCCGAGGGGGAGGCGCTCGGCGCGTCGGTCCTCGACGGCCGGGGCGTCGGGTCGGCGGTGGCGGACGCTCCGGACGTCGCCGCGGGCGGGCTCGAGCTGGTCGATGCCGCATCGGAGCCGGCGGGGGCAGCGCTGCATCCCGCCACGAGCAGAACGCCGGCAGCGAGTGTGAGCAGGTGCCGTCGATTCATCGTCCCCCCGATGCTGTGACAGGAATGGAACCGCAGTCTACCGGGAGGGTGGCCGTGACTGGGCCGGGCCGCGGGCCGCGCTCGACACGACGTCCCCGGGGTCGGCGGATGCTCCGACGCGCGCCCGGCCTCCCTCGCGGCCGGGCATCCGAATGACCGGCGACTCACACGGCCGCGCCGGGCCGTGCCGAATGGTCATCCGAGTGGCCGCAGCGGCGCGTGACGGGCACGGGGGCGTCCGCTTCGTGCTCGGCGGTGGTCACTCGAGTGGTCGAACTGCGCAGGAGTGGGCCGTCGGGTGGAATTCGAGGCATTCGAGTACCCACCGTGACCGATCCGCCGGCCAGGCGGCACCGGAACCCGGTCGGAGGTGCGCCATGACCGATGGATCGGACAGGGCCGAGCGTGAGCTGTACCCGGCGGTGCCGCCCGAGCGTCAGCGTGACCGATGTGGCGCCCAAACGGCACGCGAACGCCGCTTCCGGTGCGGTCTGGCCGATGCATCGGCCGCGGACCGGCCACGGACAGGCCACGGGCCGGCCACGGGCCGGCCGGCCACGAACGGGCAACCGGGCGGTCAGACGAGCTTGTGCTCCACCGCGTAGAGGGCCGCCTGGGTGCGTGACGCCAGGCCGAGCTTGCCCAGGATGTTCGACACGTGGGTGCGCGCGGTCCGCTCGGTGATGCCGAGCTCGTAGGCGATCTCCTTGTTGGAGGCACCCTTGGCAAGCTGGGCGAGGACCTCCTTCTCGCGCGTCGTGAGCGGCTCGACCGGCTCCTCCTCCTTGCGCGCGCGGAGGCGCTGGGCCAGGAGACGCGAGACGGCCGGATCCAGGTGCACCTCGCCGTGGTACGCGGCACGGATGGCCTGGGCCACCTCCTCGGCTTCGGCGTCCTTGAGCAGGTACCCCGATGCGCCGGCCTCGAGGGCGGAGGTGACCTTCTCCTCCTCGATGAAGGAGGTGACGGCCACGATCTCGATCTCGGGGTGCGCCTGCTTGATGGCCGCGATGGCCTCGAGGCCGCCCATCTCGGGCATGAGCAGGTCCATCAGGATCACGTCCGGCACCAGGCGGTCGGCGGCGGCAACGCCCTCGCGGCCGTTCTCGGCCTCGCCGACGACGTCGAAGTCCTTCAACAGCTCCAGGAATCCCCGGAGCCCACGGCGGACGACGGCGTGATCGTCCACCAGCAGGACGCGAATCGGCCCCTCTTCGTCAGTCACAGTCTCGGTCCCTTGAATCCGGGATGTCTCGGGCGGCGGCTCGTCACCGAGACGCGCGCGCGAAGTATGCACCAGAGCGAAGATGCGCTCGAGCTCAACCATGTCGCGCAGCCGATGCGCCCCGAGGTCGCGCAGCACGGTCCCCTCCGGGAGCCACGCGCCGAGCTCGTCGACCGTGGTGCCGGCCAGCAGTGTCTCGCCGCCATCGGCCAGCGCCTGGAGCCGCGCCGCCCGGTACAGCGGCAGCCCGAAGAACCGGTCGCCGCGAAGCTCGACCTCGCCGCTGACCACCACGATCCGGACCCGGACGCGCCCGATCTCGCCCCAGTCCGACTCCGCCATGAGGCCCTGGACGTCGACCGCCGCCTGGACCGCCTCGCGGGCCGCGTCGAAGCAGGCGTAGGCGCCGTCGCCGATGCGCTCGAAGATGCGGCCCCCGTGCGCCGCGGCGCGCTCGGCCACGATCTCGTGGTAGCGGGTGAGGGCTGCGCCGGCCACCGCACCGTACTGCTCCGTCATCCGCGTGCTCCCCTCCACGTCGGCGAACAGGAAGCTCAGGTGCTGCGGGGCGAGCTCGGGCGCCATGGTCACAGGATAGGCGCCCGCCGCCCCGACTGACGGCGGCCGAATGACGTACGAACCGCTCGGCCGATGATCCGCGCCGGTCACGACCCACGACCGTTGGATCGGTGATCCCGCACGACCACGATGAGCCCATCAACCACCGCAACGTCGACCATCGAGAAAGGAGGCAGCCATGACCATGGCACTCGGCACGTGGGCCACCACCGCGCCGGATGTCGCGTTCTTCTCGCCGCCTCCGCATCGGCCGCATCGGCCGGAACGGAGGAGCCGGCGAACCGCCGAGATCGCCCGGAGCGTGCTCCGAGCGTTCCTCCACTGACCGTTCCCAAACCGTACGCCTTCCGAGGAGGCCGACCGATGAACCCGACCGCCGCTCACCTGCTGGCGCACGCGATCGAGCAGGACCATCGGCGTGACCTGCGCCAGCGCCAGCTGGCCACGTCAGCCCGCCGAGGTCGCGCCACCGACTCGCGTCCGTGGCTCGACAGGATCCGCCTGCCGCGCCTGCGCCTGGCGGGCTCCGGCTCCCGCGCCTGACCGCGCCATGCCCGCCCACCACCGGCACCGATGACGCCCGGGTCGCTCGACCCGGGCGTTCGACTGCCGCTATCCTCGGCGCCCGTGACGCCAGATCCGTCCCGCGGCCGCTGCGACTGGGCGAGCGGCGACCCGCTCATGACCGCCTACCACGACACCGAGTGGGGCGTCCCGATGCGCCATCCGCATCGGCTGTTCGAGCTCCTCTGCCTGGAGGGCGCCCAGGCGGGGCTGGCCTGGATCACCATCCTGCGCAAGCGCGACGGCTACCGGGCCGCCTTCGAGGGCTTCGACGCGCAGCGGATGGCTGCCTACACCGATGCCGACCGCGAACGCCTGCTGTCGGATGCTCGCATCGTGCGCAACCGGGCAAAGGTCGACGCCTTCATCGGCAACGCGCGCGCCTTCCTCGCGACGCCCGACTTCGCGGGGCTGGTGTGGTCGGTCGTCGACGGACGCACGCTCACGAACCGGTGGACGCGGACGGACCAGGTGCCGGCGCACACGCCCGCCTCCGGGGAGCTCTCGCGCCGCCTGCGCGAGCGCGGCTTCCGCTTCGTCGGCCCGACCATCTGCTACGCCTTCATGCAGTCGGCGGGGCTGGTCGACGACCACCTGCTGACGTGCTTCCGCCACGGGCTCGCGGAGCCCGGCCCAGCGGACCCGAGCTGAGCTGATGGGGCGCGGGCGCACCGGGGCGAGCAAGCGCACTCCTGCCGTGGCACGCAACGTGCAGCCAGGAGTGGCCAATCGCGTACGCGGACCCAGATGACTGCCCTGGAGCTGATCGGCCTGGTGAACCAGGTCCTCTTCATCGGCCTGTTCGTGGCCGTGCTGGTCGCCGCCCTCCGGCGCCCGACCCGCACGCGGCTGGACGCCGTGCTGCTCTTCGGCTCCGCCGCGTCCGTCGTCGTCCTCGGCCGCATCGCCGCCTGGCTCGGGTTCGCCGGCGATCATTGGCTCCAGAGCGTGACGCTGGTCCTGCTCAACCTGGCCCCGCTGGCCATGCTGCGCCTGGTGGACGATTTCAGCGAGAGCCCGCGCTGGGTGCAGACGGCGGGCCTGGTGGCGTTCGTCGCCATCGGCGTGCTGGGCTTCGTCCTGCCGCTGACCAATGACGCCGTGCTCCTGGCCACCATGGCCTTCCTGGTGGTGGTGGGGGGCTATGCCGCCTTCGCCTTCGCACGCCAGAGCCGCGTCACCCGCGGCATCACCAGCCGGCGCATGACGGCCGTGACGGTCGGCGCGGCTGCCTTCGTCGCCGCGCTGTTCGCGGTCTTCCTGGGGGCCCTGAATCCCGATGTCGCCCAGGTCAGCGCCCCGACCGCCCAGCTCCTGGCCCTGCTCGCCGTCAGCGCCTTCTTCCTGGGCTTCACGCCGCCGCGTTGGGTTCGCCTGGTGTGGCGCGATCCGGACGTCCGCCGCTTCCTGGAACGCTCGACCCAGATCATCGGCGTGGCGGACGACTACGCCGCCCTGAGCCAGATGCAGGCGGCGGCAGCCGATGCCTTCGGCGCGAACGGGGCCGTCATCGGCGTCGCCGTGCCCGAACGCGGGACGTTGCGCTACGCCGCACGGTCCGGCTGGGAGGAGTACGCCGACGACCGCTACGTCGGCGGGCGGGCGTTCACGGATCGGCGGCGCGTGGTCGTCCTGGACTCCGCCGCCTTCGACCCCGACAACGTCGACGACTACCGGCGGGTCGGCGCGCGGACGGTCATCGCCACCCCCATCGAGGCCGAGGGGCAGCCACTGGGCGTCCTGACCGTCTTCGCCGACCGCGCACCGATCTTCGCCGAGGATGACCTGTGGCTGCTCGACCTGCTCGCCTCCCATACCGGCGTGCTGCTGGAGGCGCGCGCCCTCAGCGCCCGGGCCAGCGAGCTCCGGGCTCGCGAGGACGCGGCGCGTCTCAAGGAGGAGTTCATCTCCGCCGCCGCGCACGACCTGCGGACCCCGTTGACCGTGGTGCTCGGCCAGGCCGAGCTGCTGCAGCGGCGCGTGCTGCGGCGCCCCAGCGAGCCGGCGGACCCGACCAGCATCGGCCGCATCGTGCGCGAGGCGCATCGGCTGCGCGACCTGGTGACGGAGCTGCTCGACTCCCAGCGGCTGGAGGAGTCGAGCGCCGTGCTCCGCTTCGAGCGCATCGACCTGCGCGAGGTGGTCGAGGCCGTCGTCGAGCGCCACCGGGAGTACGGAACCAGCGTGGAGGCCGACATCGCGCCCCTGGAGCTCACGGTGGATGCCGATGCGGGGCGCCTGGAGCAGGTCATCGAGAACCTGGTCGAGAACGCGCTGAAGTACGGTGGCGACACGGCACCGTCCGTTCGCGCGTGGACCGAGGACGGCCTGGTGCTGGTATCGGTCGTCGACCACGGCATCGGCATCCCCGAGCCCGAACGCGAGCGAGTGTTCGAGCGATTCTTCCGCGCGTCGAACGCGCACAGCATCACCGACACCGGCATCGGCCTGGGCCTGTACATCTGCCGCCGCATCGTGGAGGCGCACGGCGGCCGGATCTGGTTCGAGCAGACGGCCGGTGGCGGAAGCACCTTCCTGCTGTCCGTGCCCACCGCGCCCGAGCGCATCGAGGCGAGCGAGGTGGCCACGGAGCCGGCAGCCCCTGACACGCCTCCGACCGACCCGACCTGGAACCCAACCCCCGCACTGAGTACCGATCCCGCCCATGCCGATGCCTGACCTGTCCGTCCTCGTCGTCGACGACGAGCCCGATATCCGCGCCACCGTCTCGGCCATGCTCGAGATCGAGGGGTACCGCGTCGCGGAGGCCACGAACGGAGCCGATGCGCTGGCCGCCGTCCAACGCGAGGAGCCCGACCTGATCCTCCTCGACATGCGCATGCCGGTCCTCGACGGGTGGGGCTTCGCCGATGAGCTGCGACGCCGCGGCCTGCGCATCCCGATCGTGGTGATGACCGCCGCCCGCGATGCGGCGACCTGGGCCGCGGAGATCGCCGCCTCCGATTACCTGGCCAAGCCGTTCGGGTTCGACGACCTCACCTCCGCCATCCAGCGCGTCCGGACCTCGCCCTAGACGACGATCAGCTGGCGACGGCCGCCGCCCGATCCCAGCCGCGGCCGCCGTAGCCCAGGAAGCGCGTCGGCCGCAGCACGATGGGCTGCGAGTAGACCTCGGCGAACTTCTGGACGGTCAGTCCGGCGCGTCGCAGCAGCTCGCGATACTTGGCGCCGAAGCCGTCGGGGATCACGTCGCTGGCCGGGACGTCCGGCAGCTCGGCGGTCGCCTCGATCAGCTCGACCTCGAAGTCGGGGCCCGGGGTGCCGACCGCGAGCATCACGCTGGCGTGCTCGCGCAGGTTCTCGATCTTGCGCGCGCGGGGCTTGCTGAACGCCACGATCCGCTCGCCGTCCCAGTGGAACCAGACCGGCACCACGTGCGGCCGACCATCCGGCTGGACCGAGCTGAGCCAGACGACCGGGTCGTCGCGCAACGCGGTCTCCGCCGTGGTGGGCTGCTGGCTGCCCGCCGACACGCGCCGCTTCGTCGGGCGCAGGGTCGCGGGCCGGGCGGTTCGTGACATGGCGTCAGTGTCCGGCCACGCGTGGCGCGGTCCCACGGATCGGTGTCGCGGGTGACCACCCGACGTTGGATGAGCCCGCGGCGGCCGGATGACGTAGGTGGCCTCATATACTCGCCGCGCATGCCGCCCATCGCCTCGGTCGACGTTCCAGCCACCAGCGCCAACCTCGGGAGTGGCTTCGACTGCTTCGCGGCCGCCCTCTCGCTCAAGCTCCGCGCCGAGCTGTGGCACGGCGACGAGACCGGGATCCTGCTCAACGCTCGTGGTGAGGGAGCTCCCTCTCCGAACGAGCCGGCGGACGACAACCTGCTCATCCGCGCCTTCCGGGAGGGCCTGCGCGCCTCGGCGGCCCCGGGCGCCGGGTCGTGGCGCATCGAGGTGTCGAGCATGATCCCCGCGGCCCGCGGCCTGGGCAGCAGCGCCGCCGCCATCGTGGCCGGTGTCGTGCTCGGCGCGGCGGTGGGCCGGCGGCAGGTCGAAGCGGACGAGCTGCTGGAGCTCGCCTCACGCCTGGAAGGGCACCCGGACAACGTCGCCGCCGCGCTGTACGGCGGCTTCACCATTGCCGTCGCCGATGACGGCGGCCCCATCACCCTGCGACGCTTCCGCGTCCCGGAGACGTGGATCCCGGTCGCCTTCATCCCCCAGCGCGAGAGCCGGACGCACGAGATGCGCGCGGCGCTCCCGGCGTCGGTCTCGCACGCGGCGGCGGCGCGGCAGGCAGGGCGCACGGCGCTGCTGGCGACGGCGATCATGACGGCCGACGCCGGGCTCCTCCACGCGGCCATGGAGGACGAGCTGCACCAGCCCTACCGCCTGCCCATGCTGCCCGGCACGCGCGACCTGATCGAGCTGGCGTACCAACGGGGCGCGGCGGGCGCCTGCCTCTCCGGGGCCGGCCCCACGGTCCTCGCCATCTGCGACTCGGTCGCCGGGGCGCACGCCGTCGAGAAGGCGTGGAACGGCGCCGGCCTCCCCGGAATGGCGACACGGCTCCGATTCGACACGGCGGGGGCGCGCCTGATCGCCGACTGAGTGCCTCTCGAGCGCCGGCCGGTGCGAGAACCCGCGGGCCGCGGGCCGTCCCACCGCGATGACTCCGCGGTAACTCCGCGATAACCCCGGTTGATCACCGTGCGCGCGAAGGGTCCTTCGCGTGTCACCTGAGCAGTGGGGTGGATCAGCCGGCACCGGAACGGCCCGTCCGGTGCACTGTGATCAGTCCCACCAATCCCCGCCCCGCGGCCCGCGCCTCGCCCCGCTACCGCCCCCATGACGCCAGCCGCGACCCCGTCCCCCGCGATAGCCCCGCGATAACGCCACGATTACCCCGCGATAACCCCGGTTGATCACCGTGCGCGCGAAGGGTCCTTCGCGTGTCGCCTGATCACTGAGGTGGATCAGCCGGCACCGGAACGGCCCGTCCGGTGCACGGTGATCCATCCCGGTAATCGCGGCCCGCGCCTCGCCCCGCTACCGCCCCCATGACGCGGGCCGCGTCCCCGTCCGCGCACCCCGGTACCATGCTGCGCAGCCCATGAGCCTCGTGACCCTGACCGGCGTGGCCAAGAGCCACGGACCGCAGCACCTGTTCAGCGACGTCGGCCTCCAGATCAGCGCCGGGCGTCGCCTCGCCATCGTCGGCCCGAACGGCGCCGGCAAGACGACGCTGCTCGAGATCATCACCGGCGACCAGGAATCCGACGCGGGCACGGTCACCCGGGCGCGGGACGTGGTCATCGGCTACCTGCGGCAGGAGGTGGCGGAGAGCCGCGGGCGCACCGCGCTGGCCGAGGTGCTGGCCGGGGCCGGCGAGGTCAGCGGGATCGAGCGTCGGATGCGGCACCTTGAGCTCGAGCTCGAGGACGCCGGTGACGACGACGAGCTGGCCATCCTGATGGACGAGTACGGCCGGCTCCAGCATCGGTTCGAGGCGATGGGCGGCTACGGGCTGGAGGCGGAGGCGCGGCGCATCCTGGCCGGCCTCGGCTTCGCGGACCCGGACATGGAGCGCGACATCGGCGAGTTCAGCGGCGGTTGGATGATGCGCATCGCGCTCGCCCGGCTGCTGCTCCAGAACCCGGACGTGCTGCTGCTGGACGAGCCGACCAACCACCTCGACCTCGCATCGGTCGAGTGGCTGCAGGGGTTCCTCTCGCAGTACGCGGGCGCCATCGTGCTGGTCAGCCACGACCGCGATTTCATCAACGAGGTCGCCAACCGGGTCGTGGAGCTGCACGACGGCCGCGCCACCGAGTACGTCGGCGACTACGCGGACTTCGTCGAGCAGCGCACGGAGCGCATCGCCCAGCTGGAGGCGGCGGCGAAGAACCAGCAGCGCAAGATCGCGCACACGCAGGCGTTCATCGACCGATTCCGGTACAAGGCCAGCAAGGCGCGGCAGGTCCAGTCGCGGGTCAAGGCACTGGAGCGCATGGACCGCGTCGAATCGCCCGGGCGGCGCACGCGCAGCGTGAAGTTCCGCTTCCCGGAGCCGCCGCGCAGCGGTCGGACCGTCATCGCCCTCAACGACGTCGCCAAGTCGTATGGCGACACGGTCGTCTATCGCGGCGACCTGGACCTGACCCTCGAACGCGGTCAGAAGGTGGCGCTCATCGGTCCGAACGGCGCAGGCAAGTCGACCCTGCTGAAGATCCTGGCCGGCGTGCTGCCGTTCGAGGGCGGCACCCGGGAGCTCGGCTCGAACGTGCGGGTCGCCTACTTCGCGCAGCACCAGATCGAGGCGCTCGACGCGACGAAGACCGTCTTCGAGGAGCTCAACGACGCGGCACCGCGCCTCTCGACCGCGGAGGTGCGCAAGCTGCTCGGGGCGTTCCTCTTCAGTGGCGACGCGGTCGAGAAGAAGGTCGGCGTCCTCTCCGGCGGCGAGCAGACTCGGCTGGCGCTGGCCAAGCTGCTGGCCGATCCGGCCAACCTGCTGTGCCTGGACGAGCCGACCAACCACCTCGACATCCAGTCCCGCGACGTGCTCGAGGACGCGCTCAACGCCTTCACCGGCACGATCGTGCTGATCACCCACGACCGCTACCTGATCCGCAGCGTGGCGAACACGATCATCGAGGTGAACGCCGGCGAGGCCACCGTCTACCCCGGCGACTTCGAGTACTACGCGGCCAAGCGCGGGGTGGACATCGAGACGCGCGGGGCGGTCGAGGGGGCGCACGCCACGCCGCGCGGCGTCGTGGTGGAGGCGCCGAAGCCGCGCGAGTCGGCTCGCGAGGCGGCCGATCGCAAGCGCCGCGAGGCCGAGGCGCGCAACGCGAGGCACCGCCGCACGCGCGATCTGCGGGACGGGCTGCGCCGCGTGGAGCAGGAGGCCACCGCCACCGACGCCGAGCTCTCGGAGGTGACCGAGCGCCTGGCCGATCCCTCCATCTACGCCGACGCCGACCTCGTCCGCGGCCTGGTCGAGCGCCACAACACCCTCCGTGACCGGACCGATGCGCTCGCGGCGGAGCGCGAGCGCCTGTTGGCGGAGCTGCGCACCGCCGAGGCCGAACCGGTGGGTGCCGGCCGCCGATGACGCACCCCACTCGCGCACCCTCGCCCGACCTGGTCGGGGCGGGACTGGTCGCGCTGGCCGCGTCGTGCTTCGGCACGCTGGGCCCGCTGAGCCGATTCGCCGGCGACGCCGGCGTCGATGCGCTGACCCTCGTCACCTGGCGCGCCGCGATCGGTGCGCTGGTGGTGAGCGCCTTCATCGCCGCCTGGGCCATCGGTCGCGGCATCCGTCCGGCGTCGCTGCGCGACATCCCCGTGCGCGACCGCTGGTTCATGCTCGCGGCCGCGACCGCCAACATGGTCCTGAACCTCGCCGCCTTCATCGCCTTCGAGCGCATCTCGATCGCCCTGACGCTGCTCGTGTTCTACCTGTACCCCGCCGGCGTGGCGCTGGCGTCGACGCTGTGGTTCGGGGAGCGCCTGGATCGGCTGCGCTGGGGCGCGCTGGTGGTGTCCCTGGCCGGCATGGCCCTGGTGGTGGCCGGCGCCGAGTCGCTGGGGTCGGTGGACCCGGTGGGCATCGGCCTGGCGTTCCTGGCCGCCCTGGCGCAGGTCTTCTACGTCCTGGCCGCGCGTCACGGCTTCGCCCACGTGCCCGGACCACAGGCGGCAGCCCTGACCATGGGCGGCGCGGCCACGCTGTACGTGATGGTTGCCGTGCCGATCGGGACCCTCGGTGCGCTGGGCCAGCCGCTCGCGTCGAGCGCGGCCTTCGTTCCGGTCCTGCTCGCCGGCGTCATCGGCGCGGGCATCCCGACGCTGGCCTTCATCCTGGGCATCCGGCGCCTGGGTCCGTCGCAGGCGGCCATCCTCTCGACGCTCGAGCCGGTCGTCGGCACGGCGCTGGCCGCGTGGCTGCTGTCGGAGATGCCGACCTCGGTGCAGCTGGTCGGCGGGGCACTGATCCTGGTGGCCGCCGTGCTGCTCCAACTGCGCCGCGGACCGCGAGCCGAGCACGAGGCGGTCGACACCGACGCTGGGGCGGAGGCCGCGGGGCTGCCGACACGCCGATAACCCCGATTGATCACCGTGCGCGCCAAGCCCCTCTCCGGCGTCGGCCGATGCATGGGGTGCATCGCGCGACGCGCTGCACGCCCTTCCCGTGCGCTGTGATCAACCCCGCTGATCAGCCTTGGCGACCACTCCCGTCCGACCCCGGCAGCCCGAGGAACGCGCGCAGCTCCTCGACGGACGAGAAGGCGTTGAGGGCCGCACCGTTTTCGGCCAGGTACGACCGCAGGCGATCCGCGAATGCCGGCGCCGCGCGCCGCACGCCCTCGAAGTCCCGCGCTGCGGCGAGCCCCAGCAGATCCGGGAACCCGAGCGCCTCGAGGTCCTGCGCGTACTCGGGTGGCGAGTTGAACGCCGAGTACGAGACGCCGGTGCGCGCCTCCGCCATGGCCAGCATCAGCTCGTGCAGCATGGGAATCACGGTGAGCCGCCACGGATCGTCGTCCTCCGCGGCGATCACCGCGTGCTGCAGGTCGCCCATCAGCTCGGGGTAGGCGGCGTCCAGCGCATCGGCGAAGCTCGGCTCGCCTCGGTGGACGTCGCGCTGCTCCGCCAGCAGGAAGTCGCGCACCGAGGCCATCAAGGCCTCGCACGCGTCCAGCGCGGCCGCCGGCTCCGAGGCACGGGTGGCCGCGTCCAGGAGTGGCGCGAAGCGCTCCGGGAGCCGGTCCAGTTCCAGCACGTCGGACAGGCGTCGGGTATCGACGCAGCGCTGGTTCGCCACGGCCACCGCGTGGAGAACGCCTCCCACCACCTGGCGGGCGTGGAAGAGGGACCCGAAGCGGTGCCCACGCTCAGCCTGGGTGCGCAGGAGGTAGTACGGGTACCCCGTCCGCATGAAGATCTCGTGGGCACGCGTGAGCATCCTGCCGCGGGCCGCAGGCGCAAGGTTCGCGCGCAGCCGGTCGCCGAGACGCGAAAAACGCTCGGCGGCCGCATCGGTCCGCTGGTGGACGATCCGGGCGTCGAGCAGGATGGAGGCGCTGGGATCGTCCAGCTCGGCCATCCGCTCGAGCTTCGACCAGCGGATCGGATAGAGGTCGCACATCGTCGTCCCGACCATGACCGTCAGCGCGTGCGAGGTCTCCTCGTGAACGGGGACGTAGCTGATGTCGATGTCGCTGAACCGATGCGTGCGCGTGCCGCGCACGGTCGATCCGTAGCGGAAGACGAGATCGACCTCGTCGCCGAGATCGCGCAGCAGGGCGGCGGTGAGCAGCTGCGCGACGCGCTCCCGATCGTCGGTCACGGCTCAGCCCTCCGGGCGGCGACGCCCCATGAACGAGGCGTGCACCGCCTGCGCCGCGGACTCGGCCGCCGCGAGCGGCACCTCGGCCCACACCACCCGCATGCCGCCCTCGTCGAACGAGCCCTCGCCGTGGGCGGGAAGCGGCAGCACCTCCGGGGTCAGCCGGGCGGGACCGACGAGGCTGACGCGCGCCATGCGCTCCTTGCGATCCACGGCGAGCATCAGCACGCCCTCATCGGCGGCGGTCGAGGGTCGCACCACGGTCTGCGGCGCGTCGTCCTCCAGGGCCCGGACCACCAGGTGCAGCCGCCCGCGACGCGCGCGACGCACGGCCACCGGATGCACGACCTCGGAGCCGAGCTCCGCCAGCAGCTCGAGCTGGAGCGCGTCCACCGCCGGCAGGAAGCGCGCCGCCGGCACCAGGTGCGGGTCGGCCTCCAGCACCCCACCCACGTCCTTGAACAGCTCGCAACGGGCGGCGCGGAGGGCGATCGCCAGGACCACCGCGGACAGGTCGGTGCCGCCGCGGCCGAGCGTGGTCAGCTCCCCGTGCGTCCCGATGCCCTGGAACCCGGCGACCACCGGCACGAGGCCGTCGTTCAGCGCGTTCCGCAGCGGTCGCGAGAGGACGCGCCGAACCTCCGCCCCGAGGTGCGCGGCCGCCGTGCGGATGCCCGCCTCCGCCCCCGAGAACGAGCGGGCCGGGATGCCGCGCGCCTGCAATCCCAGGGCGAAGAGCGCGGCCGACAGCGCCTCGCCGGTCGCCAGGGCGCGGTCCGTCTCGCGCGCCAGCGGCGAGCCCGCATCGTGGCCGGGTCGCCGCAGCTCCGCGCCCTCGTCGGGGAGCAGGACCCGCGCGGCGCCGAGGATCGTGTCGGTCACGCCCTCGAACGCGCTGACCACCACCACCGGGCGCAGGCCGGCGGCGCGCTGGCGCGCGACCACGTCGACGGCGGCGGCGATGTCCTCCGGCCGGCGCAGCACGGAGCCACCGAACTTGTCGACGACGACCGCGGCCGCCTCCTGCGTGACCACCGAATCCTCAGGCGGAGGCCGGCTCGTCGGCGATGCCCTCGCCACGAGGCAGCGGCCCGCCCCGGCGCACCAAGTCCGGGAGCTCGTCGAGGGATTGAATGCGGAGGACGTCGGAGGGCATCGGCTCACCGGCCGGCGTGATCGACATCCCCTCGTGCCGGTCGAGCCAGGCCGCGTCCATGCCGGCCCCCCACGCCCCACGGACGTCGGCGCGATACGAGTCGCCGACCATGAGCGCATCCTCCGGGGCGACGCCGGCCCGGTCGAGGGCCATCCGGTAGAAGGCCGGGTTCGGCTTGGCGACGCCGACCTGGCCGGACGGCAGGACGAAGTCGACCCATCGGTCCAGGCCGAGCTCGGTGACGATCCCGTGCAGGTTCGAGCCCCAGTCGCTGACGATGCCCACCTGCACGCCGTCCATGCCACGGACCGCCTCGAGCATGGGCCGCACGTCGGGGTACGGCTCCCAGGAATCGGTGGAGAACTGGCTGGCCAGGATGCGGTCGAGCATCTCGCGCCGGCCCTGCACGCCCAGCCGCTCGAGCATGATGCCGTGGTACCGGCGCCAGTAGTCCTCGATGCGATGGTCGTCGGTCCAGGTGTCGTTGCCCGGCGTGTGGTACTCGTCCCAGAAGAAGCGATCGGCCTGCTCCCACGCCGCGCGGAGCTCCTCCTCGGTGATGGCATGGCCATCCTCGGCCAGGACACCGGACAGCGCGTCGGCCAACGTGCGACGTGGCGACAGCAGCGTGAACCCGGCGTCGAGGCACAGCAGGCGGTAGCTCATGGGCGGGAACGGTAGCAGGACCGATGCGAACCTCGCCCCGCTGCTACCCTCCGCCGCGATGCCCGCATCCGCCGACGATCTGCGTCACGTTCGCGCGCGCGTCCTGCGCTGGTACGACGCCGAGAAGCGCGATCTCCCGTGGCGACGCACCCGCGACCCCTACCCCGTGCTGGTCAGCGAGGTGATGCTGCAGCAGACGCAGGCCAGCCGCGTCATCGGGCGCTTCTCGCGCTTCCTGGCGCGATTCCCCAGCGTCGAGGCCCTCGCCGCCGCCACGACGGCCGAGGTCCTGGCCGAGTGGAGCGGCCTCGGCTACAACCGCCGCGCGCTCGCGCTGCAGCGCGCGGCGGCGGAGGTGGTGCGTGCCGGCGGCTGGCCGCGCGACGTGGAGGGGCTGCGGCGGCTGCCGGGAATCGGTCCGTACACGGCGCGCGCGCTCGCGTCCCTCGCCTTCGGCCAGCCGGTCGGCGCCGTCGATACCAACGTGCGGCGCTGGCTGGTCCGCCGGTTCGCGGTCGCCGATGCGCCGCCGGCCATCCAGCAGCTGGCGGACGCGCTGGCGAGCACGGGCGCGGATGGACGGGCGGATGCCTGGACCAACGCGTCCATCGAGTTCGGCGCGGTGGTGTGCCGCGCGCGGTCGCCGCGCTGCGACGCGTGTCCCATCCGAACCGGATGCCCCTCGCGTGGGGCGGGCGTCACGGTCCCGGTCCCACGCCAGGCGCCGCTCGCCGGCTCCGACCGCGAGGTGCGCGGCGCGGTCCTGCGTCACCTCGCCGGCGCCGAGGGTCACGCCAGCGCCGAGCGCACCCTGCGCGCCGCCCTCGCTCGGGAGCTGGTGGCCGAGGTCGACACCGACCGCTGGGAGCGCGTGCTGTCGGCACTCGAGCGCGACGGGCTTGCCCATCGGCAGGCGGGCTCGCTGCGCCTGGGCGCGGCTACAATCGACCCATGAGCATGAAGCTGAAGGCCGGCGACGCGCTTCCGTCGGTGGGCCTGCGCGCGACCGATGGATACCTGCTGAACCTCCGCAGCTTCGTCTCGAAGCAGCCGGTCCTCCTCCTCTTCTTCGGCGCACCGACCCTCAAGGGCGCCGGCCGGCGACGCGGCCTGAAGGCGATCGAGGCGCTGGCCGATGGCTTCGAGCGGCTGCGCGAGGCGGGCATCGCGGTCGGCGGCGTCAGCACCGACTCGGAGCAGCAGCAGTCGAAGTTCGCGGAGGAGAAGCAGCTGCCGTTCCTGCTCTTCAGCGACGAGCGCCGCAGTGCGGTGCAGCTGCTCGGGGTCGACACCGTCGCCGAGGGCGAGAACGTCAACGTCGTCCAGCCGGTCGCCGTCGCGGTCGCCAGCGACGGGATCATCCGTGCGGTGATCGACCCGGTCGTCCCCGAATCGCTGGTGGACGCCGCCATGCGCGCCCTCTCCGAGCCGCTGCCCGCCACGAGCGGGGACGCCTCGGCCGCCTGACGGGCACGCCGACGCTCCGGGCGCCGATGCGCGCCGTCCGCCTCCCGGCTCCCGGCGCGGAGCTGAGCCTGGAGGAGGTCCCGACTCCCGAGCCGCGGGGGACCGAGGTCCGCGTTCGCGTCGCCGGTTGCGGCGTCTGTCACACCGACCTCCACATCGTCGACGGGACGCAGACGCGCGTCGACTTGCCGCTGACCCTCGGTCACGAGGTGGCGGGCTGGGTCGACGCGGTCGGTCCGGACGCCACCACCGACCTCGAGCCCGGCGCGCCGGTCCTGGTCTTCGGCGGCTGGGGCTGCGGCGCGTGCGCACAGTGCCGCGGCGGAAGCGAGCAGCGATGCCCGCGCTCTCGCTCGCCGGGCTTCCAGCTGGACGGCGGCTACGCCGAGTTCCTCCTCGTCCCGCATCCGCGCCACCTCGTGCCGCTCGGCGATCTCGACCCGGTGGCGGCGGCTCCCCTCGCCGATGCGGGAGTGACCGCGTACCGCGCCGTGCGCCGCGCCGAGCCCTGGCTGCGGGACGGCGCCCGGATCGCGCTGCTCGGCGCCGGGACCGTCGGGTCGTTCGCGCTCCAGTACCTGCGACTGCTGCCGGCCGCCGCGAGCTCCCTGCGCGTCGTCGTGCAGGAGATCGACGCCCGCGCCGCGCGTCGTGCCCGGGAGCTCGGCGCCGACGAGGGGCTGGTCGCACCGGACGCGGCCGGCGTCCGCGCGGCGCTGGGCGGCGCGGCCGACGCGGTGATCGACGTCGTCGGCTCGGACGACAGCCTGGCTCGCGCCTCCGAGCTGGTCGTCCCCGGCGGCGTGGTGCTGCTGGTCGGGGAGGCGGGCGGCCACCTGCCGTTCGGCTTCGACGCCGCGCCCGTGGAGTCGTGGCTCACGACCGTCGCCTGGGGATCGCGCGACGACCTCGAGGCGGTCGTCGGCCTGGCGCGCGAGGCCAGGATTGCCTGGGAGGTCGAGCCGGTCCCGCTCGACGAGGCGTCCGCGGCGCACGCGCGCCTGCGTGCCGGCCAGGCGACCGCCCGGCTGGTGCTGGTCCCCTAGGCGCCGGCCCGCGCCCGGTCAGCCGCCGAAGAGGCGGCCGAACAGCCCCCGGTGCTCCTCGCGGCGAACGTAGAACGGTGCCGCGGTCGCGTCGTACATGTCGCGCAGCGCCGCGGCTCGCAGGTCGGTGACGGCCAGCAGCCGCCGCGATCCCAGGTGCTCCGTGGCCACGGCGTGCAGCCGGTTGCGGACGGTGTCGAAGTCGGAGAGCACCGCGTCCTCGCTGAGCTGGATCCCGGCCGTCCACGCGGTCCCGGCGCGCAGCAGCCAGGCGCGCTCGACCTGCGGCAGCTCCTCGAGGGCCGTCCGGAGCTCACGGCCGAACGGCTCGGGCACCTGCTCCGGCACCTCCAGGGGCGGCAGCTCGCCCAGCGGGCGACGGGCGCGCAGCGCATCGGGCCGGTTCGGGTCGATGCCCGCGGCCAGGAACGGGAGGACGCCCGTGTTCACCTCGACCTGCGTCGGCGCGCCCGGGTCGACCACGACCCGCTCCTGGGCCGCATCCGCCCGCTCGAACAGGTCGCGCGCGGCGATGCGGACGTGATCGCTGCCGGGCGGCCCGAACTGGGCGAAGACGTCGGGGCCGGTGAACGCGGCCAGGAAGCGTCCGCCGGCGTCGTCGGTGCCGTGGCGGAACGCATCGGTCCCCAGCTGCGCCGCGTCCGGCAGCTCGCCGGAGGACGAACGGATCGGCACCAGCAGCTCGCGGTCGATCAGCTCGTCCAGGCGCGGGGCGCGCGCGCCCGCTGCGTCGCGGTCCATCAGGCCGGCACCTCCGACAGCTTGCCCAGCGCGTCGTCCACGCGGGCCAGCGATCGCTCACGCCCCAGCAGCTCGAGTGACGCGAACAGCGGCGGCGAGACCGTCCGGCCCGTCACCGCCACGCGCAGCGGCGAGAAGAACTCGCCGGCCTTCATGCCGGCCGCCTCGGCGGCCTGGCGGCAGCGCTGCTCCAGCACGTCGGCCGAGAAGTCCGCATCGTCGAGCTCCGCGAGCGTCGAACGCGCTCCGTCGAGCGCCCGGCGCGCCTCGTCGGGGCCGCCCTTCTTCGGGTACAGCAGCTCGCGGTCGTACCAGCTGGCGACGACCTCGTCGGGCTCCCAGGCGAAGGCGGACAGGGGCACGACGTCGCCCAGCGTCACCAGGCGTTCCTTGACCAGCGGCACCAGGCGCATCAGGTCCGCATCGGCGACGGCCTCGGGAACCCACGGGCGCAGCCGCAGCGCCAGCTGCTCATCGGTCAGGGAGCGGATGTAGACGCCGTTGAGGTGGTCCAGCCGGTCCTTGTCGAACACGGCGCCTCCCTTGTGGACCTTCTCGATCTCGAAGCGCCCCACCAGCTCGTCCAGGCTGAAGATCTCCTCCTCGGTCCCCGGCGACCAGCCCAGGAAGGCCAGGAAGTTGACCATCGCCTCCGGCAGGTAGCCCTGCTCGCGGTACGCGGTCATCGCCGTCTGCGACTTGCGCTTGCTCATCTTCGACCGATCCGGGTTCAGGATCAGCGGGATGTGGCCGAACCGCGGCTCGCGGTAGTCCAGCGCGCGGATCAGGGCGATGTGCTTCGGCGTGTTGGAGAGGTGGTCCTCGCCGCGGATGACGTGGGTGATCTCCATCGCCTGGTCGTCCACCACCACGACGAAGTGGTACAGCGGCACCCCGTCGTTGCGCACGATCACGAAGTCGCCCAGCAGGGCGTTGTCGAACTCCACCTCGCCGCGAATGAGATCGTCGAAGCGGATCTTCTCGGGCTCGACCTTGAAGCGGACGACCGATGGGCGGCCCTCGGCCTCGAACGCGGCACGCTCCGGATCGGTCAGGTTCAGGCAGCGCCGGTTGTAGCGCGGCGCCTCCTTGCGAGCCTCCTGCTCCCGTCGGACCGCCTCGAGCTCCTCCGGAGTGCACCAGCACCGATACGCCTGGCCGGCCTCCAGCAGCCGATGCGCTTCGCGCGCATACAGCTCCATCCGCTCGCTCTGCCGATACGGCGCGTGCGGGCCGACGTCGTCGCCGCCGGCGACCTGCGGTCCCTCGTCCCAGCTGATGCCCAGCCAGTGCAGGTTGTCGATGATGTCCCGCTCGAACTCGACGGTGCTGCGCGCGGTATCGGTGTCCTCGATGCGCAGCACGTACGTCCCGCCGGCGTGGCGGGCGGTGAGGAAGTTGTAGAGGCTCGTGCGGGCGGTCCCGATGTGCAGCGGGCCGGTGGGGCTCGGCGCCATGCGCACGCGCATCGGTCGCTCGTCGTTGGTGGTCGCGTCCATGGACCCCGGATGCTACCAGCCAGCCCCCTCGAGGCAGCGGCGGACCACCGGCTCGATGGCGTCGACCCACAGCCGGTACTGGGCGCCGCTGGGGTGCAGGCCGTCGTCCGCGACCAGCGACGGATCGTCCGCCGCGCGCCGGCTGATCTCCCACGGATCGGGAACGAACGCGACGCCGCGCTCCTCGCAGGCCTCCGCCATGGCCGCGTTGACGCGCTCGATGGCCGCCCGGCGCTGGTCCGGGTCGCCGTAGTCGGCGCCGCGCGGGGTGACGGTGTAGTCCGGCACGGCCACCGCGACCACGCGGTCCGCCCCGACCTCCGCGGCCAGCCGGTCGAGGATGAGCTCGACGTTCGCGGCGTACGCGCCCTCGGCGACGCACTGCACGACGTCGTTCACGCCGATCAGGACGGTCACGAGCTCCGAACGCCACCCCTCCAGGCCCGAGAGCTCGTGCTCGATCAGGTCGGCGGTGGTGTAGCCGTTGACGGCGGGATTCGCCACCAGCGCCAGCTGGGGCAGGCGGCGAGCCAGCTGATCAGGCCAACGCTCGTCGGGCTCCACCGAGGTCCCGATCGTGTAGGAGTCGCCCAGCGCCGCGTAGCGCATCGGTCCCGCTGTCCTCCTCTGCCGCGCCGCTACCCTACCGCCCATGCGCCTCGGCCGACGATGTTCCTGACCGGGACCCTGCTCAACGTGGCGACCGTGCTGGCGGGCACGGTCCTCGGGCTGCTGCTCGG
>DASSOH010000112.1:0-20585 GCA_035700865.1 Candidatus Limnocylindria bacterium | reverse complement strand
TTGTCGAGGGTCATCGGCTACGGGATCGCGAGCAGGGCGGCACGGCGAGGCAGACTCCGGGTTCGGACAGGGAGGACGCCCGGCCGGTCCGTGGTTGGTGAGGACCGTCGAGCACCGGGCGCACGCCGATGTTCCCGGTCGGGCGGGCCGGCGGCAACCGGGTTATCAACGAAGGTTGTCCACATCCGGTGTCGCCGATGGTGGATCGATCCTCGCCGCATGCGGCCAGCCTCGAGGGCCTTCGTGACAGCTCCAGTGTCACGAACCGACGCGTTGACGAGCCACGCCCGGCGGCGGCGCGCCGGTCCCCGCCGCTACCTGTTCGGGACAGACGCCAATCCGCCGAGCAACGGTCCGCGGACGGACGAGGTGCCGCTCGGCACCTCCCTACCTGTCGGGTGGAGACAGTCGCCGCGCTCGCGACCCGCTCGCGACCGAGAACGCGACCCGCTCGGCGGGATAGGCCTCTCCGGGGGACAGATACGCCGATTTGGGGCGATGCCGTTGCCTCGGCTGCGGAGGCACGCGTGCTCGGAGGGCATCCCGCTGGAGAGACGCGCGCAGCTACTCCTGCGCGACCACGTGGACGCTGACGGTCGCGTCCACGCCGGCCATGATCCGCGCGTCCACCTTGTAGTCGCCGAGGGTCTTGATCGGTTCGCGCAGGTGCAGCGCGTGGCGATCGATCTCGACGCCCTCGCGGCGGATGGCCTCCACGATCTGGTGCGAGGTCACGGCGCCGAAGAGGCGGCCGCGCTCACCGGCCTTGACCGGGATCTCGATGCGGAGCTGGTTCAGCTTCTCGGCGGTCGCCTCCGCGTCAGCCCGGATGGTCCGGTCGCGCTCCTCGCGCTGTTCGCGGTGGCGCTCCCAGTTGGCGACGGCTCCCTTGTCGGCGATCACGGCGGCGCCGGTCGGCAGCAGGAAGTTGCGCGCGTAGCCGTCCTTGACGTCCTTCATGTCGCCCTCGCGACCGAGGCCCTTCACGTCGTGCTTGAGGATGACCTTCATCGGAGCTCCTTCGGTGGTGTCTGCGGCGACCGCTGCCGCCGCCAGGCGGCCAGGGCGCGCTTGAGTTCATCGGGGTCGCGGAGCTGCCCGTATCGGTCCAGCAGCTCCGGCAGGTTGTCGCGAATGCGGTCGAAGCGATCCCCCATCACCCCACGCAGCTTCGCCAGGTCGCGATCCAGGTCGGCGGTGCCGTTCCGGGCCCGTGCCGCGTGCTCGGCGCGCACCTCGGGCGGCGCATTCTGGATGAACAGGTCGAGCACCAGCAGCAGCACGGTCAGGTCGTCCGCCTGGCCGATGATCGGGATCGCGTCCGGGATGAGATCGATGGGGAAGACCACGTACGCCAGGGCGGCCACCAGCATCGCCTTCAGACCCACCGGCGTGCGCGGATCGCGCACCAGGCCCCACACCATGCGCGCGTACGTGGGCAGCTTGACCACGAGTCGCGCGGTGCGCAGGTAGCGGGCGGGCGTGGACAGGTTCAACGGATGGTCTCCGGCCGGCGTGGATGGGCACCGGATGATAGCAGAGCGAGTGGGCGAAGCGGTTTGACATTAGAACATGCGTTCTGCTACGGTCGGTCCAACACGCACGCCCGAGCGCGGAGGAGGCTCTTGACCAGGCACGACGCGGAACGTCGCCAGCGCATCCTGGACTGCATCGCGCGCACCGTCGCCGAGCGCGGCTACCCGCCGTCGGTCCGGGAGATCGCGGACGCCGTGGGCCTCGCGTCCACGAGCGCGGTGCACCACCACCTGATCGCGCTCGAGAAGGACGGCCTGCTGGAGCGCGGCACCCACGCCTCGCGCGCTCTCCGCCTCACCCCGCGGCAGTCTCGCCCGGCCGATGCGGGCAAGGTCACGCCGTTCCGCATGCGGGTCGAGCGCGAGACGCTCCGCCTCCCCGTCATGGGCGAGATCGCGGCCGGCCAGCCCATCGAGGCCTACGCGGACGCGGCGGAGACCCTGGACGTCCCCGCCTCGCTCGAAGCGCGCGAGGATGCCTACGTCCTTCGCGTCCGCGGCAAGAGCATGATCGACGCCCTCATCGACGACGGGGACTTCGTCATCGTCCAGCCCCAGGCCACGGCGCGGGACGGCGACATCGTGGTGGCCCTGCTCGAGGACAACGGCGTCACCCTGAAGCGCTTCTTCCGCGAGAAGGATCGGATCCGTCTCCAGCCGGCGAACGCCGAGATGGAGCCGATCTACGCCACCGACGTGCAGATCCAGGGCAAGGTCGTCGGCGTCATCCGCCGACTCGGCTGACCCATCACGGCGTGAGCGCGGCCGCCCCGCTGACCACGCGGGACCTCAACCGCGCCGTCCTGGCGCGCCAGGGACTCCTCGAACCGATGAGCGCCACGCCGGGTGACGCGGTGCGCCGACTCGGCTCGCTCCAGGCGCAACACCCCGAGTGGCCACCCGTTGCGCTGGCCACCCGGGCCGCCGACGCGCCGACGGCCGACCTGCGCGGGGCCCTCGAGCGCCGCGACGTCGTGCGCAGCTCGCTGATGCGCATCACGATCCACGTGGTGGCCGCGACCGACCTGTGGCCGATGTTCGTCGTCTGCCAGCCGCTCCGTCTCGCGCAGTGGTCCCTGCTGACCAGGGTCGACCCGGTCGAATCCGATCTCGGCGCGCGACTCCGGTCCGCGCATGCCGTGGCCATCGCGGCGCTGCGCGAGCGGCCTCGGTCGTCGCTCGAGCTCGACCGGCTCTTGGGGCACGAGGCCGGCCTGGATCCCGACGCCATCACGCGCCCGGCATGGCGCGAGCCGCAGACCCGCATCCCGGTGCGCGTCGCGTGGCGTCACTTCGCCGCCTTCGTGCCGCTCGTCCACGTCCCGCACGACGGGGAGGGCTACGGTCGGTCGCGGTACGCGCTCGCGACGGACTGGCTGCAGCAGGACGAGGTGGCCGTGACGATCGACGAGGCGCGCGTGCAGCTGGCACGCCGCTTCCTCGCGGCCTTCGGCCCCGCCACGGTCGATGACCTCGCCGCGTACGTCGGGCGCGGGCGCGGCGGCCTGCGTGCCTGGCGCGACGCGCTGGCCGCGCTGGACGAGGAGCTGGTCGTGCTGCGCGACGAGGACGGCCGGACGCTGTTCGATCTGCGTGACGCTCCACGCCCGGATCCGGATGTCCCCGCCCGACCCCGCCTGCTGGCTCGCTGGGACAGCCTCCTGCTGTCACACGCCGCCACCGCCCGCCAGCGGATCATCGCCGACGCCGACCGGCCGGCGGTCTTCAGCAGGAACGCGGACGTGCTGCCGACCTTCACCGTCGACGGGTTCGTCGCCGGCACGTGGCAGCTCAGCCGGATCGACGGGGCGGTGGCGGTCGACCTGCAGCCGTTCCGAGCGCTGGGACGGCGGATCGCCGACGAGCTGGTGGCCGAGGCCGAGCGCGTTGTCGCCCTGGTCGAGCCACTCGCCGAGCGGCGCGTGACGCTGGCGGCGCCGGCCGCCTAGCGCTCGCCCGCCTGACGCTCGCTCGCCGCCTAGAATCGGGCGACCATGCAGATCTGCCCGAGCTGCGGAGAGGAGAACCCGGCAAAGTTCCGTCTCTGCGGATACTGCGGCACGCCTCTCGCCTCACCGGTCGCCCCGACCGAGGAGCGCCGGACGGTGACGATCGTGTTCAGCGACCTCCAGGGCTCGACCAAGTTGGGCGAGGCGCTCGATCCCGAGTCCGTCCGCGCCGTGATGACGCGTTACTTCGACGCGATGACCGGCGTCCTGCGCCGCCACGGCGGGACGATCGAGAAGTTCATCGGCGACGCGATCATGGCCGTGTTCGGCCTCCCCCGCGTGCACGAGGACGACGCGCTCCGCGCGGTGCGCGCCGCTCGTGAGACCCAGGGCGCGCTGGCGACGCTCAACGACGAGCTGGAGCGGGTCTACGGCATCCGGCTCACGAATCGCACCGGCGTCAACACGGGCGAGGTGGTCACCGGCGACGCGGCCACGCAGCAGCGCCTCGTCACGGGCGACACCGTGAACACGGCGGCCCGGCTCGAGCAGGCGGCAGGCCCGAACGAGGTGCTCATCGGCGAGCTCACGCTCCGGCTCGTGCGCGATGCGGTCACGGTCGAGCCGGTTGACCCGCTGGAGCTGAAGGGCAAGGCCGAGCGGGTGCCGGCCTATCGGCTGCGCGAGGTGCGGACCGGTGCCGACGGCATGGCTCGCCGCGACGACCAGCCGCTGATCGGACGCGCCACCGAGCTCCGGACGCTGCACGAGACCTTTGACGACGCGGTCCTCACCCGGCGGGCTCGCCTGGCGACGGTGATCGGTGACGCGGGCGTCGGCAAGTCCCGCCTGATCCGCGAGGTCGTGGACTCGCTCCGGGAGCGTGCGACCGTGGTGCGCGGACGCTGCCTGTCGTACGGCGAGGGCATCACCTTCTGGCCGGTGGTCGAGGCCGTCCGCGACGCCGCCGACATCGGGGTCGACGATCCCGCCGACGTCGGCCGGGGCAAGCTGGCCACCCTGCTCGGCGACCCGGCCGTGAGCGACCGCCTGGCGTCCCTGCTCGGGTTCCACGACGAGACCTACAGCGTCGACGAGCTGAGCTGGGCCATCCGTCGCTGGCTGGAAATCGTCGCCGAGGCGAACGGAGCGGTGGTGTGGGTCATCGACGACATCCACTGGGCCGAGGGCACCCTGCTGACCCTGCTCCACCAGCTGACCGAGACCGTCGCCGACCGACCGGTCCTGCTGCTCTGCTCGTCCCGCCACGACCTGATCGACCGCCATCCCGAATGGGCACCGGACGGCACGCGCATCCAGCTGCAGCCACTGACCGATGCGGACGCCGGCGAGGTGGTGACGAACCTGCTCGGCACCTCGGGCATTCCTGCCGTGGTCCGCGACCGCGTCGTCCGGGCCGCGGAGGGCAACCCGCTCTTCGTGGAGCAGCTGCTGTCGATGCTCGTCGACTCCGGCAGGCTGCGGGCGACCGGCGACGGCTGGGCGGTCGAGGGCGAGCTGGCCGACCTGGCGGTGCCGCCGACGATCCACGCCCTGCTGGCCGCACGACTCGACCTGCTGGCGCGTGAGGAGCGGGCCGTGGTCGAGCCGGCATCGGTCATCGGCCACGAGTTCTCGGAGGCCGCCGTCCGCGCCCTCGTGGCCGAGGCGCTCGTGCCCGCCGTTCCCGCCCACCTGGCACAGGTCGAGCGCAAGCAGCTCATCCATCGCGC
The DNA here is from genome assembly GCA_035700865.1 of Candidatus Limnocylindria bacterium. Taxonomy (GTDB): domain Bacteria; phylum Chloroflexota; class Limnocylindria; order QHBO01; family QHBO01; genus JACDBZ01. The sequence continues at coordinate 15,368 of DASSOH010000112.1, read as the reverse complement.
GCGGGACACGGCCCTGGATGCCGAGGGCTACCGCTTCCACCACATCCTCATCCGGGACGCGGCCTACCAGAACCTGCTCAAGCGAGCGCGCAGCGAGCTCCACGAGAAGTTCGTCGACTGGGTCGAGGGCGTCAACCGCGAGCGCGCGCGTGGCGGCGAGTACGAGGAGATCCTCGCCTACCACCTCGAACAGGCATACCGGTACCTGGCCGAGCTCGGCCCGCTCGATGACCACGGCCGCGACCTGCGATCGCGGGCCGCGCAACGCCTGGCGGCGGCCGGACGCCGGGCGATGGCCCGCGGCGACATGGGCGCCGCCGCCAGCCTGCTGCGTCGCGCGGCCGACGCGCACGACGACGGCACCGACAAGGCCGCCCTCCTGGTCGACCTGGGCGAGGCGCTGACGGAGGCGGGGTCGTTCGGGGCGGCGACCGAGGTGCTGGCCGGGGCGCGCGCCATGGCGAACGGGGCGGGAAGCGAGCGCCTCGCCGCGAAGGCCGAGCTGGCGCACCTGGCCACCGAGCTGTACGTCGGGGAAGCCGACGGGTGGGCCGGGCGCACGGAGGCGACCGTCGCCGCGGCCCTGCCCCTGTTCGAAGCGGTGGAGGACCACGACGGCGCGGCGCTGGCCTGGCGCCTGCGCGTGGGGATGGGCGCCCTGGCGCTTCGCTTCGGCGACGCGGCGACGGCCGCCGAGCAGGTGGTGCGGCACGCGCGGGCGGCCGGGAACCGCCGGTACGAAACGCGCGGCGCATCGGGCTACGCGCAGTCCGCGCTCTTCGGGCCCACGCCGGTCCCGGAGGCGATGGCGCGCTGCCGCGAGCTGCTGGTGGAGGTCGAGTCCGACCGCCGCACCACGGCCTTCATCCGGGCCGCGCTGGCCCAGCTCACCGCCATGGACAACCGCATCGAGGAGGGGCGAGCGCTGCTGGCCGAGTCGGCGGCCCAACTGTCCGAGCTCGGATCGAACGTGCTGGCGGCTTCGAGCTCCATCGACTCGGCCAGGATCGAGATCCTGGCCGGCAACCTCGAGGGCGCGGAGGAGCTGCTGCGCCAGGATCACGACGCCCTCTCCCGGATGGGCGAGCGCTACCTGCTGCCATCGGTCGACGGGCTGCTGGCCCGAGTCCTCTACGTCCTCGACCGCTTCGACGAGGCCGATGCGCTCTCCCGCTCGGTCGCCGAGATGGCGATGGACGACGACCCGGACGCGCAGGCCATCTGGCGCTCGGTGCAGGCCATGATCCGCGCCCGCCACGGCGATCCCGAGGAGGGGATCCGGCTGGCGCTCGAGGCCATCGCCCTACGACGCCGATCGGACGCGCCTGTGCTGCTGGCCGACGCCCTGGCCGACTTCAGCGAGGTGCTGCGCTTCTCGGGTCGCGATGACGAGGAGCGCGCCGTCCGCAACGAGGCGCTGCGACTCTACGAGCGCAAGGGCGACATCGTCAGCGCGGGCCGGCTGCGTTCCCTACTGGCCTGAGCTCGGCGTCCTCACCAGCCGCGGCCGATGCCGTTGTGCGCCCACAGCATCACCGCCTGGATGTCCTTGTCGCCGACCTTGCTCGGCGGCGTCAGGAAGCACGGCATGTTGTTCGGCAGACCAGTAACGGTGTCGTATGTGCATGACGGATTGACGAGCTCGACCACGCCGGCATCGGTGACGTGCAGCACGCGCAGCTTCCTGGCGGTCATGCCCTTCGGCAGCTGGGAGTCGTCCCACACCATCGTCACCACGATGCCCGTGGGGAAGTCCTGGGCGATGTCGCCGTCGTCGGTTCCCACGTCCAGGCGCGACGCCCACCCGAAGCAGGAGCCGTAGCCCTGGGGGCACGGTGGTGCGACGTTCGGCGGCAGATCCTCGATCGTGACCTCGGCGTTGCTCGGAACCGCGACGGCGGTGCCGTGCGGATTGGTGGCTGCGACGGCCAGACCGGTCGTCAGCGAGGGATCGCTGAAGCCGTTCAGGCCGATGAGGCCATGACCCGAGACGAAGTCCTGCGTGTACGGGACCACGCTCGTCAGGATGGGGTCGGCGAGCCAGTGGTCGATGTTGTTCGCCGTGCCGTCCGAGTTGTCGTTGGAGCCCTCGGCCGTCGAGACGCTCGCCTGGAACGTGGCGGCGCGAGGCGCGCCCTGCACCAGGAAGTAGAAGGTCACGACGGGAGCCACCATCCCACTCGGCATCTGGCCCAGGAAGCAGTACGCCTCCGACTGGCTGCACCACGAGGGCGTCGAGCCGACGTAGGTGAAGCCGTCGGGCGTCGAGCCGCTGACGGAGACGGTGTTCAGCGTGTTCCGACCGGTGTTCTGCACGTGAACCGGGTAGGCGACATAGTGGCCGACGGTCACCGTCTGCGGCGACGACACGGCGACGGCCACATCGATCGACGCGCCTCCGGCACTGACGGGCGTCGACAGGGTGAGCACGAGCCCCAGGGCAAGAATCAATCGGGTGGCGGCGTGGGAGGCACGGAATCGGTGCATGAAGACCTCGGTGTTGCTCGGATCCGCGGCCGTCGGGCACGGGCCGCCAGGGTTTCCGAGCATAGGACCATTGGTCAAGGGCGTCGTGGGACGAATGACGTAGGCGGGTGCCGCCGTGGGGCTTCCTACTCGAAGTGGAGCCGAATCTCGAACGCGCCGGAGTCCAGGTGCGACTCCATCCGCAGACCCGAGCCGCGGAAGACCTTGAGCATCGGCGCGTTCTCGGCGAGGACGTCGGCCGTGAACCCCCGCACGCCGTGGCGGCGCGCGTAGTCGATCGCCCGCTCCTGCAGCAGCGACCCGAGCCCGGTGCCCTGCCACGCGGGATCGACCATGAACGCCACGTCGGCCATGCCCGTCGACGGATCCACGAAGTAGCACGCCGATCCCACGATCCGCTCCGACTCGCGGTCGCCCACCACCGCCGCGAACGCCATCTCCTGCGCGTAGCCGACGCTGCACAGGTGCTCGGCCATCTCGTCGGTCAGTGAGCGCAGCCGGCGGAAGAACCTGGTGCGGACGTCGTCGTCGCGCATGCGGAAGAAGAGCTCCTGGAGCAGGCGCGCATCGGTCGTGCGCGTGGGTCGGACCAGGATCTGGCGTCCATCGCGCAGCGTCGCCGCCCGTTCTTCCTCGACGGGGTAGGCGGCACGGCTGCGGAGCTTCTGCCCTGGGCGCACCAGCCCGCGCTCGATGGCCGTGGCCATCAGGGCCTCGCGGTGGTCGGGGTGCGCCACCTCCAGCAGCGCCACGGCGCGCTCGGAGAGCGACCGTCCGTGGAGGTAGGCGATCCCCCACTCGGTCACGACCCAGTGGACGTCGCCACGCGGGATGGCGACCGGCTCGTCGGGTCCGAGCACGCCACGGATGGCGGACGAGCCGTCCGCGAAGGTGGAGGCCAGGCAGATCATCGGCGTCCCGCCCGGGGAGATGGCGGCGGCGCGATGGAAATCCGGCTGCGTCGCCACGCCGCCGTACGGCCGGCCGTCCAGCTGCTCGGTGCAGACCTGGCCGGTGAGATCGATCGAGAACGCCTGCGTCACCGATGCGAGGGCGGGCAGCTCGCCGAGCCGGCGCAGGTCGCAGACGCGCTCGATCGGCTCCAGGGACACCGACGGGTTCCGGTCGATGAAGTCGTAGAGGCGGCGGGTCCCCATCGCCAGGGAACCGATGATGGTGCCCGTCACCGCGCCGCGCTCGACGAGGTCCACGACCGGATCGGTGAGCACGTCCGAATGGATCCGCAGGTTTCGTCGCTCGCCGAGGTAGCCGAGGACGGCGTTCGGCACGCGGCCGAGGCCGACCTGCAGGGTCGCGCCGTCGTCGATCAGGCGCGCGACGTAGCGCGCGATCCGTTCCGCGACCGCGCCGATGTCGGGGTGGAGGTACTCGACCACCGGCTCGTCGACCTCGACGAAGGCGGCGATCCGGTCGGCCGGGATGGTGCTCTCGAGGCCGGTGCGCGGCATGTTCGGGTTCACCTCCGCCACCACGCGCGAGGCGTGCAGGGCGGCGGTCCGCGTCACGTCCACCGAGACGCCGAGCGAGCACTGGCCGTCGGCATCGGGTGGGGCGACCTGGATGAAGGCGACGTCGAGCGCCGGCCGGCCGGCCTCCAGCAGGGCGGGAACCGAGGCGAGGCTCAGGGGCACGTACTCCAGGCGGTCGCCGGCGGCGAGGTCGCGCATGTCGCGGCCCACGAACCAGGATCGGTGGGTGAAGGTCGTCAGGTCGCCCCCGACGGCCAGTCCATCGGTCAGGAAGTGCACCAGCTCGATGCCCGACGGCGCATCCGGGCGGTCGCGCAGGGCGCGCAGCAGGGCTCGGGGGGTGGCGCACGCGGAGCCGACGAAGATGCGCGACCCGGGTCGCACCTCGGCCACGGCCCGGGCCGCGGAGACGACGCGGTCCTGCCAGCGTGCGAGCTCGGGAATCACCGGCGCATGGTAGGGCGAGCGAGCGCATGATGGGATGCACCGATGCGCACGATCCTCCACGCCGATCTCGATGCCTTCTACGCCAGCGTCGAGGTGCTCGACGACCCGTCGCTGCGCGGCCTGCCGGTCATCGTCGGCGGGCGCCCGGGCGAGCGCGGCGTCGTCAGCGCGGCATCCTACGAGGCGCGTCGCTACGGCGTGCACTCGGCCATGCCGCTGCGCACCGCGGCCCGACTGTGCCCGGATGGCGTCTTCGTGCCCGGGCGTCCGGATCGGTACCGCGAGCTCTCCGAGCAGGTGATGGCCATCTTCGCGTCCTACACGCCACTGGTGGAGCCGATCAGCCTGGACGAGGCGTTCCTGGACGTGACCGCCAGCGCTCGGGCCTTCGGCGACGGCGAGACGATCGCCCGCGCCATCAAGCGCCGGGTCCTGGACGAGGTGGGGCTGGTGGTCTCGGTCGGCGTGGCGACCAACAAGCTGTGCGCCAAGATCGCGTCGGACCTGCGCAAGCCCGATGCGCTCGTGGTGGTGCCGGCGGGCGGTGAGGCTGACTTCCTGGCGCCGCTGCCCATCCGGCGGCTGTGGGGCGTCGGGCCGCAGGCGCAGAAGGCCCTGGCCGACTACGGCGTGGCGACCATCGGCCAGCTGGCCGCGCTGCCGGCGGGGACGCTGCACCGGCGATTCGGACGGCACGGCGACGACCTCCGCGCGCGGGCACGCGGCCTGGATCCGTCCGAGGTGCAGCCGATGCACGCGCCGAAGAGCATCGGTCACGAGCACACCTTCCACGTCGACACGGTCGATGCCGGCAAGCTCGAGGCGACGCTGCTGGACCTTGCCGAGTCCGTCGCCAGCCGCCTCCGCCACCACCATCTCGCGGCGCGGGCCGTCCAGCTGAAGCTGCGCTACGAGGGCTTCGAGACGCTGACCCGGCAGGCGCCGCTGGGCGCCGCCACCCGCGACGCCGAGACGCTCTACCAATCGACGCTCGCCCTGCTGCGGCGCGCGCTCGTCCCGGGCCGCGGCGTCCGGCTGGTGGGGCTCACCGCCATCTCCCTCACCGATGCGCAGCAGCTCACGCTCTTCGACGCGCCCCAGCGCCGCGACCGGCTGGCGGAGTCGATCGACCTGGTCCGGCAGCGGTTCGGTGAGGGGGCGATCACCCGGGCCCGGCTCCTCGCGCAGCGGCCGCATCGGCGCTTCGACTTCGGGGAGCGACCGAGGGCGCCGGTCGACGACGACGGGGGTTGACGGATCGAACATCTGTTCGGTAGGATGCGCTCCTCTCGATAGAACACCTGTTCGAGTGCCCGAGCAGGTCGCGACAGGAGCAACACGACCATGGCACTCGTCCAGATCACCCCCGTCGAGGCGCGCGTGCGCTGGGATCACACGGCGCAGCGGCCCGCCGACATCGCCTGGGACGGCCATCACCTCCGCGTCGCTCGGCTCGACGCCGTCCGCGACGAGCGTGCCGCCTACCCGGCCGACCGCGGCCCGCGCGTGACCTTCATCCTCCGCACGGACGATGGCGGACGTGCGTCCGTGGTGTTCGACGGCGTCCGGCGCCGCTGGTACCTGGAGGCGGTCGAGGCGGCCTGACCGCGCGCTCGTCCCCGCCTACAATCGCCATCGGCGCCGTCCGGCCGATCCGGGTCACGGGGCGCCGCCTCCGAGCGTGGCAACCGTGCCGATGGACGACCGACTGTCCGACCTCTCCGTCACCGGGCTGATCGATCGGCTCGCAACGAGCGACCCGATCCCCGGCGGTGGCAGCGCAGCCGCCGTCGCCGGTGCGATGGGGGCGGCCCTGGTCCGCATGGTCGTCGCGCTGACCACGGGCCGTCCCATCGCCGCCGAGCACGAGCACGAGCTGGCCCAGATCGAGGCCGCGGCGCGCGCCGCACAGGAGACCCTGCTGCGCCTGGCGGACGAAGACGCGACCGCCTATGACGCCGTCGTCCGGGCGCGTCGCCTGCCGCGCGACTCCGACGCGGAGCGCGAGGCCAGACAGGAGCAGGTGGACCGGGCCACGCGCGAGGCGACCCGCGTGCCGCTGCGGACCGCGGCCGCGGCGGCGTCGGTGCTCGCGCTCGCCGAGCGGCTGGCCCCGTATGGAAACCGGAACGCGATCAGCGACGTGGCGGTCGGCGCCCTCCTGGCGGCCGCCGCCATCCGGGGTGCAGCGCTGAACGTGCGCATCAACGTGCCGTACCTGCCGGAGGACGACCCGCTCCGCACCGACGCCGAGGAGGCGCTGGGGCCGCTGTTGGGCGACCTCGAGGCGCGGGAGGAGACCGTGCGAACCCGCGTCGAGGAGCGCATGCGGTGAGCGGTCGCGTCCTCGACGGCCGCGATCTCGCCTCTCACCTGCGCCGAGAGCTGCTGCATCGGGTCGACGCCCTCGTCGGGCCCGACCCGGAGGCGCCGCGCCCCCGACTGGCCATCATCCGCCAGGACGAGCACCCGGCCGCGGCCCTGTACGCGGCGTCGCTGGAGCGGGCGGCACGCGCCGTCGGCGTGGAGCCGACCCGGTACGCCGGGGACGGCGAGCCGCTCGAGGAGGTCCTCCGTCGCCTGAACCAGGACCCGATCGTCGCCGGGATCGTGGTGGCGCAACCGTTCGGCGACCCGGTCGCCGGCCGCCGCCTGGTCGAGGCCATCGATCCGGCCAAGGACGTCGACGGGGCGACGCCCACCAATGCCGGCTGGCTGGCTCGCGGCGAACCCGCGCTCGTGCCGGCCACCGCGCTCGCGGTGATCGCGATGCTCGAGGCCCACCGCATCGAGGTGGCCGGCCGTCGGGCCGTGGTGGTGGGCCGATCCCCGGTCGTCGGGCGGCCGGTGGCGTCGCTGTTGCTCGCCCGCGACGCGACGGTCACCGTCTGCCACCGAGCCACCCGCAACCTGGCGCGGGAGACGCGGCGCGCCGAGGTCCTCGTCGCAGCCGCCGGCTCGCCGCAGCTCATCGGGCCCGAGATGGTGGCGCGCCATGCCGTGGTCATCGACTGCGGCATCAACGCGGTGGCCGGCGGCATCGTCGGCGACGTCGACTTCGCCGCGGTGGCGCCGGTGTGTCGCGCGATCTCCCCGGTCCCCGGCGGCATCGGTCCGGTGACGCCGATGATGGTGCTGCGCCAGACCGTCGAGAACGCCGAGCGGCTCTGGACGGAGCGCGCCGCATCGCCGGTCACCGAGTCGACACTGGCCGCGTCTCACAGCTGACCGCCGAGCCGTCCTCCACGGGCTCGCACGCCGGTCCTCGAGCGTTCAGGAGCCGAGCACGTCCGGCGCGATCATCTCCTCCAGTGGAACCGATCCGTCGATGAAGCCGAGGGCCTTCATGGTCGCGTAGCCGGTCTCCCACAGGTCGCGGTCCAGCCGACCGTCGTCGAAGCCGTCGCCTCGCCACAGCTCGATGGTCGCCTCCAGCACGGAGCGGGCGACCTCGGGATCCTCGCTGATGGTCGACACCGCCTGCTCCGCCGCCGCGAACCCGAGGTCCGGGTCGTCGATGACCGCCGCCTGGGCCGCGGCCGTCGCCTGCGCGAAGGCGCGCACCAGGTCGGGATCCGAGGCCAGCAGATCGTCGGAGGTGATGACGCCGGGCCCCGGGAGCGGAGCGACGTCGTCGACCGTCAGCATCCCGACGTCCATCCCGCGCGCCTCGAGCCGCAGCGGCTCGTTGTTGACGAAGCCCGTGATGAGGTCGACGTCGCCGTTCGAGAGGCCGTCGACCTGGTTGAACTGCGGGTACTCGCGGATGGTGACGTCGTCCACCGTCAGGCCGCCGGCGTCCAGCAGCGCCGACAGCGCGTGCCAGGAGGAGCCGAAGCGGCCCGGCGTCCCGATGGTCAGCCCGGCGAGTCCGGACGGCTCCGACGGCACGACATCCGCGGGACCGATGAGCGCCACCGGGAACCGCTGGTACAGCGTGCTGACGTACCGGATCGGCAGGCCGGAGGTGCGCGAGATCATCACGTCGGTGGCGTCGGCCACCCCGAACTCGGCCTGTCCATCGGCGACCAGGCGCTGGACGTCGGGCGCCTGCTTGTGCTCGATGGTCACGTCCAGGCCCGCATCGGCGTAGAAGCCGTCCTGCTGGGCGACGTAGAAGGGCGCGAACTGCACGTCGGGTCGGTAGCCCAGCAGCAGGGTGACGGGACGCAGCTCGCCGGTCGCACCGGCGCTTCCCGAAGGCGCCGGCGACGACCCTGCGGGTGCGCAGGCGGCGAGGAGGAGCGCGAGGATGGGAGCCAGGGCGCGGACGGGATGCATCGGATGTCCTTTCATCGGCTGACGAGGCGGCGCTCGACGGCGACGACCAGCCCGTAGAAGGCGAGGCCGATGACCGCCAGCGCGGCGAGGGCGACGAACATGAGCGGGGTGTCGAACAGCCCCTGGTTGGCGATGTTGATGAGGACCCCCAGGCCGGTGCTCGCGCCGGCCCACTCGGCCACCACGGCACCGATGACGGCCAGGGTGACGCCGACGCGAAGGCCGCCGAAGATCACGGGCAGGGCGGAGGGAATCTCGAGGAGCCGCGTGCGCTGGGCGGGGCCGGCCCCCAGCGAACGGAGCATCTCGTCCAGCAGCGGATCCGCCGAGCGGATGCCGACCATGGTGGCGATGGCGATGGGGAAGAAGACGATGAGGGCGCAGATCACGACGCGCGCCAACAGCCCTCCGCCGAACCAGATGTCGAGCAGCGGTGCCAGGGCCAGGATCGGGACGGCCTGCGCGGCGACGATGTAGGGCGACAGGACGCGCTCCACCAGCACGCTCTTGCCGAGCGCGATGCCCGTCAGCACCGCCGCGCCGGCCCCGAGGGCAAAGCCCAGCACGATCTCGAGCAGCGTGACGCCGGCGTGCTCCCACAGCACGCCGCTGGCGATGGCGCGCACCGCCCGTTCGGCGACCACCTCCGGCGCGGGCAGGATGAACTCGGGGTAGCCGCCCAGCAGCGTGATGAGCTTCCACGCCACCAGGAAGGCCGCCAGGCTGAGCAGCGCGGCAGCGACACGCCTCACGCCGCTCCCTCCCCCTCGGCCCACGGCCGCAGCTCGAGGGCTCGCCCGCTGGCCAGCCCGGCGCGCACCTCCGCGGCCAGCTCGGCGGCGCGCGGGTGACCGAGGAGCTCCGGCGGGCGGGGGCGGTCGAGGTCCACCTCCACGACGCGCGCCACCCGGCCGGGGCGCGGGGTCATGACGACCACGCGGTCCGCCAGGGCGACCGCCTCGACCACCGAGTGGGTGACCAGCACCACCGTCCGCGGTTGCTCCATCCACAGTCGCTGGAGCTCCGCGTCGAAGGTCTCGCGGGTCAGGGCGTCGAGCGCGCTGAACGGCTCGTCGAGCAGGAGCACCGGTGGGTCGGTGATGAGGGCACGGGCCAGGGCGGCGCGCTGTGCCATGCCGCCGGACAGCTCGCGCGGCCGCAGCCCTGCGGCACCGGCCAGGCCAACGCGCTCGAGGGCGACGACGGCACGGTCGTGACGCTCCATCGGCGGCACACCGTCGAGCTCGAGCGGCAGCGCGACGTTCGCCAGCGTCGTGCGCCACGGGACGAGCCGAGGCTGCTGAAAGGCCAGGGCGACGCGACCGTCACCAGCGCGGGGTTCCCTGCCCCCAACGGTGACGCTGCCGGTCGACGGGGCGAGCAGACCCGCCAGCAGGCGCAGCAGCGTGCTCTTCCCGCATCCGTTGGGACCGATGATGACCGTGAACGAGCCAGCGGGGATGTCGAGCGTCAGGCCGTCGATCGCCTGGAGGCCCGCATCGGGCTCACCGAAGTGCACGCCGACGCCATCGAGTCGTGCGTCCAGGCCCGCGCCGCCGGTCGTCCCGTCCATGCTGCTGCTCCGCTGTTCGGCGCCAACGGGGCATCGGCCGACGCAGCGCGGCAGGGCATCATCCAGCCCGGCGCGCGCCAGCGCGGTCGCCTTCTCCCTTCCGGACTGTGACCGTCGGCCCTGTCTGCCCCGGCGAGCGCCGGGGGTCAGGTCGGCCGCATCGGTCGAGACCGATGCGGTTCGCGGGCTGGCTCAGCTGCTGAGCCGACCGCCGGTGGGGACTTCCACCCCGCCCCGAAGACGATTGGTTGCTTGGTCGATTGGGCTGATCGTGGCAGGTGCCGGTGCCGTGGTCAACCGGTGGCGGCGCGTCGCTTGCCGAGCCACCAGCGGACGGCGAAGAAGGCCACCCCCGCGATCACCACGACGTAGATCAGGTACTCGTACGGCTTCAGCGCGGCCTCGATCTGCGCGTAGTTCTCCCCCACCACGAACCCCGCGAAGATGAGCGCCGCGTTCCAGGGCAGCGAGCCGAGGGCGCTGAAGAGCAGGAACCGGCCCATCGGCATGCGGCTGATGCCCGCGGGGTAGCTGACGAAGGTCCGCACCAGCGGGACCATCCGGCCGAAGAAGACGGCCCAGCTGCCCCAGCGCTCGAACCACCGGTCCGCTCGGTCCAGGTCCTCGGCGCCGATGCCGACGTACTTCCCGTAGCGATCCAGGATCGGACGGCCGCCCCACGCCCCGATGTAGTAGCCGACCACGGCGCCGGCGAGGCTGCCGACGGTGGCGAGCAGGATGGCGAGCGGGAAGTTCCACGGCAGGCCCGTCAGCGGCTCGACCACGTTGGGGTCGGCCGCCGATTGGCTGATCTTCCAGCCGGCCATCGGCAGGATGACCTCCGACGGGATGGGCGCGACGATCGTCTCGAGCGCCACGGCCAGCGCCACGCCGACGTAGCCGACGGCGTCGTACATCTGGAGGATGAACGGGATGACCTCCCGGTCGATGAAGTCGAGCAGCGCTCAGCCTCCGACCGGCTCGCCGGGCGACGGCGTCGACGCCGCTCCACCGTTGCCGGGTGCGGGCGTCGCGGCCGGCGGACGGCGGCGCGGCACCGCGACCCGGCGCTGCCCCGACGTTGCCCGGGTGGCCGCCTCGCGCAGCCGGGCCCGCTCGTCGACGCGCAGGACGTGGATGGCGACGAGGATGGCGACCAGCGCGCCGCCGGCCATCCAGCCGCCCAGGACATCCATCGGGTAGTGCGCCCCCAGGTAGATCCGGGTGGCGCTGATGGCGCCGATGAGGACCAGGGCCACGGCGTAGGCGATCTCCCCCTGTCGTCGGTCGTGGGCCAACCGCGCGACGCAGAAGGCGGCGAGGCCGTACAGCGCCGTCGCGCGCAGCGCGTGTCCGGCCGGGAAGTCCGCGATGTCGTCGAGGCCGATGTTGTTGACGTTGAACATCGCCTTCACCAGGTCGCCGATGCTGATCGCCTCGGCCGAGGTGAAGTACTTGAGCGCCCACTCCATCGGGAAGCAGAGCGTCCCGAGCGCCAGCAGGAAGGCGAGGTCGCGGCGGTTCTTGGCCAGCGCCAGCAGCCCCAGCGCGGCGAAGGCCAGGGCCACGAACCAGCCGGAGCCGAGGGCGCTGACGGCGATGATCAGCACCTCGATGGGCGGCAGGTTGGCGGCGACCCACGCATGGAACGCCGGCACCACGTTCGACATGAACCACTCCTCCGGCGCCGTGTAGACGGTCGTGCGCTTGAGCATCACGAGCCAGAAGAGCGCGGGCAGGGCGATCACCGAGAGGAGGAAGGCGACCGCCGGGCTGGGGACCGCGCCACCCAGGCGGAGGGCCGCGTCGTCCTCGACGACGAGGCGGCTGGTGGGGTCCGGCAGCCGTCGCACGGTGCGTAGTATACGGACCGATGCCCCCCCTCCTGCTCACCGGCCGGGACCTCACCATCGACCACGTCGTGGAGGTGGCGCGTGGGCGGCGTCGCGTCGAGCTCGCGCCGGAGGCGGCCGACCGCATGCGAGCCAGCCGTGCCGTGATCGAGCGGCTCGTGAGCGACGGGGCGACCGCCTACGGCGTGACCACCGGCTTCGGCGACCTCGCCGACGTTCGGATCGAGCCGGGGCAGACGGCGGATCTCCAGCACAACCTGGTTCGCAGCCACGCCGCCGGCGTCGGGGAGCCGCTCCCCGACGACGTCGTGCGGGCCATGCTGCTGCTGCGGGCCAACGCCCTGGCCGTCGGCCTCTCCGGCGTTCGCGTCGAGGTGGTGGAGCTCCTGCTCGCCATGCTGAATGCGGCGGTTCATCCGATCGTCCCGTCGCGCGGCAGCCTCGGGGCCTCGGGCGACCTGGCCCCGCTCGCGCACCTCGCGCTGGTCGCCATCGGGGAGGGCGAGGCCACCCTCGACGGCGCGGGTCCCGGCCCCGCGGACGAGGTGCTGGCCCACGCGGGGCTGTCGCCGCTGCGGCTCGAGGCCAAGGAAGGTCTGGCGCTCCTCAACGGGACGCAGCTGATGGCCGCCATCGGGGCGCTGATGCACCACGACGCCCTCCGCCTGGCCCTGACCGCCGACGTCATCGGGGCCATGAGCCTGGAGGCGATGCTCGGCACGGCGGCGGCCTTCGACCCGCGTCTCATCGAGGCGCGTCCGCACCCCGGCCAGGTGGCCAGCGCGCGACATCTGCGGGAGCTGATGGCGAACAGCGAGATCTGGGCGTCGCATCGGTCCGATTCGGCCCACCGCGTCCAGGATGCCTACAGCCTGCGCTGCATGCCGCAGGTCCATGGCGCCGCGCGTGACGTGCTGGCGGAGCTGCGCCGCGTCCTCGACGTGGAGATCAACGCCGCGACCGACAACCCGCTGGTCTTCGCGGATGGCGCGGTGATCTCGGGCGGGAACTTCCACGGCGAGCCGCTGGCGCTGGCGCTCGACTACGCGACGCTCGCGGTCGCGGAGCTGGCCTCCATCTCCGAGCGCCGGACCGCCCGGCTGGTGGACGCCCACCTCTCCGGCGGGCTGCCGCCGTTCCTCACCAGGCGCCCGGGCGTGGAGAGCGGGCTGATGATCGCGCACTACACCGCCGCGGCCCTGGTCAACGAGCTCCAGTCGCTGAGCCACCCGTCGTCGGTGGACACGATCCCGACCAGCGCGAACCAGGAGGACCACGTGAGCATGGGCGGCAACGCGGCCCTGCAACTGGCCGCCGCGGTGGACCGCTGCGAGCAGGTGCTCGCCATCGAGACGCTGTGCGCGGCCCAGGGCATCGACTTCCGGGCGCCGTTGCGGCCGGGCGACGGGTTGGCCGTCGCGCACCGGCGGATCCGGGAGGTGGTGCCGCACCGCGATGCCGATGCTCCGCCCGCGCCCGAGATCGCCGCGCTGCGTGACCTCATCCATGCCGGCGACCTGCTGGCCAACCCGGCCACGGCGAGCGCGCATGCCTGAGCTCCGCTTCCGGCTCGTCGACGACGACGCGACGTTCGACGCCATCCCCGACCCGATGGCGCCCGGAGCGCGCTGCCAGACCTGTGACTACTGGGAACGCGTCGACGGCCACCGCGAGGGGCCGGCCGAGGGCGCGCCCGACGCCGACGCGCGGGCGTCCCTCAAGCGGTCGAGGCTGCGCGGCGACACGGCGCGCGGCGGAAGCCTGGGCATGGTGGCCTTCGACGGCGAGGCGCCGGCCGGATACGCGCAGTTCGGACCGCTCTCGGCCTATCCGCGGGCGCAGACGATCCGCGAGCGCTACCCCGAGCTGCCCGAGTCGCCCGCACCATGGGTGGTGACCTGCCTCCAGGTCCCACCGGCCACGCCGGCCGACCGGCGCGCCGGCGTCGGCGCGGGGCTGCTGTCCGCCGTGTGCGACGAGCTGGATCGGCGCGGCATCACCGCCGTCGAGGCGTACCCCGAGCGAGCGGCTGACCCGTGGCTCCCCTCGCCCGGGCCGGCATCGGTGTACGAGGCGGCCGGATTCGAGCGCGCGGCCGGCGATGATCGGTATCCGGTGTATCGACGCGAGCTGTCGGGCGAGACCGATGCCGACGCCTGGTCCGACCTGCTCCGCGCGTCACGTCCCGCCGACGACGATGAGGGCTGGCCCCTGCCCCTGCCATCGAAGCCGCATGAGGACGACTTCTTCCGGCTGCCGCCCGAGAAGCCGAAGCGGCCGAACCCGTTCGGGGAGGACTGAGCGCCATGCTCGAGGCGGGCCTGTGGGGCCTGGCGGCCGCCTCCTCGCTCGTCCTGGGCGCGGCCGCCGGGGTGTGGCTCGACGTTCCGCGACGCCTGGTGGCGCTGGTCATGGGGTTCGGGGCCGGCGCCCTGATCAGCGCCCTCGCCTTCGACCTCACCGAGGAGGCGTTCAGCCGCGGCGGGACCGGCTGGACGGCCGTCGGACTGGCGCTCGGTGCGCTCACCTTCTACGCCGGCGACACGCTGCTGCAGCGGCGCGCGAAGCGGAAGGCGCGGGAGCCGGCGCAGCGCGGGACCATCGCGCCGACCAGTGGGCCGGCGATCGTCCTCGGCACCCTGCTCGACGGCCTGCCCGAGTCGATCGTGCTGGGCGCGACGCTGCTTGGCGGGGCCGGCGTGTCGGTCTCGTTCCTGGCCGCGGTGTTCCTCTCGAACATCCCGGAGGGCGTGGCCGGCGGCCGCGACCTGTCGGACGAGGGTCACTCGCGCCGGTTCGTCATGACGCTCTGGGTGGGGGTGGCCGTCGCCTCGGCCATCGCGGCCGGTGTCGGCAACGGCGTGCTGGCCGGCATGGACCCGGCGGTCGTCGGCTTCGTCCAGGCCTTCGCCGGCGGCGCCATCCTGACCATGCTTGCCGACACGATGATGCCCGAGGCCTTCGACGGTGGCGGCGACACCGTCGGCCTGACGACCGTGCTCGGCTTCGCGATCGCCTTCCTGCTGTCGGTCACCAGCGCCAGCTGAGGCCGGCGTATCATCGGTCCATGACGGCCGTCGAACCGAGGAGCGGCCCGCGCACCGTCCGCGCGCCCCGTGGCACCGAGCTGTCCTGCCGCGGCTGGCAGCAGGAGGCGGCGCTGCGGATGCTCATGAACAACCTCGACCCCGAGGTCGCCGAGGACCCGGACCACCTGGTCGTGTACGGCGGCACCGG